>NZ_JACDNT010000007.1 GCF_017656475.1 Archaeoglobus sp.
CCCATGCAGCTGGTCTGTTATTTTTGGTATAAATAGTTTTGCTCAGAACCATAATCAAAATTCGACTCGAAAAATCAAAGATAATTCTAAAATATCATCTGCCACACCTAACTAAAATGCATGCGAGTGAAAAGATAAAGCGGGTTCTGGAAAAAGCCGGAGAAGAGGGGACTTTACAGAGCGAAATTCCCGGTCTTACTGGTCTGTCCAAATCAACAGTTTCAGAAATTCTTTCGGTGCTTGAGGAGGAGAAGGAGATTGTGAGAAAGAAAGTTTCAGGAAAGTCCTACAGAGTTTGGCTGATCAAATACTCCCCTGAACCTGTAAAAGGTGTGGCAAGAGTCGGAATTTTGAGGGCTAGTGAGTATCCGAGAGTGGTAAGAGCTTCAAGAAAGCTGAACGCCTACATAAGAGTTTACGGGAGCAGCATTGAGCTCACCAAAGACCTCGTTCACAGTATTGTGGATATAGCTGCTTCTCCGTTCATAACACAGGCTTTCTTTGGCATACTCATGAAAAACATCACGATTGTAAGAAAGGTTGCCCTGAATGGTGGAGGACTTGTTTTTTCTGGTGTCGAGTCAGATTACTGGGGGTGTTCTGAATTTTCGACGATGGAAAGAAACCTGAGAAAGTATTTCGAGCTGAAAGGGCTGAAGGGAAAGATTAGGTACTTCAGAAGTCCCGAGAGTATGATTAAGTCTCTTGCAGAGCTAAAGGCAATAGCTATATGGGAGCCTTATTTCACCATGCTTGAGGGAAGAAAGGAGTTATTCAGCGAGCAAATAGGTGATTACCTCTGCTGCACCCTTGCAGTGAACAACAGCTTTGTCGAGCAAAACCCGGATTTGCTGGAGAGCTTCCTCGAAGAGTTTGACAGGGCAAAGGTGGGGAAGAAAGACGGAGAAGTTCTTGCAGAGATGATTGGATTTTCTGAAGAAATCATTACAAAATCATTCCAGAATTACGATTTCTATCCTGAGCAGGAGTTTAAAAGAGAAGAGCTTGAAGAGCTAAGATTCGGTGGACTGGAGGGAGTCATACGCCTTGATTAAGTCACTGAGCTTCAATATGCTCATGAACTCTTTTCCCGACTCCTCTCTGTCAACCACTGCAATTATTCCAACAACGACTGCTCCACTTTCCTCCACCCTCCTTGCTGCTGAGAGTGCAGAACCACCAGTGGTTATGACGTCTTCAACAACCACCACTTTTTCGCCCTCCCTCACCTCTCCTATTCTGTCCCCTTTGACGCCATAGTCTTTTTTCTCCTTTCTGAAGATTACGAGTGGTTTCTTCATCTTCAGCGAGAGCGCAACTGCAATTGGCACTCCTCCGAGCTCAACGCATGCTATTCTGTTGAACTCCAAATCCCTAAGCCTGGCCGCCATGCTTTCTGCAATCATCTCAAGAATGTCGGGGAATGTGGAGGCAAGCTTCACGTCAACATAAACCTTGCTTCTCTTGCCTGAAGACAGCACGAAGTCGCCGAATTTTAGTGCACCTGTTTCAATCATTCTCCTGACCAGAGCATCAACCGACATCACCACGGCACCTCCTTAAGATTTAGCCTGTAGGCAATATAGTTTATTCCGAGGTGGAGAGCAGGGGTTATGACTATGGCCAGAGCGATGATTTCAATTGTAAAGAGCTTCCAGAAGGGAGGGTAAAGGGAAGCTATGAGCAGGGCTATTATGAGAAACGTGAGCTGGTCGAGGATTAGAAGTCTCGCACCCCTTTCGTAACCGAGTCTTCTCTTTATGAAACTTCCGCAGAGGTCTCCAAACATCGCTCCAAAGGCCAGCAAAAACGTAAGGGTGAAGAATTCGTTAAATGGGAGAGACGAGTAGAGGGCAACACCTGAAAGCTTTTCAATAGCAAACTGAATGTTGGCGGTGAAAACACCTCCTGCAACACCTCCTACAAACCCCCTCCAGGTTTTACCATCCCCAAGTATCCTTTTTCCATCATAGAATGTTCTTCCAAAATCTATTGGTGTTCCACCACCAACAAGAACAGCGAAGTTGTTGGGTGTGTAGCAGGGGAGGAGGAGCCAGATTGTTTTCAGAATTAAATCGAGCATGCCTGCTGTTGGAGTCAGATTTTAAAATTTTTTCACAATTGGAGCAGATTGATGGCTGTGAATTCCCACCAAAAATGGCAAAATAAAAATACCAGAAAAATTCACTTCTTAACCTTCCCCATCAGGCTTCTCGCTATTACGATCCTCTGAGCCTCGCTTGTACCTTCGTATATCGTCCCAACTCTCGCATCCCTGTAGTAGCGCTCGATGTCGTACTCCTTGCTGTACCCGTAGCCGCCAAATATCTGCAATGCATCGTAGGTAACCCTTACCGCAGCCTCGCTGGCAAAGAGCTTAGCAGCAGAACTTAAAGCTGGATTTGCCTTACCTTGGTCAATGAGCCAAGCTGCTTTGTAAACGAGAAGCCTCGCAGCCTCTATGTCCTTCCACATGTCTGCAAGCTTGAACTGAATCGCTTGGTGCTCTATTAACGGCTTCCCAAACGCCGTCCTCTGCTTCGCGTACTCTAAAGCCCTCTCGTAAGCCCCCACGGCCATTCCAAGGTGCAAGGCGGCAATCTTAACCCTGCTCTCGTTGAAGAACTCCATAAGCTGGTAAAATCCCCTGTTCTCCTCCCCCAGCAAATTTTCAGAAGGAACTCTAACGTTTTTCAGAGTTATCTCGGCGGTATCGTGGCAGTTCAGCCCCATCTTTTCTATTCTCCTCGCCTCATATCCATCAGTTGACGGCTCAACGATGAAGGCGGATATCCCTCTGTGGGGTGGATCAACTTCAGCAGTCTTTGCGAGGATAATCGTATGGCCTGCAACACTCCCGTTGGTGATGAAGGTCTTGGAGCCGTTTATCATCCACTCCTCTCCCTCTCTGACAGCCTTTGTTCTCATAGCAGCAACATCCGTTCCGCAGTCTGGCTCTGTTATAGCTATTGCCGAAGGAGCTTTTCCCTTTACGACAGGTGGAATGTACTTCTCCTTCTGCTCCTCGCTTCCGTACCGCAGTATCATTGGAACTCCGAGAATTGCCAAATCTACAGCAGTGCCGATGCTGCTGTCCGCCCTTGTCAGCTCCTCGCTGATAATAGCCTCTCCGAGATAATCCATCCCCGCTCCCCCATACTCCTCAGGCACACTCGCCCCAACGTAGCCGAGCTTTGCAGCCTTCCTGAAAATCTCCATCGGATACTCCTTTTTTTCGTCATACTCCTTGCCGTATGGCATTATTTCCTTCTCAGCAAACTCCCTAACTGCACTCTGGAGCATTCTGTGTTCTTCATCAAGCTCGAAGTTCATTTCAACCCCTCCACCTTGAACATCGGAACAACTCTTCTCTTCTTGTCCGGATAGAACGGTTCAGTGGGGAATTCTTTGCCGTAAATACTGACCCTTGCCCCTATTAAGTCCTGCCCTAGCTTCTCAATCTCCTCGTTTGGCAAATCAATCCTTCCGACAATCCATGGCCCCTCATCGAGCTCCACCATTGCGACCGTGTAGGGAGCCTCTTCAGTGTAGCCTGATGGAGCTACGTAGGTTGTGGTGAATGTTCTTACCACTCCCTTCCCGCTCAGCTCTACAGCTTCGAGATTTCTGCTCGCGCAGTTGTCACACGTGGCTTTTGGTGGACAGGTGTAACTGCCACAATCCAAGCATTTCTGGCCTATAACCTTCCCCTCCAGCAGGGCGTTGAAGAAGTCAGCGAACCTCACTCTCTCACCTCCTGTGAATGCTCAAAATCATGTTCACCAGCGTTCCGAAATCCCCTCCGAGCGTGTCGGTCATCCCTGTCTCAGCGTTCTTAACGGGATTCTCCCTGAACTCGCCTCTCAGCTGCTTAACCACAGAATAAACCTGAGAAACTCCGGTAGCTCCGACTGGATGTCCCTTTCCGATCAACCCGCCGTCAGGATTGACTGGCAGGTCGCCATCAATGCTCGTAACCCCATCCCTTACAGCGTAGCATCCCTGACCGTATTCAAAGAACCCCATGGCCTCGGTCGCTATGATTTCTGCGATGGTGAAGCAGTCGTGAATCTCAACAAAGTCTATATCTTCGGGAGTCATCTTCGCTTCCTTGAACGCCATCTCCGCAGCCTTTTTTCTCGGTATGGCCCTGATTATATCCTCTTTCTGCCTGAAAAGCCCTCCAGCAGAAGACTGACCTGTCCCTCTGACGTAAACGGGCGTATCAACCAGATCCTCAGCTATATCAGCCGCAGCGATTATAGCAGCACTCCCTCCGTCGGTCATCGGACAGCAGTCGAGCAGTGTTAGAGGAGAGCTGATCATTCTGGAATTGAGCACGTCCTCAACCTTCAGATCACCAAGCTTCCCGTAAAACTGAGCCTTTGGATTTATCGCGCCATATTTATGGTTCTTGACTGAAACCATCGCCATCATTTCTCTCAGCTCTTCCAGAGGTATTTCGTAGGTCTTGGCGTAGAGTCTCGCAGCAAGGGCGAAAACTCCGGGGAATGTCAGGCCAGCGGCAATCTCGTAAACCCCATCAACGGCTGTTGCCAGAGCCCTCGTTCCTATCTCTGTTCCAGCCGTGTAGAGCCTTTCGCTCCCTCCAACAGCAACAATGTCGTAGTAGTCCGCGGAAACAGCCTTCACTGCCTCCCTGAAGGCCACGCTTGATGATGCACATGCCCCCTCATACCTAATCGCGGGAATCCCCCTCAAACCTATCTCATCGGCCATGAAGCCAGAGAGGTTCCCAGAGCCATCCGTCATCTCACCAACAAAGTTGCCGTAGTATAGGGCCTGAATGTCCTTAAGCTCGATGTTTGACTCTTCAAAGGCCTCAAAAAAGGCCTCGGCAAACAAATCAACAAGAGATTTATCGGGATGCTTCCCGAATTTCGTCATTCCTACTCCTAAAACAGCTACATCTCTCAAGGTTAGCACCTCCTGAATTTTTAATCAAACCTCCTCAAATTCCCCTTCACCTTCCTTCAGGATCATGAGGTAAAGCAGGTAGCTGAGTTTGTTCAGCCACTCAACTGTGAGAAGCCTCACCTTTCCCTCTCTGTAAAGCCTCACAGCCTCCCTCTCAGCTCTCCTCACAACAGCCCTTGCAACGCTTAGAAAAGCTGTAGCTTCATCTTTTTCAAGGATTATGAAGCGATTTGGCTTTTTCACAGCATTTTCAAACTCCTCAACCTTTTTCAGAAGCCACTCTAAGTCCTCTTCTTCCAGCTTTTGGTGAGAGGGCTCAGCTCCAACTGCAAAAAGCCTTTTTTGCACCTCTAGGAGCGTTTCTTTAACTTTTTCATCATTTGAAAAAACTCTCGCAAGCCCTATGAAAGAGTTTGCCTCATCAACTGTCCCAACGTACCAAGTAAAGCTGGAGTCCTTGTCAACAACCTCTCCTTTCCCCGTCCTCGTTAAGGAGCTATCCTTTGCCAGCATTGTGAATGACCTCCTCAACTATCTGCTCTGCAGCGGTGTAGGGGTCCGTCTCACCTTTAAGAAGCTTCATAATCAGGTCTCTGTAGTTGGTTTTCTCCTTCACGAGTTTTATCACGTCGTTCATCACGATTTCAAAGAGTTCCCTCTTAACTCTCTCCCTTCTCCTCTTCTCAATCAGCCCGGATTTTTTCATGTATTCGAAGTGTTCTTCAATTGCGTCTGCAAGCTCCTTTATCCCCTCTCCTCTGTCAGCGACGGTTTTTATAACTGGCGGACTCCACCCCTTCCTCCTTTCAAAGAATTCGCCACTCGCCACTTTTGCTTCATCGGCGTGAGTCATCTGAGAGAGCATCTGCACGCTTTCCTCGTCTAGGGAGAGCATGTACTTCAGCCATCTCTCCACCTTCTCCGCTCCACCGAGATCAGCCTTATTTACTACGTAAATGTCTCCTATCTCCAGAATTCCGGCCTTGTTCACCTGAATTTCGTCTCCCGTCTCCGGCATCATCACAACAACTGAAGTGTCTGCAACCTCTATGATGTCAACCTCACTCTGGCCAGCTCCGACTGTTTCGACAAGAATGACATCAAAGCCGAACGCGTCGAGCAGCCTTACGACGTCTCCCGTCTTTGCAGCCAGACCTCCTGCTCTCCCCCTTGAGCTCATGCTCCTGAAGAAAATTCCCGGATCGGTCCAAAGTGCCTTTCTCGAATCCATCCCGTCCAGCCTGAGCCTGTCTCCGAGCAGAGCACCCCCTGTGAAGGGAGATCCGGGGTCTATTGCTATGATCCCCACCTTCTTCCCTCTTCTTCTGAACTCCTCGGTTAGCTTGCTTACAAGAGTGCTCTTACCCACTCCCGGAAAGCCTGTCAAGCCGACGACGTGAGCCTTTCCTGTCTTTGGAAAAATATGCTTCATTATTTCCTTTGACTCTGGATACTCGTTTTCGACGTAGGTTATTGCCCTCGCCAATGCTCTTCTGTTGCCGGAAAGCAAACCTTCCACAACTTCTTCAGCGTTCATTTCTTCTTCCTCTTTTCAGGCAGTTTTTTCTTTATAAACTCCACAATTTCGGAAATAGGGGTTCCGGGGATGAAAACCTCGTCCACACCCATCTTCTTAAGCTCAACAATATCGTCCGTCGGAATGACGCCTCCAACAAGAATGAGCATCTCGTCCGGATTCCCTCCATATTCCCTGATGTAGTTGATTACCTTTGGCACCAAGGCAAGATGAGCACCGCTGTGCAGGCTTATTCCGACTACATCAACATCCTCATCCACAGCAGCCATCGCAACCTCTTGAGGTGTGCGGTGAAGGCCGGTGTAAATGACTTCAAAACCTGAATCCCTCAGAAATCTCGCCAGAACTTTTGCCCCTCGGTCGTGCCCATCAAGCCCTACCTTCGCCACAAGGACTCTGATCTTCTTCTCCATTTCACCACCTCAGATGATTATTGGCTTTTTGTATGTGCCGTAAACTTCCTTAAGCACACCCATTATCTCTCCAATCGATGCGTAGCACTTCACAGCCTCCATTATCGGAGGCATGACGTTCTCATCGTTTTCAGCAGCACTTCTCAGCCAGTCAAGGGCCACCTTTACTGCCTCGTTGTCTCTCTCAGCCTTAACCTTTCTCAGTCTTTCAATCTGCCTTCTCTGCACTTCGGGGTCGACCTTCAGTATGGGGATCTTCAGCTCCTCCTCAATCGTGAACTTGTTCACGCCAACGACTATTCTCTTGCCCTCCTCAATCTCCCTCTGGTATCTTGCCGCAGCATCCGAAATCTCTCTGACGAAGAAGCCGTTTTCTATTCCTCTCAGCACGCCTCTGAGCATGCTCCCGTCACCCATCTTTCTGATGTCCTCGATGTACTTCCATGCGAGCTTTTCCATCTTGTCCGTAAGCCATTCAACGTAGTAGCTTCCAGCGAGCGGGTCAACAACGTTTGGAATACCACTCTCGTAGGCTATAATCTGCTGCGTTCTCAGAGCTACTCTCACAGCCTCCTCGCTTGGCAGTGCCCAGGCTTCATCAAAGCTGTTTGTGTGCAGAGACTGCGTTCCACCAAGTACAGCAGCCATAGCCTGAATTGTGGTCCTCACCACGTTGTTCAGAGGTTGCTGGGCGGTGAGAGAGCAACCGGCGGTTTGGGTGTGAAACTTCAGCCACCATGAGCGCGGGTTCTTTGCCCCATACTCATCCCTCATTATCTTGGCCCACATTCTTCTCGCAGCTCTGAACTTTGCAATCTCCTCGAAGAAGTCATTATGGGAGTTGAAGAAGAAGCTCAGCTGGGGAGCAAGGCGATCAATATCTATTCCCCTCTCCATTGCAGCCTCCACATATGCCATTCCGTCAGCGATGGTGAAGGCAAGCTCCTGAACCGCTGTTGAACCGGCCTCTCTTATGTGATAGCCAGAGATGCTTATCAGGTTGAACTTGGGAACGTGCTCAATACCCCACTCAAAGATGTCAACGATTATCTTAAGAGATGGCTCGGGAGGCAACACCAAGGTGTTCTGGGCATGAAACTCCTTCAGCATGTCGTTCTGAATTGTTCCCCTTATCTTTTCCTTTGGCACACCCTGCTTTTCGGCAATGGCAACGTACATGGCCAGTATTATCCCGGCCGGTGGATTTATTGTGAAGGAAGTTGAAACCTGGTCGAGAGGGATGCCATCAAAAAGGATTTCGAAGTCCTTTAAGGTATCAACGGCAACACCAACCTTCCCCACTTCCCCGTCTGCAAGGGGGTCATCGCTGTCCACACCCATCAAGGTAGGAAAGTCGAAGGCGGTGCTCAATCCTGTCTCTCCTTCCTCAAGCAGCATCTTCCACCTTCTGTTTGTATCCTCTGCAGTGCCATAGCCTGAGAACTGTCTCATCGTCCAAAGCCTTCCGCGGTACATGTTCGGATAAACTCCTCTTGTGTATGGGAACTCCCCAGGATAGCCTATGTCCTTTATAAAGTCAATATGCTCTATGTCCACAGGATCATAAACAGTCTTGACTTCTATCCCAGAAAGAGTTTCGAACTTTTCCTCCCTCTGCCCAGCCTTTTGCAGCCAAGGTTTCAGACATTTCTCTTCCCATTCTTTTCTCTTCTCATTAATATTCGTCATTGTCCACATGTATCTGTTCTGAAAACTTAAAACTTTTCATTTAATCCAATTCGAATCAAAATTCTTAAATACTATGTAAAAGAATGGTGATTAAAAATGTAGGTAAGGGAGGTTGTTATGAAGATGGAGGAAGTGTATAGAGAGTTTATGGAATTAACGAAGCTTCCGGACAACGAAACGAAAGAAAAGGGCATGGAGGAATTCTTTAAGAAGCTGAACACGATGCAGATGCCAGAGTACTTCAACTGGGCTGAGGAAATATTTGAGGGAGTTCATGTCAAAGACAGAGGAGACCAGAAGGCTTTGATCTGGTCGAACATTGAGACGGGAGAGAAAAAAGAGTACACATACGAGCAGTTTGCTGCTGAAGGGAACAAGATTGTGAACTTTTTGAGAGGGCACGGAGTGGAGAAGGGAGACAGCTTCTACATGATGATCCCCCTCTTGCCTCAAATCTGGTTTGCAACCTTTGCGACAGTTAAGGGAGGGTTCATAGGTGTTCCCACAGCAACAACGATGACTGTCAGGGACTTAGAGTACAGGTTCAAGGTTTATCCACCAGTTGCGATTATGGCTGATGAGAACTCTGCTAAAACGATTGACGAAGCTTTAAACAACGTTGGTGTAGAGCCAAAGGTCAAAATAGTCCTCGGAGACAGGAGTGGATGGGAGAGCTACGACTCTTTGAGCAAAGAAGCTTCGGAGGCAGATGCTGCAAAGACAAAGTGGGATGACATAGTATTCAGCTTCTTCACCTCAGGCACAACGGGGTTGCCAAAGAGAGTGGCTCATACAGCCACCTCATATCCAGTTGGTCACCTCATGACGGCCTGCATCATAAACGTGCAGCCGGGAGATGTTCACAACAACCTTAGTGCTCCGGGATGGGCGAAATACGCATGGAGCACATTCTTCGCTCCTCTGAACGTTGGAGCGACAGCAACCGGATTTTACTACACCAGGCTAAATGGAGACCTCTACCTCCAAGCTGTTTCTGAGTTCAAGGTCAACACCTTCTGCGCCCCTCCTACAGCGTGGAGGCTCTTCATGTTCTCAGATATCGGAAAATACGACTACTCTTTAAGAGATGTTGTCAGTGCTGGTGAGCCTCTTAACCCTGAGCTTTACGAGCAGTGGTTGAAGTACACCGAAACAGAAATCAGAGACTTCTACGGCCAGACGGAGAGCACAGCTATGATCGGCAACCCACCATGGTACAAGGGAGGAAAGATAATTCCTGGATCTTTCGGCAGACCGACTTTCATGTACGATGTTACTCTGGTTGATGACGAGGGCAATGAGATTACAAAGCCCAACGAAGTGGGACATATTGTGGTCAGACTTGATCGCTGGAGACCAATCGGTCTGTTCAAGGAATATATGGGAGATCCTGAGAAAACTGCGAAGGTCTTCGTTGGTAACTACTACTACACCGGAGATAAGGCATTCTTCGACGAAAAGGGATACTGGTGGTTCGTTGGAAGAGCAGATGACGTCATAAAGACCTCCGACTATCGTGTCGGGCCGTTTGAAGTAGAGAGTGCTTTGATTGAACATCCTGCAGTTGCTGAAGCTGCAGTCGTTGGAAGTCCGCACCCCATAAGATACCAGCTTGTCAAAGCCTTCGTGATTCTCGCCCCAGGTTACGAGCCATCGAGAGAACTGGCTCTGGAGCTATTCATGCACTGCAAGAAGATCCTCGCAAGGTACAAGATTCCGAGAATAATCGAGTTTGTACCGGAGCTGCCGAAAACAATCAGCGGAAAGATAAGGAGAATCGAGCTGAGACAAATTGAGGAGGAGAAGAGGAAGAAGGGGGAGAAGGGAGAGCACGAGTACTTCTACGACGACTTCCCGGAGCTAAAATCCTCTTAAATTTTTATTATGGTTAGTGGTGTTTTTTATCACCCTTCTTTCAGCAGAAGAAGCTATCTGACTCAAGGAACAAGGTTGAAGGATTTTCCCGATACTTTTGCTGAGATTGAAAGTCCAAAATTGAGAATTTTTGAATCACCGCCGGTTGATGAAGAGTTGATACTGAAAGTTCATACTGAAGAGCATATCGAGGGCGTTAAAAAAGACCCCCTCTGCTCGACAGCCTGGCATTCTGCTGGTGGAGTCGTAAAGGCGGCAGAAATGGTTTATGCCGGAGAGCTGAGAAATGCATTCTGCTACATTGGAGCTGGAGGGCACCATGCTGGTAGAGACTACTTCTGGGGATACTGCTGTTTCAATGACGTTATATTGGCGATTCAGAACCTCTACGATAAGTATGGGGAGGTAAAGGTGGCCATAATAGACACTGATGCACATCATGGAGATGGAACGAGGGAGCTTCTTGAGCTGCTCGACTTTAAGGTGCTGCATTTCTGTATCTGCAGCAGGAATTACGTCTCGGAAGATGGGCTAAAAATCGACGTGAGTTATTTTGATTACTCTTACAATGATGCCGTTGAACTCTTCTGCGAGAAATGCGTAAACTTCCAGCCTGAGCTCATTTTCTGGTATTTCGGACATGACACGCATGTCGGGGATTATGGGGATGCTGGCCTTACGGTGGAGGATTACGTGGAAATGGCGGTCAAAATAAAACAGCTTTCCGAAGAGGTGTCTGATGGAAAGCTTGTTGTGGTTCTTGGGGGTGGGAGTGACCCTGAGATAGCCAGAACCTCGACATTGGCAGTTATTAGAGTTCTGCTGAATTGACGATAAAAAGACATATTAAGCAGAGGGGCAAATATTGTTTGAATGGCAAAAAGGGAAACGGCAGAATTGAGGTACCTGATAGTTCGCCCCTTAGGTTATCCGCTGAAGGCGAGCTATCATGAATACCCTCAGGTTGACAATCCAAAGGTCTTTGACATTTACGCCAAAGACCAGTGGAAGGGGGAATTTGTCCACAAGGACAAGCTAATTTTCGACATGAGGATGTTTCCCGACTTTGCCTTCGAAGTTGTCGATTGCGATCCACCCTCAGGCTACATTTCAGATTCTACGATAATTCTCGTAGAAAGTGATCCAAGAGTTATTGAGACCGAAATCGTGAGAGATGTCACGCTAGAAGATGTTGTTGGTCAGGAAGAGGCGAAGAGAAAGGCCAAGGTCATTCTGGAGTACCTGAAGAACCCCGAAAAGTTCGGAAAGTGGGCTCCAAAGAATGTTCTTTTCTACGGCCCACCCGGAACAGGAAAGACCATGATGGCAAAAGCCCTCTCTAATGAGGCAAAAACCCCTTTTTTGTCGGTAAAATCGACGAAGCTTATCGGCGAACATGTTGGTGATGGAGCAAGGAGAGTTCACGAGTTGTATGAGAGGGCGAAGCAGCTTGCCCCATGTGTGGTCTTCTTGGATGAGTTCGACGCCATCGCTCTTGACAGGGGTTATCAGGAGATAAGAGGGGATGTATCGGAAATCGTGAACGCCCTGCTGACAGAACTTGACGGCACTAATAGCAACGAAGGAATATGCACAATTGCTGCAACAAACAGAGTTGAGCTGCTTGATGCCTCAATAAGGAGCAGGTTTGAGGAAGAGATAGAGTTCAGGCTGCCAAGCTACGAGGAAAGGTTAGAGATTCTCAGGAAGAACCTTGAAGAATTTCCCATTCCCGTTAAGGCAAGGCTTGAACTGGTAGCAGCAGCATCAGAAGGATTCAGTGGAAGAGATTTGGTTGAAAAGGTAATAAAATCGTCCTTACACAAGGCGATTGCGGATGGAAAGGATAAAATTGAAACCGAAGACTTGCTGAATGCTGCTGAGAAGGTTAAGATGCCATCAAGGCAGCCGCCAAGGCAGATGTTCATCTAACTAAAGATTTCTCTGTATCCATCTCTTCAGCTCGCTTTTCGGCATCGCTCCGACTATCTGGTCTACTGGCTTCCCCCTCTTGAAGAAGATCATCGTTGGTATTGCTGAAATTCCATATCTTGTCGCGATGGTTGGATTCTCATCTGTGTTCAGCTTCCCGAAGACGACCTTTCCCGCATACTCCTTTGCCAGCTCTTCTACAACGGGTGCAATCATCCTGCACGGCATGCACCACTCAGCCCAGAAGTCTACAACCACGTTCTCGTTGCTTTTGAGCGTTTCGTCGAAGTTCGACGAGTTCAGGTTTACAGGAGAGCTCACAACCTTTTTAGCCTTCTCCTCCCCACTCATTTTCTGCACCATCTCCCTGATTTTTTTCTGCCTGATTAACTCTAACTCGTCCATGATTTAGACTTTTTGATTTCTTGTTAAATGACTTTTGCGGTTTTGACCAAATCTGTAAAACTCACGTTCCGAACACAGCAGCCCTCAATATCTCCAGAATGTTGATCCCACTTGCCTGCAGAAACAGATTCAGCACGGCACCGATTATTGCCCCAACAATCAGAGCTGAAAGCACTCTCACCTTTATTATCAAAATCAGCGCTATGACCAGCATTACGAGTGTTGAGGCCATGCCAAGCTGCGAAAGCTGAGTCTGAGCGTCGCTGACAACATCACTCATAAGGCTGAGAAGTGTCGCTATACCACTGAGACCGAACAACAACCCCACAACAAGGCCAATCAGAGTTACGCTTGTCTCACCCATGGAAGGAGTTGCTTTCAAGAATTAATATTTTTTCTCCAACATCTCCTCAAGTCTCCTCCTCATTGCAGAATTCTTCACCTGTCCTACTGCCGAAACTATCTCCTCCTTGAGGTCAACCTTCTCCCTCTCAGCAAGCTCCATGAGAGCCAGAGCCCTGTAGTAGGGGTCTGGAATCATCCTTGCAATTCTGAGGCTCTCAGGATAGAGCTTTTTGAGAGCTAGTCTTTTTAGTGATGCAGAGAGCAACCTTGCATCCGAGATTTTGGCAGCAAAATTCATGTCTCCCGTTTTTTCAAGAATTATACAGTAGGCTATGTCTCTCCTGTAGGGGCTATTGATCATCTCTGCCACCTCCGGAAGGGGGGTTTTGCTGCGTTCAACTATTAGCAGAAGCTCCTCATCACTCTCAGCAGTTTCTACTGCACTTTTCAGGTACTCCAGACTCTCCGTGATGTTGTGAAGGACAACAAATCCGAAAATTCTTGCTTCTCTATCCTCAAGACTTCTAACTACTTTCTCTGCAAGCTCAACATCCTTTTCTGCTATTTTCTCCACCTTCTCGGCGAGCTGCAAATCCCTGAGTTTCCTCTCCACATGTACGGTTGGAAAAAGGTAAATATTAGGTTTTTGAGCTATTGTTATGAAGGTGCTTATACTCGTGGAAAACGATTTTGAGGATCTTGAACTTTTCTATCCGCTCTACAGGCTCAGGGAAGAGGGTTATGGAGTAGATGTTGCCTCATCTTCGCTCGATGTCAGGGTGGGAAAGAAGGGCTACCAGATTAAGCCAGATTTGAGCTACGAGGATGTCAGAGTGGAGGAGTACGCTGCACTGGTTATTCCCGGTGGAAAGGCGCCTGAAAGGATCAGGATAAATGAGAAGGCTGTGGAAATAGTCAGGAGATTTCTGGATCTCGGAGAGCCTGTAGCTGCAATCTGCCACGGCCCACAGCTTTTGATATCTGCCGGAGCTGTCAAAGGTAGAAGGATGACGTCCTGGATTGGTATAAGAGATGACTTGATAGCTGCAGGGGCGGAGTATGTTGATGCCGAGGTTGTTGTTGATGGCAACATAATAACCTCCCGCATGCCCGATGACCTGCCAGCTTTCTGCAGGGAACTCATTAAAATGCTGAAGCGATACTGATATAAACACAAATACACCATTAAATCCAAGGGCCCGTGGCTCAGCATGGATAGAGCGACGGCCTTCTAAGCCGTAGATCGCGGGTTCAAATCCCGCCGGGTCCGCTTTTTGGTTTGATTTTTTGAATGGGGGGCCCGCACCTCAATGCTTAGCCATACAATCTGATAATCCTTAAGTACCCCAACCTGAATTCTGAGGACATGGAGAACGTGGAACTGCTGATAGAAGCTCTTCCATACATAAAGGATTTTCACTCTACGACGATGGTAATCAAGATTGGCGGTCATGCGATGGTTAACGACACAATTCTTGAAGATACGATCAAAGATATAGTTCTCCTTTACTTCGTTGGTATAAAGCCCGTTGTCGTTCACGGCGGGGGGCCTGAGATTTCCGAAAAAATGGAAAAATTTGGTCTGAAACCCAAATTTGTTGAGGGGCTGAGAGTGACGGATAAAGAGACAATGGAAGTCGTTGAGATGGTTCTTGATGGAAAGGTAAACTCCAAGATCGTAACAACCTTCATAAGAAATGGCGGTAAAGCTGTTGGGTTGAGCGGAAAGGATGGATTGCTGATAGTGGCCAGGAAAAAAGAAATGAGGATGAAGAAGGGTGAGGAGGAGGTAATTGTTGATCTCGGCTTTGTCGGTGAAACTGAGTTAGTAAATCCTGAAATAATAAGAATTCTGCTGGATAACGGATTCATCCCAGTCGTATCTCCCGTAGCGACTGATCTCAGCGGTAACACTTACAACCTCAACGCAGATGTTGTTGCCGGAGATATTGCCGCTGCTCTGAAGGCCAAGAAGCTCATCATGCTAACTGACGTTCCTGGACTTCTCAAAAATCCAGAGGACAAGTCAACGCTAATCTCGAGAATCAGCCTTTCAGAGCTTGAGGAGATGAGAATTAAAGGTGTTCTTAAAGGTGGAATGATACCCAAGATTGATGCCATCATCAAAGCCCTTAAAAGCGGTGTTGAAAAAGCCCACATCATCGATGGTTCCCGCCCCCACTCTATACTTCTCGAGCTTTTCACCAAAGAAGGAGTAGGGACGATGGTGGAACCGTGATATCGGCGAAGCTCGGAATGCAACCAGACGTAAGGCATTCACCAAAAGATGCTTTTGAGTTTGCCGCAAACAATGGGTTTAGCCATGTAGAAATTCTCATGGATCACCCCTTCTACTCTGTCGAGAACCTGAGCTTCGCTGAGGTGATTGAGCTTAAATGGAGCTACGACCTCGATCTTCTAATTCATGCCCCTGCAACGAGCACGAACTTCATTTCGATAAGCGAGGAGATGAGAAAGGCGAGTTACAAGGAAATGAGCAAGGTTTGCTACTTCGCAGATAAGTGCGGGGCAGAGGTTGTGACCTTCCACATCGGCTGGAATCCGGCTTTCATCAACAACGGAGAGTTTTACTTTAACAAGGAGCTGTTTGACAGGCACAATGAGAGTGTTTTGTTGAACGAATTTCTTTCCTTCATTAAAGCCTGCCCGGTACAGCTCGCTCTGGAAAACACGATTATGATAGAGGACGGACTGGAGAGGGCTTTGAATGAAATAATTAGAACAACAACTCTTGGTTTGACCATAGATGTTGGCCACTATAACATTCGTGAAAACCCATTTTTCCTCAAAAACTTTGACAGAGTGGTTAACATGCACCTCCACGACAATGACGGAAAATCAGACTTACACCTCGCTTTGGGCAGGGGCAGTGTTGACCTAAAGAGGTTTAACCTTAACAAATACACAGGTTTTTTAACCATCGAGACGAGAGAGGAAAAGTCCATACTTGAAAGCAGGGACTACCTGCTGAAGGTGATTCTATGAAGGCGCGGGAAGTTGAGTTTGAAGGCCATTTGATCGATTCAATGATATTTACCAAGGCACTTGACATAATACTCGACCTTGAGGGCGAGTTCGAAATTCTGGAGTTCAGAGTTGGTAAAAAGAAGGATGATCCAAGCTATGCGAGAATGATAGTCTTTGGGAGGGATGATGACCATCTTGAGCAGATTCTGAAGGAGCTTCACAAAATCGGTGCCAGAATCCCCGACGTTGAGGAGGTTGAGCTTGCTGAAGCTCCTTCTGACAAAGTTCTTCCTGAAGGCTTTTACGTTACAACCAACCATCCCACCTTTGTCAGATACCATGGAGAGTGGCTTGAAGTACAGGACATCAGCATGGACAGGGTTATAGTCATAAGGGATGGAAAAGCTTACTGCATTGCGATTGATGAGGTGGTCAAGGGAGACAAGGTGGTTGTTGGCGAGAAGGGTGTAAGGGTTGTCCCACCAGAGAGACCGAGGAAATCCACCGTCTTCGAGTTCATGGGAGGGAGAATTTCCTCCGAAAGACCGACTGAGAGAATGATAGAAGCGATTGCGAGGGAGATACACGAACTGAAACTAAAGGGAGGAAAGATCGCAGTCGTAGCCGGTCCGGCAGTCGACCACACCTCCGCCAGAAATGCCCTTGCAGCCCTGATAAGGGATGGTTATGTCGATTTACTCCTGTCAGGGAACGCTCTGGCTGTGCACGACATAGAAATATCAATCTTCGGCACTTCTCTCGGAATGGACATCTGCAAAGGCAGACCCGTGCCTGGAGGGAACAGGCACCACCTCTACACCATCAGCAAAGTTATAGCTGCCGGAGGAATTGCAAAGGCGATAGAGAATGGCATAATAAAAGATGGAATCATGTACGAGTGTGTTAAGAACAACATTCCCTTCATCCTTGCCGGCTCAATCAGAGATGATGGACCCTTGCCTGAGGTCATCACAGATGTGATGGAGGCAAAGAAGAAGATGAAGGAAGCTCTCAGGGGAATAGACATGGTTATCATGCTGGCAACGATGCTCCACAGCATTGCCGTCGGCAATCTCCTCCCATCTTACGTCAAAACCATCTGCGTCGACATGAACCCTGCCACCGTCACGAAGCTTATGGACAGGGGGACGCATCAGGCCATCGGAGTTGTTACAGACGTCGGCCTCTTCCTGCCACTGCTCTACCAGAAGATAAAGGAGCTTGAAACTAAAGAGTGAAGAAGAACTCGACGAATTTTTTGCAAAGCTCGTTATGAGCTTTTATCTTTTCCCTGCTTTCTTCTATAATCTTCCTTTTCTCGTCCTCACTCAACGTTTTCTCTCTCGAAACCCATTTTTCGATGAGTTCAAAGGTCATCTCGATGTGGAACTGCATCGCAAAAGCCTTATCTACGATGAAACACTGGTTTCTCACCTCTTCTCCCTCATAAATCAACCTCGCATTCTCCGGCAGGTCGAAGGTGTCTCCATGCCACTGAAAAACCTCAATCTCTTCTGGCAGAGGTACATCAGCTATTCTCCTTACTTTCCTCCACCCTACTTCCCTGATGTAAGGATAAACTCTCGCTCCCAAGGCTGCGGCGATTAGCTGTGCACCAAGGCATATGCCAAAAACGGGTTTATCTCTGTACATCTTTCTGACTAACTCCATCTCCCACTTCAAAAACGGATACTTCTCCGCCTCGTAAACCCCCATAGGACCCCCAAGAATTACAAGCGCATCAAAATCCGCAATTTTTGGATTTGAATAGGCTTCGACGTAATAGAACTCAACTCCTTCCTTGCTGAAAATTTCTTCAAGGTATCCGAGACCTTCTGCCGGATGGTTCTTAATGGCGGCAATTATCATGAAGCAGTAAATGCAAAATTGAAAGTAAAGTTTTTGTTTTGCTTTAGCAATTAGATGTTGCATGCGTTCAGCCATTGCGATACTGCTCTTAGCACTAATAGGACTCGCATCCTACCACACGGTTATGAGCCAGGTAAATATTCAGGACAATCAGGTTAAATCGGTGAACCTCGTGGATAAAAAGCTCACACTGAAAGGATTCGACAATCCAACGGTAAGGATTGGAGGATGCGGTGAGGAAGTTGTAATAAAAGGAAGCTTTGTTGAGATTCCTTTAAATTGCAGCAACGTGAGTATTGAAGTTTATTCGAACGGTAAGCTAGCCTTCACCGGCACCTTTTCTCTTAACCCTTGAAATCAGCGAGGCAAAAACCGCCGCACCAAATCCGTTGTCTATGTTCACCACTGCAACACCTGAAGAGCAGCTCTGAAGCATCGCAAAAAGTGTTGTTATCCCACCCAAGTTGACTCCATACCCCACTGATGTTGGAACCGCTATTACCGGCACATCAACGAGGCCTGCTATAACTGACGGCAGAGCACCTTCCATTCCCGCAACAACGATTGTGCTGTCCACATTCTCCTCCCTGATTGCCTTGACAGGCTCAAGGATTCTGTGCAGCCCTGCAACGCCTACGTCGTAAAATCTCAGAACCTCAAGGCCTAAAAACTCAGCCGTTACTGCTGCTTCTTCAGCCACCGGAATGTCAGAAGTTCCCGCGGTTAGAATTGCAACCTTTCCCGTTTCAGCAGCAATTGGCTCACCGACTATGGCTATTCTTCCTCTTTCGTTTATCTTTACCTCCTTGAAGCTTTTTAAGGCATCAATCTGTTCCTCTGTTAATCTGGTAACAAGAGTCGACTTTCCCTCCTCAATGAAGCGCCTTACTATCTTCACCAGATCGTCGACACTCTTTCTCTCTGCGAAAACTGCCTCCGGCTTTCCAGCCCTGCTCAGTCTGTCAAAGTCCAGATTTGCCAGATTCTCCAAATCGTCAGCTCTCCTCATGGTACTCCTGTATCGACTTTACAACCATCTTTTTCGACTTTACAGCCTCAATTGCCCTCACTGCCGCCAAAGCACCTGCCATCGTCGTGATATGGGCTATGCCGTAATCCACCGCCGCCCTCCTTATCATGTAGCCCTCAGTCCTGCCCCTCTTGCCGGAAGGTGTGTTGATGATGAGATCAACCTGCCTGTTGACTATCGTATCCAGAATGTTTGGTCTGCCCTGGCTGATTTTGAGGACGAGTTCTGCTTCAATACCATTCGCCACCAGATAGTCTCTTGTGCCGTCAGTTGCGATTATTCTGAATCCAAGCTCCTTGAACTTCTTTGCAAGGTATATTAGCTTTTCGTTCTTGTCCTTTCTCCTCACGCTTATAAACACGGTCCCCTCCAAGGGTAGCTTCATTCCCGCAGCAAGCTCGGCTTTGTAGAACGCAAGCCCAAAGTCGTAGTCTATGCCCATAACCTCTCCGGTAGACTTCATCTCCGGACCAAGAACCGGGTCAACTCCGGGAAGCTTTATGAATGGAAACACTGCCTCCTTCACCGCCACATGCTTGAGTTTAAGCTTTTCCTTAACTCCAAGCTCCCTGAGCTTCTTGCCCATCATAAGCTTTGCCGCAATCTTTGCCAGCGGGATACCGGTAGCCTTGCTTACGAACGGAACGGTCCTGCTTGCCCTCGGATTAGCTTCGAGAACGTAAACCTTTCCGTCCTTCACGGCATACTGAATGTTTATTAGCCCAACAACGTTCAGTTCGAGGGCCATTTTCCTCGTGTAGTCAACTATGGTGCTGAGTGTTTCCTCATCCAGCGACACGGGTGGAAGAACACATGCCGAATCGCCGCTGTGCACTCCAGCCTCCTCTATGTGCTCCATTATACCCCCAATCACAACATCCTCACCATCGCAAAGCGCGTCCACCTCAACCTCAATTGCATCCTCAAGGAACTTGTCGATGAGAATGGGCTTTTCAGGGCTGACCTCCAGAGCCTCTGTAATGTACCTCTCAAGCGTTTCCTCATCATATACAATTTCCATCGCCCTCCCGCCAAGAACGTAGCTCGGCCTCACCAATACGGGGAAACCAATCTTTCTGGCTATCTCCTTTGCCTCCTCAAGACTGTGGGCTATGCCGTTTTCGGGCTGTGGAATGTTGAGCTTCTCAAGCAGCGCAGCAAACCTCTCCCTGTCCTCTGCGATGTCGATGGAATCAACTGAAGTGCCCAGGATTCTCGCCCCACTCCCTTCAAGCTCCCTCGCGATATTGAGAGGGGTCTGACCGCCAAACTGCACTATGACTCCTTCAGGCCGCTCGTTTTCGTAGATATTCATCACGTCCTCGTGTGTAATCGGCTCAAAGTACAGCCTGTCAGAAGTGTCGTAGTCTGTTGAAACTGTCTCAGGATTGCAGTTTACCATAATCGTCTCGTATCCGTCATCCTTCAGGCTGAATACTGCATGAACACAGCAGTAGTCAAACTCTATGCCCTGCCCAATTCTGTTCGGCCCGGCACCGAGAATCATCACCTTTTTCCTGTCGCTCCTTAAAGCTTCGTTCTCGTCTTCGTAAGTGGAGTAGTAATAGGGTGTCTTTGCCTCAAATTCCGCCGCACAAGTATCGACCATCTTGTAAACCGCCCTCAGCCCCTTCTCTTTCCTCACCTTTCTGACTTCTTTTTCTGTTGTGTTGAAAATTGTGGCAAGCTGTCTGTCTGAGTAGCCGAGCTCCTTGGCTTTCTTCAGAATTTCTTTCGGAACCTCGTTTATTTTCATTCTCTCTGCAATCTGCTTCAGCTTTTCCTCAAACTCCACGAGGTTCTTTATCTTCTCTATGAACCACGGGTCAATCTTCGTCAGCTCGTAAATCTCCTCAACACTCATCCCCCTCTGCAGAGCGTAGCGGATGTAAAAGACTCTGTTAGCATTTGGATACCTCAACCCATTTCTTATCTCTTCCATTGTAACTTCCCTGTCTTTTCCATCACAACCCAGCCCGTATCTTCCGATTTCGAGGCTCCTTATTGCCTTCTGCAGCGCCTCTTCGAAGGTTCTGCCAATGGCCATAACCTCTCCCACGCTCTTCATCTGGCTGCCCAGAACGGGGTCGGCAGTCGGGAATTTATCGAACGCGAACCGCGGAATCTTAACCACAACGTAATCGATTGTGGGTTCAAAGCTTGCAGGCGTTTCCTTCGTTATATCATTTGGTATTTCATCGAGTGTATAACCAATAGCCAGCTTTGCCGCTATCTTGGCTATTGGGAATCCAGTAGCTTTCGAGGCTAAAGCTGAAGACCTACTGACTCTCGGATTCATCTCGATCGCAACAACCCTGCCGTTTTCGGGATGGACGGCAAACTGGATGTTGCTACCCCCCGTCTCGACTCCAATCTCCCTGATTATCTTGATGGCCGCATCTCTTAGATACTGATATTCAACATCCGTCAGGGTTTGGGCTGGGGCGACTGTGATGCTATCCCCCGTATGAACACCCATCGGGTCGAAGTTCTCGATTGAACAGATTATGACGACGTTGTCCGCAAGGTCTCTCATAACCTCAAGCTCGAACTCCTTCCAGCCCAGAACCCCTTCTTCAATCAGTACCTGGTTTATCATTGACAGCTTAAGCCCCTTTGACGCAATCTCCTTAAGCTCCTCCCTGTTGTAGGCTATCCCACCGCCAGTACCTCCGAGAGTGAACGCCGGCCTGACAACCACTGGATAGCCAATCTTGTCCGCAATGGAGAGTGCTTCAGCAACATCGCTGGCCACATCGCTCTTCGGCACTTCTAAGCCAATCTTTCTCATCGACTCTTTGAAGAGCTCTCTGTCTTCTGCCTTCTTTATCGCCTCAAACTTGGCTCCGATCAGTTCGACACCATACTTTTCCAGAACTCCCATTTCGGTGAGCTGGACGGCAAGGTTGAGTGCTGTCTGCCCACCGAGAGTTGGGAGGAGGGCGTCGGGAGTTTCTCTTTCAATTATTTTCGCCAAAATTTCTGCATCAAGCGGTTCGATGTAAACTCTGTCCGCCATCTCCGGGTCGGTCATGATGGTCGCGGGATTGGAGTTGACAAGCACAACCTCATAACCCTCCTCCCTCAAGGCCTTGCAGGCCTGACTTCCTGAGTAGTCAAACTCGGCAGCCTGGCCTATCACAATCGGGCCGCTTCCTATGACCATGATTTTCTTAATATCCTCTCTTTTCGGCATTAACCATCACCTGTACTGCCTGAGCATTTCCACATACCTGTCGAAGAAGAAGTATGTGTCGTGAGGCCCCGGCCCCGCTTCGGGGTGATACTGGACGGTTATGAGTGGAAAGTCCCTGTGAACCATTCCTTCAACTGTATTGTCGTTCAGGTTGATCTGAGTGACTTCAAACTCCTTTGGCAGGGTTTTGGTGTCAACAGCGAAGTTGTGGTTCTGGCTGGATATGAACACCCTTCCCGTCTCGAAATCCTTTACCGGCTGATTGCTGCCGTGATGCCCGAATTTAAGCTTGAAAGTTTTTGCTCCGAGAGCTAAAGCCGTGAGCTGATGACCAAGGCAGATGCCCGCCATCGGTATCTGTCCTGCGAGCTTTCTTATCGTCTCAATCGTCGGCTTTACTCTTGCCGGGTCTCCAGGGCCGTTGGATATGAACACACCGTCAGGATTCATTTCCTTAATTTTCTCAGCCGGGAAATCGTAGGGTACGACTGTGAGATTTAGGCCCCTCTTCAGAAGCTGCCTTATTATGCTCATCTTGACCCCACAGTCAACCAGAACGACCTCAAGATTACCCTCAGATTCAAACCTCTTTGGCTCTTTCACGCAGACCTTGTCCACAAGGTCGATGTCGCTTATGAATGGCTGCTCTACAGCCTTTTTCACCAGCTTCTCCTTCTCAACATCTCCGATGCCTATCGCCGCCTTCATCGAGCCGTAAATCCTTATCTTCCTCGTCAGCATTCTCGTGTCAACACCTTCAATGCCGGGAACGTCGTATTCTTTCAGCAGTTCGTCAACACTCATCTCACTTCTCCAGTTGCTCGGCTTTTTGCAAAGCTCTTTGACAACGAATCCTTCCACCTTAACACCATCGCTCTCGAAGTCCTCTCTATTCACTCCATAATTTCCGATGAGTGGATATGTCATCATCAAAATCTGCCCCTTGTAGCTTGGATCTGTCAAGGCTTCAACATATCCGGTCATGGAGGTGCAGAAGACTATCTCTCCCAAACCGTCTCTCTCTGCACCGAATGCTTTCCCCTCAAGGTAGGTTCCGTCTTCAAGAGCTAACGCTGCCTTCATTCCAGCACCTCTTTGAGATGAGAAATAACCTCTTTAAGCCTGGGAGCGTCGAAAAGTCTTTTACCCACAATCTCGTTGCAAAAGGCCTTGTACAGGTTGGAAATTCCCTCTTTAACCTCTTCAGGCAGAGATGGGGGTTTTCCAACGGCTTCTCTCCATCCTTCCTTTCCCTTAAGCTGCTTGACCTTCTCATACCACTCAGTTTTACGGTAGTACTTCCTTAAAAGCTCCTTGCTGACCTCGAACCCATCCATGCTGAACCTGCACTCGTCAGGTGTTCCAACGGCATCAACGACCATCAAATTCCTTTCCTCATCTAACGCGACCTCTATCTTTCCATCCTCGTTTGTTAGGCCAGCTTTCCCAACTTCCCTTGTTATAATCTCATTAACCCTAACTACAAGCTCCTTGAGAGCTTCAAACTCATCATCAGTCAGTCCAGAAATCTCCTTCGCCTCTGCATGGCTGAGGTAGCGGTCAACATCCTCAAGCTTTGTGCTGAAGTCGATGATGGGCTTTTCAAGCCTCATTCCGGCTTCAATCTTGCTTAAACCAAAATCTTCAGGCTTTACTTCTCCCCTTTCAATTCTTCTCAGCAGAGATGAGCCTTCAGGAATGCTGTTGCGGTAGATAATTTCGAGGGGGATGAGGAAGTTTCCCTTTAACTTTTTGAAAATGGAGTAACCGCTTTCAGGCTTTACAACCCTGACAAGCTTTATCTCCATCTCGTTAACCGCACTACCCACCTCATCAAAACTCTTAACCTTTCCATCCTCAACCAGACCGACGTAGTGCGTCTTTATCCCCTCTTCCTCAAGCTTCTCAAAGAAGAAGGCTGAGACCATGCACAGGGCCTTTCCCTTACCCTCGATTTTATCAGGCATCTCCCCGTAGTCGAAAACAGAATATCGGTCAGAAAAGATGAATCTTCCGAGTCCAGGCTTATCAGTGGGCTCCCTGAGAACTATTAAGTCCTTAACACTTCCCATCAAATCACCTCATCTCATCATCCGCTTTATAAATTTCCTCCCTCTTCTCCTCTTGGAACTGGATTACTTTCTCCCTCATCATCTCATTCTTCATCGCGAAAATCTTGGCAACTGCCAGTGCGGTGTTCTCAGCTTCGAGAACGAGCATTGGAGCCACTCCTGAAGGCATCCTGATGCTTGAGAAAATATCAGCCCCACCAAACTTATCGCTGTAAGGCGGGGAGGCTATGACGGGCTTGTGAGTGTTTGCATCCACAAAACCGCTTAGAGCGTTACTCCTCCCTGCAACGGTTACAAAAACAACATCATCCTTCTCGTGCTCTCTTATGATTTCAAGGACTTTTTCAGGTGTTTTGTGTGCCGAGGCAACTCTCAAAACACATTCTATTCCAAACTGCGTTATCTTCTCGGCTATCTTCTTGCAGTAATCCAGATCAGACTTTGAGCCCATAATTATTACGGCCTTCATATTCTCACCTCTTCGATATGGCCTCAACAACTTTGTCATAGGCTTCAAGCAATTCCCTAATCTCAGGAACTGTAACACGATATAACTTTCTCGGTGGGTCTTCCTTAACATCAACAAGACCCAAATCGTAAAGCAGTTTGAGATGCTTGGAAGCACTGTACTTTCCAATTCCTAGCTTTTTGGAAATCTCAGTAACGCTCAACTCGCCTGAATCAATTATCGTCTTCAAAATTCTCCTCCTTATCCTCGCTCTCAACGCTCTCGCAAGCTTCTCATCCGGCATTGTTCGGTTGCGCAATAGGGCAACATTTAAGGCTTTTGGAATGCCTTTTAGAGAAAGTATTCTCAAGCCATTCAAACAAAAAACCAAATTAAACATCCCCACAAAAGTCGTTTAATGTTCCTTAGACTGAGAGAGGAGATTGCAAAAAGCCTCAAAAGTTCGGGGATTAGAGTAGTCTCCCCCTACAAGGTTGGCATTGGGTGGGTTGATCTGGCTATTCCAAGGAAAAGAGTTGGTGTAGATATCCTCGATGGTAGCTACGAATCATGCGTGGAAAGGCTTACATCCCATCCATTCAGAGATGTAAGGATTATTGACGAAAACTCACTGGATGAATTCTGCAGGGAGTTTGGTGTTTCCATAAAAGTGGATGAGGAGAGGCTGGATTCCCCAACAGCCTACGTAAAAGCAATCGAGGATGCTCTCGCTTACCTATACATCACTGGTGAGGTTTACGAGAAGGAGATTGATTACAGGCCTTTAAACACAACGCTGCCAGACCTGAAAAGGTTCGGGTATGCCATTTCTCATTCAAAGCCGAAGCTGAACCCGGAAATGTTTGTCTGCCTGACTCATGAGGGATACGCAGCCGCAAAAAAGGTGGTATTGCGGAGAGTGGAGATGTTTGAAAAAAGAATTAGAAAGCTTTCAGGTCCAGAAAGCTACATAATCGCTCTCGGAATGTCAGCGGGTCTGAAAGTCTCTAAAGCAGCCGAGCTAAATGACTACGACCTCAAATCCCTCCTGAGCTTCATGAGAGTATTGAACGAAGAAAAAATCAAAATTGACACCTCTTTACACCCAAAAGTTGCTTTTTGCAGATTTCTTATTGACACAGCCCTGAACGGAAAAGCGGTAAAGCTCGCAAAGACTCTGAACAGGCTCGGTTTAGCCTTCAAGGTAAGGAATTACTCCCCTTTTGGTCATTACCTGGGTGAGGAGTATAGAATCGCAAGAGAAGCTGTTGAGGCTCTGTTAAAGTTCAGCTATGCAGAAATTCCGGAAAACTGCCTGAAAGAATTTATTGCCCTAACCTATCCTCTCAGCCATTCTGACATTTACTCAATCATGAGTTACTCAGGAGAATTTCTCAGAAACGCTGAAAAAAGCAGAGTATGCTGGCTTGATGGTTCAAAAATTGTCTTAACCGACAAGTTCATCGATTACGCAAAGGTTAGACTTGCGATGCTGGTTGAGAAAGTTATAGGAAGTCTTTCTTAACCTGCTCGGCAACCTCATAACCCGCCCTGACACTTCCGTTCATACTCCTCTCAGGATAATTTGGTCTTGACGTCATTCCTGCTATGTAGAACCCATCCGCCACCCTGTAAGGTGTAATTTTCCTTCTGTATCCCCTCTCGTATATCGGACCGCTGTATTTCGCCTTGAAAATCTTCATCCATTTTATGCTATCTGTGTTGAACCCCAGCTTTTTGAGGTCGGAGAGGAATAGCCTCTCTATCTCCTTATCACTCAAATTGAAGAGATAACCGTCTGGAGTGGAGTAGCTTGCGAGGTAAATGAGGTGGATGCCGTAATCCTCGTAAAGCATGAAGTTCGTGTGCTCGATGACAGCACCAAAGCTCATTCTGTCAACTATGTTTGTCCAGTAGATGTTCTCCGTTAAAGTCTCCTCTGCTCCAACCAAAGCACATACAGAGCTCTGATACCTGATTTCCGAAATTCCGAGCTTCTCGCCTAGCTCACCAAGCTCTGGAAGGGGTGCTGTGTAGATTACAGCGTCAAACTGCTCTCCGTTAACCTCCCACTTTGCATTCTTCCTTATCCTAGCCCTCTCTTTTCTTATCTCCAGACCTTCAGCCATCTTATCAACAAGCTGCTGGAATCCATGCCTTATGTATCCAATCTCCTCACCAGAATACTTTCTGTTGCTCCTTATAGCCACCCTGCCTAGCAACCACGCATAGCTAACCTCTTCTGCATTCTCACCAAACTTCGACCTCAGCAGTGGCATGAAAAAGCGCTCAAGCAAACCCTCTCCAAGCTCCCTCCTTATCCCTTCGATAACACCAATATCGTCGAAATTCTCGTAGTTAAGCTTCCTGCTTTTAAGCGTAAACCTTGCAAGCCTGATTTTTTCACCAAAGGTGAGAAGAGGATAGCGAAGAATTTCAAATGGTGTGTTAAGAGGATATATTTTTCCGTTTGCAGCAAAGCCCGTCTTGGCAATTCTCCAGACAAGCTTTGAATTAAGCCCACTCCTCTTTATCTCTTCCAGCAAAAAATCATCATCTCTGAAGCAGTGATGGTAGAATTTTTCAACGCCTTCGTAGCTTGCAACAAGCCCTCCGATGTCTTCAGGCTCAAACACCACAACACTGGCATACTCCGACAGCTCCTTCGCCGCCTTGAGCCCTGTGAGTCCTGCTCCGACTACAGCAATTTTCATTGCTTTGCGATGTTTTTCAGATTATATTAAAACTTCCTTGAAAGCTCCTCAACCGAAGACATTATAAATCAGGGAAGATTAGGAGAGCCATGAGCTCTCGCATTCCTGGATTTTACAAGCTCAGCGTCGAGGAGAGAATAAAGAAGGTTGCCGAGCTCGCAGGATTAAGCGATGAAGAGGTTAAAGCAGTTTTATCTCAGGGTTTGCCTCTTGATGTTGCTGACAGGATGATTGAAAATGTCATCGGCACTTTCGAGCTGCCTCTTGGTATAGCCACAAACTTCCTGATTGATGGCAAGGATTACCTCATTCCGATGGCGATTGAAGAGCCAAGCGTTGTGGCTGCTGCGAGCAATGCAGCGAGGATGGCGAGGGAGAGTGGGGGGTTCAGGACTGACTACACCGGCTCCCTGATGATAGGACAGATTCAGGTTACGAAGCTTCCCAACCCTCAAGCAGCTAGGTTTGAGGTTCTGAGCAACAAAGAGGAGATTATTGAGAAGGCAAACGAGTGCGACCCCATGCTGGTCAAGCTCGGTGGGGGTTGCAGGGATGTTGAGGCGAGAGTAATCGACACGATAATGGGCAAAATGCTCATCGTTCATCTGATAGTTGACGTTTTGGATGCGATGGGGGCCAATGCTGTAAACACGATGTGTGAGAGTGTCGCGCCCTTCATTGAGAGAATTACGGGCGGGAAGGTTTATCTCAGAATAATCTCCAATCTTGCAAAATACAGGCTTGCAAGGGCGAAAGCGGTGTTTGACAAAGATGTTATTGGCGGTGAGGAGGTTGTTGAGGGGATAATGCTTGCCTACGCCTTTGCTGCTGTGGATCCATTCAGGTGTGCCACGCACAACAAGGGGATTATGAACGGCATCTCTGCACTGATGGTGGCTACTGGCAACGACTTCAGGGCTATTGAGGCTGGAGCGCACAGCTATGCTTCAATTGGTGGTTACAAACCCCTCACAACCTACGAGGTGGACAAGAAGGGGAACTTGGTTGGAACAATAGAGGTTCCGATGGCTGCAGGAGTGATAGGAGGGGCGACGAAGGTAAACCCGCTGGCAAAAATTTCGCTGAAGATTCTCGGAGTTGATACTGCAGAGGAGCTGGCAAGAGTTGCCGCAGCTCTAGGTTTAGCTCAGAACTTCGCTGCACTGAGGGCACTTGCTACGGAGGGCATACAGAGGGGGCATATGGAGCTGCATGCGAGAAATCTGGCAATAATGGCCGGTGCTGTTGGAGACGAGGTTGACAGAGTGGTTGAAATTATGGTTAGAGACAGAAAAATAAGGCTCGACTACGCAAAGGAGATTCTGGAAAAAATAAGGGGCTAGATTAAATTTTTATCTATTTTTACAATAAAAGGAGAAAATGCGAGGAGCGCAAAGGAGGCAGCAGAGAAAACTGCGGCGATGGTAAAGTCTATTTCAGCACCTGCAGCAGCTCTACCAACCATCAATGCGGGGCTTGCGTATTTTGTGACCATCAGTGGCAAAGAGCCGGCTGCGAGGATTGAGAAAAGGAGCTGAGCACTCTCTCTGTCCCTGAATTTCGCGGCCATGAGGTAGCCGAGCGAAACGAAAAAGGCAGTAATTGAGACTGATACTGCAAAGGCCAGCAATGGATTTGCCACATCCACTTTGTTGAGAGCTAGGAGGAGAAGCCACAGTGCGGTTAAGAGGGACGAGAATATCATGGGGGTTGCAACCTTGCTGACGGAAATCTTAAAAGGTGTAAGGGGCGTGGAGAGCAGCACCTCTATCGACCTGCTCTGTATCTCCTCACATACAGAGTCAATTGTCATTCCTGCAGCAACAACTGCTGTGGTGATGCTTAGGAGGGGGATAAGGATCAGATATATGAACTTGAAAACCGTTGAGGAGCCTGAGGGAATTTCTATCTCTCTGCCTCCTGAGTAAACCTTCAGCTCAAGATTCGGCACACCATAAACGTTTCTGAGCTTCTCTTCATACTCAGTGAGCAGTTTTTTGACGTAACTCAGAATCTGAGCCGCTTTTATTTCATCATCTGGCACGATGACGTCAACATACTTAATCCCGTCCACATCGGATACAATCAGCACGGCATCAACTTTTCCGCTTTTGAAAAGCTCCATAGCAGTTTCCTCATCGTAACAGCTTTCTATAAAGCACTCTCCAACGACGGCAACTTTCGAGCTACCATAAAAGCCGAGATAGTCCGGGTTATACAGCATGATCAGTCCGAAAGTCACAACTGAGGATATTCCTGCAACGAACACTATCAGAAAGACTATGCTGACAAAGGTTCTTTCCCTAAACATAAGCTTCATGTCCTTCTTTACTATTTCAAACAAGGAGCATCACCACCGTATAGTCATATACAGCATGCAAGGCGATTGCTAATCCCAACGCCTTTCCGTATCCCTTTTTTGCCATAAGGGCTATGGTTATGGCCGTTGCAGTATGCAGAATTAACGGAAGGACGAGAAACTGACTGAGAAAGGCTATGCTGTATTCATGCAGGACATTAAATAGGATGAGAATCTTTTCTCCCAAGAAGAATCCGATAGCGGTAAAAATTCCTCTGCTTAGCGTTGGAGAGGAGAATATGATGATTCCTTTGATAAACTCCTCAACCACAGCAACGCAGATCAGCAAGGCCGGAACCATCAGATGCTGGGGAAGGATGAAAACCGCGAGTATTGCGAAGAGTTCGGCCATGAAGGCAAACGATATAGAAAGGAAGGCGAAAATGAAAGCTGCGCAATCGCTGGTTACACTTAGCCTTGAAATCTCAATAAGTTTCTGAAAAATTTCTTTGCCGTGGGAAATATCGGGATTCAGAGCTTTCATGCCGAAGTAAAACAGCATAAAAGCCATTATGAGGTAGTGGGCGAATGAAAGAGCCAGATCGCTAACAGCAAGCTCTTCTCCCTGAATGTAAGCAAGGAGGAGTGTAATGGGTGAAATTTTGGATAGGGGAATAGCGGTTGAGAAAACTGCCGGAATGAAGGCGTAAATGGTTATCAGAAGTGAAACAACAAGCAGGAGAAAAGTTGCTTCTCTGTAGCTTCTCGAAATCATTACAACAAACGTCTGAGCTGAGAACAGCAGGAGAACGACAGGGATGGCGAACAAGAACGCCAGAAAACTGTTCAGATAAATTGAGACGGCAAGGGCTGAAAGCAAGGATAACAGGAAGTAGGGAAGCATCTTTCCGAAAATGAGCTCTGGTCTGCTTATTGCTGATAGTAGCACTTCAAGCCTTCTAAGGAGCTTATCCTCGAGAAGGGAAGACGAGAATACCTGAACGGTGAAGTAGGACGGGATGACGAAAAGAAACGCTAAAACCATTCTGTCAACAAGACCCGGAGTTTTGATGTCCTCAGGAGGGACGTAAGTAGCGTTTGATTCGGGAGTTGCGGGCGTAGTTTCTTCAACAGCTGTTGTAGTTGTAGTGGTTTTGACTGCTGTGGTTGTGGTAACCGCGGTTGTTGTTTTTAAGGCAGAACCGCTGGACGACTTATTACCAACTGATTCGGACACCTTTCCGCCTGTCTCCGGCGGCTTTTCTTTTTCCTCAACCACTCTCTCTGGCGGCGTGATTCCAGAAGGTTCAAGGTAAACAACGCTCACCCTCACAGGATGTGCCATCTCCCCAAACTCCTTCTCTATCCTCTTCCTGTGCTCTTCTTTGAGGTATTTCAAAAGCTCATCCGCTGCCGCAAGACTTTTGTCACTCCGCTCTACAAACAGCTTGCCATCAAATAAAACAACGTCTGGACTGCTGGAAGTTGTGAGAGTTTTCAGGTTAACTTTGACATTGGTCGTGTAGATGCCTCTGTCCGAGTCAATTCCGGTTATGATGGAAGCATAACCCAGTGAAGCTGAAACCGCAACAGCGAGGATGATAAGGAGTAAGCTGCCACCCCCGTACCTCTTTCTTGACTTTTTAATCTCGAACTTAGCCACTTTAAGCACAGAATTCATTTTTAAATATCTGGAATTTAACGTTTGGGGAAATTAGATAAAGCTTCGCACCAACATTCAGCTATGTGTGAATCAAAGGTTTACTTAGCAGGCAAAGATGAACCACTTATGGAGGATGTAGTGAGAATTGTTGTGGAAGGAGAAAAAGTAAAAATGTGGGACATTCTTGGTGAGTACAAGGAAATTAAGGGTAGGGTTGCGGAGATGGATTTGATTGGGCACAAAATAATACTGGAGGGAGAGTTATGAAGGTAAAGGTGGCGATAAATGGTTATGGAACCATCGGAAAGAGAGTGGCTGATGCCGTAAGCCTTCAGGATGACATGGAGGTTGTAGGAGTCACAAAAACTCGCCCCGACTTCGAGGCGAAACTTGCTGCCAAGAGATACCCACTTTACGTTGCCAAGCCTGAAAACGTCGAACTGTTCGAGAAGGCGGGAATTGAAATTCAGGGCACAATCGAAGATTTGCTACCAAAAGCTGACATTGTGGTTGACTGCAGCCCTAACAAGGTTGGAGCTGAGAATAAGGCCAAATATTACGAAAAAGCTGGTATAAAGGCGATATTTCAGGGTGGGGAAAAGAAGGACGTTGCTGAAGTTTCATTCAATGCCCTCGCCAACTATGACGAGGCCAAGGGGAAAAACTATGTCAGAGTGGTGAGCTGCAACACCACAGGTTTAACAAGGCTCATATACATGCTTAAAACGAACTTCAAGATCGGTAGAGTGAGGGCAACGATGCTCAGGAGAGTTGTTGACCCGAAAGAGGACAAGAAAGGACTCGTCAACGGAATTATGCCCGATCCTGTCTCCATTCCATCACACCACGGGCCTGACGTCAAAACCGTTCTGCCGGACGTTGATATTGTAACAACCGCCTTCAAACTCCCCACAACGCTCATGCACGTCCACGCACTCAATGTAGAGATGAAGGAAGCGGTTAAACCTGAAAACGTCATCAGCGTTCTTGATCAGGAGCCGAGGATAATGCTTGTTTCTGCAGAGGATGGCTTTACCTCAACCGCAAAGGTCATAGAGTTTGCCAGAGAGCTGAGACTCAGATACGACCTATATGAGAACGTAGTATGGAAGGAATCGATTGGCGTTGACGGAAACGATCTCTTCGTCACCCAAGCAATCCACCAGGAGGCAATCGTCGTTCCTGAGAACATCGACGCCATAAGAGCTATGCTTGAGCTTGCAGAGAGGGACGAGAGCATTAGGAAGACGAACGAAACCCTCGGAATTCAGAAAGTTTTTTAAAAATTTTAACTCATTTTTGCCATGGATATACAGACCAGAAAGTCCATACTCTGGGATGCTTTTGAAGAGCTGAAAACGAGATGGGGGGCAGACGAGAAGTTTCTTGAGAAAGCTGATGAGGAGGAGCTTACAGTGGACGGTCTGCCAGAAAGCAAAGTCAAGGACTTGCTGGATTTGAGGGAGAAGTATCAGCTCGACGAGCTTGAGTTTCTTTTCATCGTTGGAACGGCTGTAGGCCTCTATCAGGGGCAGAAGCAGGTGAAGGAAATCCTGCTGAGGAGAATGAGCGCCCTTAACGAGTTCGTCTCATCCCTCATCGGGAGAGAACTGTAATGAAGTTTGCGTTCAAGATAGCATACTTCGGCGAGAACTTCCACGGAAGCCAGTTTCAGCCCGACCAGAGGACAGTAGAGGGGGAGATAATCAACGCACTCAGAAGGCTTGGAGTTGAAAATCCAAGGCTGAGGAGTGCTGGAAGGACTGATGCCGGCGTTCATGCCTATGGGCAGGTAATCTCCTTTTATTCCGACGAAACAATCTTTCCAAGAATGCTAAACGCCGAGCTTCCAGAAGATATCACTGCATGGGCATGGGCAAAAGTTCCAGAGGACTTTGACCCCAGAAAGGCAAAGAGCAGAGTTTACACCTATGTTATGTATGGCTCCGACTACGACATCTCAGCGATGAGGAAGGCAGTTAAGGAGCTTATCGGCGTTCACGACTTCTCCAATTTTACGAAGAAGTTTGGAGAAGGGGAAAGCTGCGTAAGGGAGATCATAAGGGCGGACATAAGGGCGGACAGAGAGTTCATAATTTTTGAGATAGAGGGAAATGCCTTCACATGGAACATGGTCAGATGCATAGTGACAGCGATAATGGAAATCGGCAAGCAGCACAGAAGCATAGAATGGTTTAGAGAGCTTTTGAACCCGGAAAAGCACAAGGAGAGGGTTGAGCCCGCTCCCTCATATGGATTGATTCTGAAGGACGTTAAGTACGATGATTTGGAGTTTGAAGTTGACGACTACGCTTTGAAAACACTTCAGTCAAGAATAGAAAGCAGGATAGCACATCACGGAACGATTTTCAAGCTTTTCTCACTTTTCAGGCAAAGCGGAATTTCCTGATTCCTGAGAATATCAGAACAGCGGAAACCTTTCTTGAACCGGGAATTGGATAGTCGCCGTACCTTACAACAATATCTCTATTTATGTTCTCTACCATCGCTATGGAGGAGAACAGGCCCTCCATCGTGAGCTCATCCGGCTTACCGGCGAAAAGGAGCAAAGCCGACTTGGCATCCTCAATGTCTCCGTTTATGCTTACATTCTGCAATGCCTCCTCCGTCAGCTCAAGCATTCTTTTCGTTCTTATCGCCTTCAGTTCACTGTTCCTTCTGAAAAGGATGTTCTTTATGTTAAATGGTATTTTCCTTTCCGCTATACCAGCGATGGCAAATCCGTCAGACTTTAAGGCATTGAACACATCAGATGTGTCAACAACAACTTCTCCAGCCACCCTCTTTTTAAGGTCAATTTCACCGGCAAGAGCAACGAGGTTCATAACTTCCAGAATCTTTCTCTCTACACCAACCTCGCCCTCAAAAAGGATAAGAACATCCGACACTTCTCTTAAACTTCGAATTCGTTTCTTTATCTCTCCAATGCTTGAAGTGTCAAGCTGTGGAACTAACGCAAGTGAGATTACAACATCTTCAGTAACCTTTCTGAGCTTTTTACAGAGTTCAAGAGACGTTATGTAGCCAAAGTCATCTTCCAAAGAAGTTAAGACGAGGCTTCCTTCAAATATTTCGTAGAGAGACGTAATCTGGTTTACAAAACCGCTGACGTCTCCTTTCAGACCATGGACGTAGTACTTCCTGTCGTCTCCCAACGAAACATTTCTCAAGTGCTCTTCATTGTTCAAAACTGCAAAACATTTAAACAGAGGAACTCGATTGACTTTCACACCTTTTTTGTGCATAATTTCCGCAATCTTGGCACCTCGCAGCCCTGATCCTATTGTTAGTAATCTCATTTAATTAAAATCGAAATGGCGTTTAAAATATTTTCTTTAAAGCCAACTTAAAGGTCAAACAAGACTCTCATACAACTCCACGAGCGAGTTCGCCACAACCTCCCAGCTGTACTTTTCTCTTACAACCCTTTTTCCCTTTTCTCCAATCAACCTTACCTCACCTTCATCGCTTAGAAGCTCGTTTATTATTTCACTCAGCCTTATGTAGTCCCCAGGTGGAAAAACGAAGCCAGCCTCTCTTGCAACATCCCTAACCCCGGGAATGTCGGAGGCGGCAACGGGGGTTCCGCACGCCATAGCCTCGAGAAGAACTATTCCAAAAGCCTCCAGCCTCGATAAAGAGGGAAGAGCGAGGAGAGATGCTCTTGCAAGATACTCAATAACCTTTCTTCTTGGAAGGAACCCTGTAAACTCGGCGTTGACATTAAGCTTCCTTGCGAGTCTCTCAAGCGAGTTTCTCTCCTCTCCATCACCTATAATCACACACCTTGCCTCGACATCAACGTGCTTCATGGCCCTAAGCAAAACGTCAACTCCCTTGGTTGCGGCAAGCCTGCCGAGAAATAGCACCATAGGCTCTTTTTCCGCTTCGACTCCCTCAAACTCGCTCAGCTCTATGCCATTGGGAATTACATGGTAGTTTCTCCCTTTCAAAAGTCTTGAAGTTTCGGCGTAGCTTTTTGTTGTTGCGATAATCGCATCAGCCCTGTCAAGAGCTTCTGAGAGCATATCATCGCTCTTCTTAATTATCAACCTTGAAATAGCTCTGGGTATCGGAACCTTCCCGTACCTCTCAGGGATCTCAATGTCGCAGTGATAGGTTATGACGTGAGGTGATCTTTTGAGGGAACAGGAGAAGAAGGGCGGTGGTGTGTGCGAGTGGAATACATCACCATCTAAGTTTTCCAAAAACCTTCCAAGGAAAGGTGTAATTGGGGAGTAAGGAATAGGAATGCTGGGGATGTATTTAACCTCAAATGGAAATTCAGCACTGCCGGATGCGCTGGATGTCACGACAACAACTTCAAAACCCCTTTTGTGAAGGTGGTGGGCAAGTCTTTCAACATGAACCTCAACTCCTCCGACGTGGGGTGGAAAGTACGAGGTTAAAAGCACTACCCTCATGTGCGATTCGGTGAGGTTGGATACAAATAAATTTAACCATCAAAGGAAAGAAATACGAAAATGGTTTATATACGTTAATTGTATGGAGCACCGGGGGGAAAATTGAGTTCGACGCTAAGGGCAGCAGTGATGGGGATTCTTGTAAGCATCATTGTAACAGCAATAATATTCAAGTACACCGAGTCTGAGTTAACCTGGAGTGTCATTAAGAGGGCTAACTGGCTCTTGCTGTTTGCAGCCTTCCTTATGCAGGTGTCTTTCTGGCTTCTGTGGGCGTTCCGCATGAAACTCCTGTCCAATTATCTGGGCTATCGCATTTCTTTCCCCCACTCTCTTGAGATAACCATGGCCAGCATGTTTACAGCCTCTATAACACCCTCCTCCGCTGGTGGAGAGCCTGTCAGAGTTAAGATGCTGTCAGACAGAGGTGTAGAAGTTGGTACATCTGCCTTCATCGTCCTTGCTGAGAGAATCCTCGACTCAATGTACTTTTCAACAGCCCTGCCCGTCTTTCTGATTGCCACAGGTTTTTCGACAAGTTTTGGATTCAAAATAGCCATAATTTTCATTTCACTCCTCATCGTTTTTCTGTACGTTCTTTACAGGATATTCAGAAACGAGTCCAGCATCGACAAATTTGCAGAGCTTCTATACAAAGCTGTCCGGAAATTCAACGAAAAAAAAGCTGAGAAATACTCTTCAGCATTCTCAAGAGAGCTCAGGAGTTTTAGAGAAGCAACGATAAAAATGCTTTCCGACTCCCTTTCCGGTATACTCATGCTCTACATCGTCACACTCGTCATGTGGAGTGCAAGCTTTACAATTCCTTCAATAATCCTCGTTGCCCTCGGTTACGATGCCTATTTCCTATACTCTTACGCAGCACAGCTAATAATAGTGATTGTCTCTCTTGTCCCGCTCACTCCCGGAAGCAGCGGAATTGCAGAGGTGAGCATGGCCTACCTCTACTCAAACTTCGTCCCTACAAACATACTCGGAGTTCTCGTAGGGCTGTGGAGATTAATAACCTACCACACAAACATCTTTTTCGGGGCAATATTCGTCAACTACAGCCTGATAAAATCAAAATTTGTGAAGAATCAGCTCACGTAACTCTCATCATCCTCAAAACCGTAGCTCATGTCCTGAAGCATTTTCGTTGCCAGACCAACAAGAACCTTATCCTCACCAACAATTTCTTTTATTAGCATTAGTGAAGCAGACTCCTTCAGTTCAAAGCTTTTGATTTCATCCAGCAGCTTGAGGAGCTTGGATGCCAGCTTGTAAATTTCAGCAAGTTTTACGTCATCCTCACCCTCAATCTCTTCCTCTTCATCCTCAAATATCGCATACTCAAATTCATCCATGCTAATGCTTAACCTCAAAGCTTAATTTAAGGTTTTCTGTAAAAGCCTAAATTACAGTAGTGAAACTTTCGCTAATGGACATTCCGAGAGTTGTAATAGCAGGGACGAGCAGCAAGGTTGGAAAAACGATGATTTCCATTGGCCTGATGAGACTGCTCGTTAGCAGAGGTTACAAGGTTCAGCCGTACAAGGTAGGGCCAGATTTCATCGACCCAGGCTTTCACCACCTTGCGACTGGAAGGTATTCGCGGAATCTCGACAGCTTTATGCTGAGCAGACAAGCAATCCTTGAAACCTTCGTCAGAAACTTTAAGGGGGCGGATATAGCAATAATTGAGGGGAAGACAGGCCTTTACGACTCATCGGATGCGATAAATGAGAAGGGAAGCGTGGCCGAGGTTAGTAAGATTTTAAAGGCTCCAGTTGTGCTCGTTGCCAACGTGGAGAGGCTCAACAGGACTGCTGCTGCAATAATGCTTGGCTACAAGCTCTTTGACCCAGATGTAAGGCTTGAGGGGGCGATTTTGAACAGAGTTGGTAGCGAGAGGCATGCAGGGAAAGTTAAGAAAGCTGTAGAGAAACTTGCTGGCATCAGAGTTCTCGGGGTGGTGCCGAGAAAAAAGGTGAAAATGCCGTATCGCCATCTCGGCCTTGTAACTGCCTACGAAAGAGAAGATATGGACGAGCTGCTTGACAGCATTGCCGAGATTGTGGAGAAGCATGTCGACGTTGATGCAATTCTTGAAATAGCCGAAAAAGCGCCTCCGCTTGATGCTGTATTGGATGAAAGCGAACCGGAGAAAAAGAAGCATGTGAGGATTGGTGTGTTCAGAGATCAGGTCTTTTCGTTCTACTACCAGGACAACCTCGATGAGCTGTCGAAATATGCGGAGCTCGTCTTTTTGAACTCTCTGGAGGATAAAAAGCTCCCTGATGTGGATGCGCTCTACATCGGTGGTGGTTTTCCAGAGGTTTATGCAAATGAGCTTGAGAAAAACAAAAAGCTCAGGGGAGAAATTTACGAATTCTGCCAGTCCGGCAAACCAGTTTATGCTGAATGTGGTGGACTAATGTACCTCGGAGAGTCTCTTGAAACCTCCGAAGGGGAGTTTGAGATGGTGGGCTTTCTTCCGCTCAAAACAAAGATGTATGAAAAGTTTCAGGCGCAGGGATATTCAATTTACAGGGCATCGAAGCCTTGCATAATTGCCAGGAGAAACCAGAAGATAGTGGGGCACGAGTTCCACTACTCCAAGCCCACGCTTACCGGAAAAGCTGATTTTGCATTTAGGGTTGAGAGGGGGTTTGGAATTGATGGCGGCAGAGATGGCATAATGAAGGAAAATACGATTGGATGCTACATTCACGTTCACTTCCTCTCTGACAGAAGTATTGCAAGAAGATTTGTCAAAAAAGCGAAGAAAAAATAAGATTAGACACAGCCAGTTGGCTTTGGAAGTCCGGCAATTCTACAAGCATCCTTTGCAGGTCCCTGCGGGAAGAGCTTGTAGATGTACTGAAGGTTGCAGTCTGGCTTTACCTCTTTCTTGCAGTGTTTCACAAGCATTCTAACAGGTGGAGCAACACCGTATTTGATAAAGTAGTCTCTCAGATACTTTATAATCTTCCAGTGCTCCTCCGTCAGTTCTATTGGCTGCGGGCTGAAGCGAGTGTCCTTCGCAAGAGCCTCTGCAACCTCCTCATCCCACTCTTCCCAATCCTGCAGAAAACCGTCCTCGTCAAGTCTGAGCTTCTTTCCTTTAACCTCTAACTCTGGCATGAAGTCACCTCCGTCTTAGAGTGCCTTTTCATCTACGCATATATAATTTACGGAATTGCCCCAATGAGGGTTCAGAATTTTAGAAATAGCAAAAGCCTTTAAAAACCATCCTCCAATTTATCACTGCTGGGGCCGTGGGGTAGCCTGGTAGCCTCTCGGCCTGGGGCGCCGGTGACCCGAGTTCAAATCTCGGCGGCCCCACTCTAAATCTGCCGCTAGAGGGTGCTGGACGTAAGATAAGAACTCCAGGAACTTTGGCTTGATTTTGAAAATAGAATTTATCACTCTTCGTATTTCAATCATATTAAATCCCACCTCGAGAGGCACATAAACGGCTAAAGTTTATGTTTTTATCTATGCGATATAATTTTAATCATCCAGCAAAAACATTTTTCCTTCGTGAATTCTGGATTTTACCTCTATTCAGATGACGTTCTTAAAATTCGTGTTAAACACACATTTATTGGTATTTAAAAATTCTTCAAAAGCTTCCTCTTCTGTGGAACCTTCTGCCAATCCAAGAACTTGGAAATTATCAACATCCGGGTAAATATTCCCACATGAGGAGTATGTCACCCCATCAGGTGTTAAAAACATGAAAAGCCTCTTTTTCATACCATCACCTCCAAATGAAGCAATTTCAGGAGATTTTCGTAGGTGTATTCACTCTCTACATCTAAATTATCAAAGGAGTACTTAACATGCAACACTTGAGACTCTTGACGCACTTTCTTTGGAAATTCCTTTGCTATTAAAACTCCACCAACAACTTCATTCCCCAATTCTCTCATGTAATCACGAAGTTGGTCTATGTCTTTTCGCTGTGTTTTCCCCGTTTTTACCTCAACAAGCAAGTATTTGTTAGATCCTACTGGGTGTTTTAATTTTATGAAGATATCCACATAACCTTCAGGAAGCGCCTTTTCTCCTAGTATTTCAAAATCTGAGGAGTTATAATTTACTTTGAAATGCTCAAGAATTTCCTCAAACACTGTATTTGAAAGCTTTTTGCGAACTAACGATTGAAGTATCAGTTCCCTAAAATAGAATTTTTCCGGAATTTTTTGTTTTTCTTTCTTAAATACAATTTTTGGTTCAAACGTTTCTGCATCAATATCCAGACTTTCATTATTACTGTAATACGGCTCGCCCATTCCGGAAACGTTATAGAAGGTAACAGTGTCTGCCTGAAAATGCGTTTTTCTGTATCCACCTCTTAAAAGCAAATTCTCAGCTACATAAGAAAATTCAGGCCTAACCATTGGTTCATTTAAACTACGTTCTTGTTTTAGAATAAACCTAAAGGGAAAATGATAAGTTTTGCCTGATGTTTTGAATGTTATTGGTGGCCACGGAGGAATTTTGTCAGCATTTTTATAAGCCACCTTTTTGACAACTCTGTAGAGATTTCTGACCCTCGCACCGTAGAGAAAAGATACAAAATCTCCTTCTTCAATGTCTAAAAACGTCCAGAGTCCATTTATACTGTTTGTGAATCCTGCTAATGCGTACTTTATACACAATTCAAGATTTTCGCGTGTTGATACTGAAATTAAAAAGTAGTTTGGTGTTTTATCGTTTCCCATTTCAACCCCCAAACTTACTTAAAAGTTCCGATAGAAGCTGCCTCTTTCCTCCTGCCCATTTTACCAGTGGTTTTAACATCAACCAATGTTCGGAACATGTACTATAAGAGCTTTCTCTTGAGTAAACAATCCGTTTCCGTCTATGTTGGAAATCGCTAATTGTTTGGCACTTTAGGTCTGTTGGGTTTCTGCTCCTCTGATACTGCATTATCTGTACTCCGCCAAAAATATCATCCGATTAACTCCCTTAACCTCTCAACAACGCTATCTTTATCCCCCTTAACCTTCAAAACTTTGCTCCTCGATTTCTCACCGCTCACTATTTCAGCTTCTCCGAAAATCTCCTTGAATATGTTCAGTAGCTCCCTGTTAGCCTTACCCTCCTTTGCAGGGCTCTTTAATTTGACCTCAATTGCCTTCCTCCATTCATCGTAGCCGAAAGAAACATCCTTCGAGCCGGGTGATACGTGCAGTGATATGAGAACGCCATCCTTAACTTCTTTTATTGCATCCTCTATTTTTGACATCTCAGTAAACTCTTTATTTTGCCTCTTAACTCTTTCCTCATGAAGGTCGGAATTATAGGGGCAAGCGGATACACTGGCTCAGAACTGCTCAGAATCCTCGCTAACCACCCTGAAGCTGAGGTAATCGCAGCATCATCAAGAAGATACGAGGGTCAGAAAATCTGGAAGATTCACCGTTTTTTGAAGGGATTTTACGACCTGGAGTTCTGCAGCCCTGACTTAAGTAACTTCATGGATTGCGATGTCGTTTTCACAGCAGTTCCTCATGGACAGGCGATGAAGTATGTCCCAGAGCTTCTAAACAGCGGGATGAAAGTTGTTGACATCTCTGCCGACTACAGGCTGGACAGGGAAACCTACGAGAGAGTTTACGGCAAAAAGCATGAAGGTTACGTTGATGCTGTTTACGGTCTGACCGAGCTTCACAGAGATGAAATAAAAAAGGCAAACCTTGTCGCCAATCCGGGCTGTTACCCTACAAGCACGATTCTCGCCGCAGCACCGCTTGCAAGTCTTGAGCTGATTGAAAGGGTGGTTTTCGACAGCAAGAGCGGTATTACGGGAGCGGGAGAATCTCCGTCTCCATTCACACACTACCCCAATTTGCACGAGTCGATAGTGCCATACAAGATCACAGAGCATCGCCACTACTACGAGATGGTTCAGGAGCTTGGCAAGTTCCAGCAGGACATTAAAATCTCCTTCACTCCTCAGGTTTTCCCGGGTTCGAGAGGGATCCTGACAAATGCACACATCTTCTTACGGGGAGAGCTTACGAAGGATGAGCTTTACCAGATTTACGAGGACTTCTACAAGGACTGCTTCTTTGTCAGAATTCAGGAGAGTGTCTCTCTAAGTGAGGTTAGGGGAAGCAACTTCTGTGACATCTCCATCCATCCCGGAGAAAACAGAGTTGTGGTTGTTTCAGCCATAGACAACCTCGTGAAAGGGGCATCGGGACAGGCGGTTCAGAACATGAACCTTATGATGGGCTTTGACGAAACTCTCGGACTTAGAACTCCACCACTCTTCCCATGAAAAATTTTTTAGACAGCCCGATCATAAGAGTTCGGTAGGGCAGGTATCGGTGGTAGGAGCATGGTGAAGGACGTGGTAACTATAAATGTTGGAAAAAACGGTGTGACGGAAAGCTTAATAAACGAGATAAATTTCCTGCTTGAGAAGCGCGGGGCAGTTAAGGTTAGAATGCTCCGCAATTTCAGAGAGTCATCTGGCAAGGATAAAAAGGAGCTTGCCCGGGAGATAGCCTCAAGAGTTAAGGGCAGGCTCGTTGATTTCAGAGGGTTCGTGCTAACCTTCGAGAGGTGAAGATATGGCGACAGTGTATGATGTTCCGGCGGATTTACTAATTCAGAGGGTTGCCGAGAAGCTGAAGGGTATGGTTGCTCCTCCTGACTGGGCGAAGTACGTGAAGACAGGCGTTCACAAAGAGAGGAGCCCAGAGCAGGATGACTGGTGGTATATAAGGCTCGCCTCGATATTCAGAAGAGTTTACATTGACGGCCCTGTTGGTATCGAGAGGTTGAGAACGTTCTACGGCGGGAGAAAGAGGAGAGGGTCGAAGCCAGCGAAGTTCAGAAAGGGAAGCGGAGCGATAGTGAGAAATGCGCTCCATCAGCTCGAACAGCTCGGCTTCGTGAAGAGGACAAGGGAGGGCAGAGTTGTAACTCCGATGGGGAGGTCTTTCCTCGACAAAGTTGCAACAGAACTCAAATCTGAACTTGTTTCCGAGATTCCTGCCCTCGAAAAGTACTGAGGGTGGTTTTTATGGATGATCTTGAGGAGATCAGGCGAAGGAAGCTGATGGAGTTGCAGAAGCAGAAGGAGCTTGAGGAGTTGCAGAAGGAGGAGATGAGGAGACAGGTTGAAGCTCAGAAAAAGGCCATTCTGAGGGCAATTCTTGAACCTGAGGCAAAGGAAAGGCTTTCACGTTTAAAATTGGCTCATCCCGAAATTGCTGAAGCGGTTGAGAACCAGCTTATCTATCTGGCACAGTCAGGTAGGATTCAGAGCAGGATAACCGACAAAATGCTCGTTGAGATTTTGAAAAGAGCTCAGCCCAAGAAGAGAGAAACCAGAATCATAAGGAAGTGATATTATGGGGAAAAAGACGGTTGGTGTTAAAAAGAGACTGGCGAAAGCCTGTAAGCAGAACAGAAGGGCTCCTGTCTGGATTACCGTGAAGACAAAGAGGAGTGTGTTCGGAAGCCCGAAGAGGAGACACTGGAGAAGGAGCAAGTTAAAGGTGTGAGGTGAAGGCGATGGCAAAGGTCGTCTTAGAGAGGGTTTACTCGATAAGGCTCAGGCACAAGATGAAAAGGTATCCGAGATGGCTTAGGGCAAAGAAGGCTGCAAAGTATGTCAGGAAGTTTCTCAGCAGGCACATGAAGGTTGAACCTGAGAACGTGAAAATCGACACTGCTGTGAACGAGAAAATCTGGGAAAGAGGGGCTGAAAAACCACCGACAAAGATAAGAGTGAGGGCTGTGAAGTTCGACGATGGAATAGTGGAAGTCGAGTTAGCGTGAATGAAAGTTGCTGTTAACGGCAATCCTCTGATTGGACTCTACGCAAAGGTTTCCGAAGACTACGCGGTGGTTGGGGTAAACCACAAACCACTCATTGAGGCAATTGAGAACAAACTTGAGGTGGAGGTTATTGTAACAAAAATAGCCGGTTCAGAGCTTGTCGGCGCGATGATGGCTTTGAACAGCAGAGGGGCTGTGGTGAGCGACCGTATTCTTTCAAACGAGCTTAAAGAACTTGAAAGAAGACTCGACGTATTGGTTGTCGAAACTCCCATGACGTGCTTCGGAAACAACCTGCTTGTAAACGACAGGGGTGGAATTGCAAATCCCGAAATGGACAGCAGCATTTTGGAAAAAGTAGCTGATTTTATGGACATAGAGCTCGTCAAGGGGACTGTTGGCGGTATAAAAACAGTCGGCATGGCCGCTGTTATAACAAATAAAGGGGGACTGGCAAATCCCAACATCAATGAGTGGGAAGCGAAGAAGCTTGAAGAAGTCGCGGGAGTGGAGGTTCTGACCGGAACCGTTAATTTTGGAACCGACATGGTAGGTTCCGGAGTTGTTGCGAACTCAAAAGGATATGTGGTGGGAAGAGACACCACAGGATTTGAGCTGGGAATAGTTGAGGAAGCCCTTTTTCCGTGAGGTGATGGTATGAGGTTTGAGGTTAGAGGATCGTTCAAAACACAGGAAGGCTGGCAGAGGTTCACGAAAGTCGTGGAAGCGAACAACGAGAAGTATGCTGTTGAAAAGGTATACTCTTTGGTGGGAAGCAACCACAAAGTTAAAAGAAATCTTATAAAAATTGAGGAAGTGAAGCAGGCATGAGTTCTGAGAAGGAAATTCAGGAGAAAATTGCAACTCTGCAAATACTTCAGGAGGAGGCGGAAGCACTTCAGAGAAGAATTGTGGAGATGGAAATTCTGGAAAACGAGTACAGAAAAACGCTTGAAACACTGGAGTTTTTTGAATCCATAGAAAATGATGTTGAGGCGCTGATGAACCTTGGAGGGGGAGTTTTTGCCTACGTTGACGTGAAGAACAGCAAGAAAATGCTCGTCGACATCGGCAGCGGAGTTGTTGTGGAGAGAGAAGTAGGAGAGGCAATCGAATTTATCAAAAAGAGGATAAAAAGAATTGAGGAAAATCAGGAGAAAATGACTTCGATGCTCCAGCAAATTTTAGCCCAGGTTCAAAAAATCCAGCAGGAGATTGCGGCAAAACAGCAGGAGTGAATCAGAATGTTCAAGGCTCTCAAGGAGAAATTAAGTGGTTTAAGAAAGAAGATAGAGGAAAAGGAGAAGAAGGAAATTGAGGAAATAGAAATAGAAAAGGCTGAGGTTGAAAGAGAGCACCCAGAGAAGGTACAAACGAAGGAGGAAACAAAAACTGAAAAGCGGAAAGTTGGGCTGAAAGACAAGGTTGCGGCTCTTGTTGTAAGCCGAGAAGTTGTCATCGACGAAAAGAAGATAGAAGACATCCTTGAAGAACTGGAAATAATCCTCCTTGAGAGCGATGTTGCTTTTGAGGTTGTTGATGCAATATCTGAAGCTCTAAAGAGCAGGTTGGTTGGAAGAAGGAAGAAGCTGACTGAAAAACTTTCTGACATTATTATGGAAGAGCTCAAGTCAATAATACTTGAAATTCTTGACGAAAACAGGTTCGATTTTGATGAATTTGTAAAGGAGAAACTGATGGAGAAGAAGCCTTTAGTGATTGCCTTTGTTGGCGTTAACGGCACGGGAAAGACAACCACTATCGCCAAGGTGGCAAACAGGCTGATGAAGCAGGGCTATTCAGTAGTGCTGGCTGCTGGAGATACTTTCAGAGCGGGAGCTATAGAGCAGCTTGAAGAACACGCGAAAAAGCTTGGAGTTAAGCTGATAAAGCACAAGCATGGTTCTGACCCGGCAGCGGTTATTTACGATGCGATAAAGCATGCGGAGAGCAAGGGAATTGATGTCGTGCTTGCAGACACCGCTGGAAGAATGCACACCAAAAAGAACCTTCTCGACCAGCTTGAAAAGATAAAGAGGGTGACAAAGCCAGACCTGATAATATTCGTGGACGAGAGCATTGCCGGAAACGATGCGGTGGAGAGGGCGAGAATGTTCGCAGAAACTGTGGGGATCGACGGAAGCATTTTGACGAAGCTCGACGCTGACCCCAAGGGAGGTTCTGCGATTTCCATCAGCTATGTTACTAAGAAACCGGTGTTGTTCTTTGGAGTTGGACAGGAGTACGACGACCTCGTGAAGTTTGACTCGAAATGGTTGATTGAAAGAATCTTTTCATGAAGATTATCATCCCTTTTAAGGCAAACAATCCCAAATCGAGGCTTTCCTCACTTCTCAGCGAGGAGGAGAGGAGGGAGCTTGCAAGGTTAATGCTCCTCGATGTTATTGATGCTGCAAAACCCTTCGGGGATGTTTTAGTTTTGTGCCCTGCAGAAGTCGAACTGGAAGGTGTTGAGGTTGTTGTTGACACCTCTGATTTGAACACAGCTATTAACAAGCTAATTGATCAGGTTCCAGTGGCGGTGATAATGTCAGATCTTCCTCTCCTCAATGAAGAGGTTTTGAGGGGGTTCTTTGAAACGGAAGGTGATGTGGTCATTGCTCCCGGAAGGAAAGGGGGAACCAACATGCTTCTCGTGAGAAAAAGAGGGTTCAGAGTTTCTTATCACTACGGAAGTTTCTTCAAACACCTCGAAATAGCTCTGAAATCGGGAATGAAAGCGGAAATTTTCGATTCCTTCTTCTCATCTGTCGACATCGATGACGAGAACGACCTTCTTGAGCTCATGATGCACGGGGAGGGGAAGAGGTCTCAAAAGTTTTTGAAGGATATCGGTTTCTCTGTGAGTTTTGAGAAAACACCCAGACTTGAACGTAGAGTTTTTATGCAACCATAATTAAAAAACTTTGATGGAGAACTTCGAAATCTGGGTTGAAAAATACCGCCCCCGCACTCTTGACGAGGTTGTGGGACAGGACGAGGTAATTCAGAGGCTTAAGGGATACGTTGAAAGGAAGAACATACCTCATCTCCTCTTTTCAGGCCCACCCGGAACAGGGAAGACAGCAACGGCAATAGCTCTTGCGAGGGATTTGTTCGGAGAGAACTGGAGGGACAACTTTATCGAGATGAATGCGAGTGATGAGAGGGGAATTGATGTTGTCAGGCACAAGATCAAGGATTTCGCGAGAACTGCTCCTATTGGGGATGCTCCCTTCAAGATAATCTTTCTCGATGAGGCTGATGCCCTCACTGCTGATGCTCAGGCTGCTTTGAGGAGAACGATGGAGATGTACTCGAAGTCATGCAGGTTCATACTGAGCTGCAACTACGTGAGCAGGATAATCGAGCCCATTCAGAGCAGGTGTGCCGTTTTCAAGTTTAGGCCCGTACCCAAGGAGGCAATGAAGAGGAGACTGATGGAAATATGCGAAAAAGAGGGTGTGAAGATAACAGAAGACGGTCTTGAGGCTTTGATATACATTTCTGGAGGAGACTTCAGAAAAGCCATCAATGCCCTTCAGGGTGCTGCTGCACTTGGAGAGGTCGTGGATGCTGAAACAATTTACCAGATAACCGCAACAGCAAGACCTGAGGAGATGTCAGAGTTGATTCAAACCGCGTTAAAGGGCAACTTCATGGAGGCGAGAGAAATACTGGACAGGTTGATGGTGGAATACGGGATGAGCGGGGAGGATATAGTATCACAGCTATTCAGGGAAATTATCTCGATGCCAGTGGAGGACAGTTTGAAAGTTCAGCTAATCGACAAGCTTGGAGAGATTGACTTCAGGCTGACTGAGGGTGCGAATGAGAGAATTCAGCTTGATGCTTATCTGGCATACCTTTCCACTCTTGCCAAGAAGTGATGTGGGAGCGTTTCAGAGAGAAGAGGTATAGAGGCTATCTTGAAGCAAAAGCTAAGGGGAAAGTCGATGAAGATATAGTCTATTTGCTTGACCTCATCAACAAATTTGACTGCTTTGTCACCCTTTCAAGCTGCAGTGGAAGGATAGCAGTTGTCGATCTTAAAAAGCCGGGGGATAAGGTTAACTCAGAGTTTTTGGGCAAGTGGCATGGAGGTGCAGAGGCAAAAGATATCAAGATGGCAGCAATGAGGTGCAGAAACACCGCTTGGCTTATCCAGTATCCACCCATCATTCATGTTGCATGCAGGGATATTGACGCTGCAAAAATTTTGATGAACATTGCAAACCAGGCCGGTTTCAGGAGAAGCGGTATTATATCCTTAAACCATTATGTGGTTGAAATAGCCTCTCTTGAGAGAGTCGAACTTCCTATTGCTGAAGGCTACAAAATGCTCATCGACGATGAGTACCTTGAGTATGCTGTTAAATGTGCGAACGAGAAACTCTTCAAGGGAAAGGAAAAATTGAGGAGGCTGTATGCTGTTTTAGAGTCTCTTCAGCGTGAAAACACCTATTGCGGCGATTAGTATTGCCCCCACAATTGATCCTGCGAGGCTCTGAAGGGCGTTCGGGGATTCAGGGTTGAGTACGTAAGCAGCCGAGGCCCAGACAATCAGACCAAAGGCTATCAGCAGAAAGATTATTGTGAAGTACTTTGAAACTCTTCTGTTTTCTGCGTAAGCATCAGCGGCTCTTGCCAGCATTGCGAATATTCCGGAAAGCACGAACCACCAGGTACTGTAGAAAACGAAGCTTGAAATTGCTTCCGTTGCTTCTGGAACGTTAACAGAAGCGTTGAATCCATTCACAATGCTGATTATGAGCAATATGGCTGAGGTTACGTAGAAGATAAACGAGAGTCTTCCCTCCACCAGCGATACGCGAACGGCATCCAGAAGGTTTGCTATGTTCTGCTCCCAGCCGTACGCTTTTACCATGAAATAAACACCGAGGAAAAATATTATTCCACCAAGCCCCCATTCGGGATGCTGCATAACGAGAAAGATTGAATAAACGAGGAATATCATTCCAAGAGGAGCAAGAGTGATTCTTGCGATCTTCGGGTCGTTCAGCATTCTTCTTATAAGAAAATAGGTGCTTTCAATCGTTCTGCTTTGCCTCACAACGACTCTTTGAACCGAGTCTATCTTAACTCTTGAGGAGATAATCGGAAGAACGAACTCATCCTCTGATCCGTCAGTAACGAGTATTGCACTTGATGGTCTTAAGTTCAAGACCGCCCTGTCAAGCTGCTCCGCAATTTTTGAGTCAGAAACAACACCAACGCTCTTGTCCCCACAAATTACGACAACTTCAACGTCTTCTCCCTTCTCTTTAAGGTCATCGTAGATTTTTATCGCTGCGAACATTGCATTGACGTCTGAATCTTCTGGATCTGCTGTACCGAGCCTTACCGCAGCGGAAACGACGTTATCTCTTCCGATAACAGGTGATGAAATACCTGCCTTCTGCCCTAAGTCATCATCCCTGTCAATCACAAGCACAAGCTTTTTTGCCATTAAAAAAATGTGGGAGGAAATATATAAAAAACTATCTGAACTTGCCGAGAATGTCCCTCGCTATGGTGTTGAGCTGAACCTCCTTCGTCCCCTCGTAAATTTCGGTAATCTTTGCATCTCTGAAGAATCTCTCCACCTCATACTCAGCTATGTAGCCGTAACCTCCGTGCATCTGCACAGCTTCATCACATATTTTGACAGCAAGCTTTCCTGCGTAATATTTGGCCATCGAAGTCAGCCCGGGATCAATCCTGCCCTGATCGTAGTTCCAAGCTGCCTTGTATATCAGCAATCTTGCCGCTTCAAGCTGTGTTTTTAGGTCAGCAATTCTGTGCTGTAAAGCCTGAAAAGCTCCTATCGGCTGTCCGAACTGCTTCCTCTGCTTTACATAGTTAACAAGCCTATCAAAAGCACCCTGAGCAATTCCCAAAGCCTGAGCAGCGATCTCAATTCTGCTCTCGTCAAAGAACTCCAGAACCTGATAAAAGCCTCTGTTAAGCTCTCCAATAACTGCAGACTCGTCAACCCTCACATCTTTGAAAACGACTTCGGCAGTTGGAGAGGCCCTTATGCCGAGCTTACCCCCGATCTTGGTTGTCTTCAGTCCAGGAGTGCCTTTCTTCACGAGGAAAGTGGAGAACCCCCTGTAGCGTGGCTGTGCATCGGGGTTGGTGACAGCAAGGACTACGTAGTAGTCTGCGATTGTTCCATTTGTGATGAATGTCTTTGATCCATTGATGACCCACTCATCTCCATCCTTCTCGGCTTTCGTTTTTATCGCCGTCAAATCGCTGCCAGCTTCGGGCTCTGTGTAGCAGCCTGCAGTGATTGCCTCACCGCCAGCCACCTTTGGCAGAACCTCTTTTTTCTGCTCCTCGCTGCCGAACCTCATCACCACTTCAGAGGAGAAGTCTGAAAGGAGTAAGGCACTTCCAATTGTGCTGTCAGCTCTACAAAACTCCTCGACGATGAGTATGTTCTCAAGCACACCCATTCCCGCTCCGCCGTACTCCTCAGGAAAATGCACGCCGATGAAACCAAGCTCACACGCCTTTTTCCATAAATCAAAGGGGAACTCTTCATTTCTGTCGTACTCCTCAGCCCTCTCCTTTGTGAACTCGTTTACGGCGAACTCTCTGGCAGCGTTTTTAATATCCTTTTGGTCTTGAGTAAGCTCGAAGTCCATAACGCTTCTCCAACAAAAAACATTTAATATTTTGCCTTTTCAACTTTATTTTCACTTTATATTTGCTGTTGCCTACGAAGTCCAAAACACCAAAATCTTATATTTTCTTAAGGTTAGGTGGAGTGATGAATCTGGTGTACATGCAGATATTGCCGGGTGGGCAGGAATGGTTGCTGATACTGCTGGTAATATTTCTGCTATTTGGAGCAAGCAAGCTGCCAGAAGTTGCAAGAAGTCTTGGGAGGAGCATGGGTGAGTTCAAGAAAGCCCAGAGAGAGGCAGAAATGGAGCTAAGGCAGTTCGAAAGGGAGTTAAGAGAGGGGAAATATACCAGAGATGAGAAAAGGGCAAGGCTTGAAAAAATAGCGAGAGACTTGGGAATAGATCCGGAAGGAAAAAGTGACGACGAATTGCTCGAGGAAATAAACAAAGCTCTTCCCAAGAGGGAAAAGGCAGAACCGTAAATTTTTATATCTGTTACCGTTCTGAATGCAGTATGTTTTTGGAGATTTCAATATACTGCAGGGGAGGCCAGGGAGGAGTGACAACAGCCAGGATTTTAGCTGCTGCAGCAATGCTTCAGGGTTATTTCAGCCAGTCCATGCCACAGTTTGGCCCTGAGAGGAGAGGGGCTGAGGTGAGGGCATTTTTAAGAATTTCAGATAATGAGATTAGGAGAAAATGTGCTGTTACAGACCCAGATGTTGTGATTCTTTTTGACCAGAGGCTTGGTTATGATGGGGATCCTGAAACCGTTGTGGTTAACTGCAATTCAAAACCATTTAACCAGATTGGACAGACCAAGGTTTGCCAGGTTGACGCTACAGAGATTGCTGTGAGGCATGGCCTCGTAAGTGCGGGCTGGCCAATACTCGGCCCTGCAATGGGAGGCGCTGCAGCGAAGATTTTGGATATCGATTACAGATGTCTTATGGAGGCAATAAAGATGGAACTCGGTGATAAGGCTGAAAAGAGTATGAAAGCTGCAGAGGAGGCTTACAAGGTGGTTAAATGCGTTTAGACCCTTTATTCTCCAAAGCAACTGCTGGATCTGCGGGCGAAACAGGAAGCTGGCGAAACTTCAGACCTGTTGTTGATTTAAAAAAGTGTTCGGGGTGTAAGGAGTGCTTTTATTACTGCCCGGAGGGAGTGATTGAGGTAAAAGGTGTTGCCAGAATTGATTACAGGTTTTGCAAGGGGTGTGGAGTTTGTCGGGAAGTATGCATGCAGAAAGCGATTGTGATGGTACAAGAGGAATGAGAAAGCTTCTGACAAGCAATGAAGCTGTAGCAGAAGCTGTGAAGCTGGCGAAACCTGACGTCATAGCAGCTTATCCAATAACCCCCCAATCACCCATCGTCGAGAAGCTTTCGGAGATGGTTGAGAATGGGGAGCTTGATTCAAGATTTGTGAGGGTTGAGTCGGAGCACTCTGCAATGGGTGTTGTTATCGGTGCGGCAACAGCAGGAGCGAGAGTTTTTACCGCAACTTCAAGCCACGGTCTTGCGTACATGTACGAGATGTGCTGGTGGGCTGCTGGATCAAGATTGCCAATAGTGATGGCCTTGGCAGCGCGTTCAATAGGTGCGCCATGGAACATCCACGGTGATCACCTTGATCTAATTACCCTGCGCGATCTGGGATGGATAATCAGCGTTGCTGAGAACGCTCAGGAAGCATTTGACATGACCCTGAACGCATTTCTGCTGAGCGAAGAAGTCAATATCCCCGTTGCCGTTGCCATAGACGGCTTCACAATGAGTCATACCGCTGAGGTCGTTAACGTAAGGCAGGTTGATATCCCGCTGAGAAAACAGGCTTACAGAATACTGCCGGAGATGGAGGTTGCTTTGAACGCGGTAGCATTTGGCGATGCAAGAATGTTGGCGCGTTACGATCTCGCCAAAGATCTGGAAGAGTCAGCGAGTTCGATAGAGGAGAAATATGGTGGTCTGGTTGAGAGATACAGGCTTGAAGATGCGGAGTACGCTGTTGTTGTGACAGGTGGATTGAGCGGAGATGTGAAAGATGCGGTTGACATGCTGAGAAAAGAGGGTGTTAAGATAGGTGTTATGAGGCTCAGGTTCATCAGACCCTTCCCCAGGAAAGCTGTTAAGGAACTCCCATCTCAGGTTCTGGTTGTAGATAGAGCAAATACGGATTTGAGGGGAGTCCTGTCGGTAGAGGTGGCTGCATGTGGAGTAGAGAACAAAAATGTTGTTGCGGGGATTGGAGGAAAATATCCGACGGTTGACGAGCTTTACTCATGCCTGAAAAGGTTTGTTGATGGTAAGCTTTCAGATGTGGAGTGGTTGATATGATTCTGCCGGGAAACACAAGCTGTCAGGGATGCCCGATAGCGATGGCGATGAGATGCCTTGATGAAATTGAGAATCCAGTCCTAGTAATTCCTGCAGGCTGCTCTACAGTGATCGCAGGACTTCATCCGAAGTCTGCGATGAAATGTCCAGTTGTGCACGTCCCTTTCGCCTCAACCCACTCAGTTGCATGCGGACTGAGTGAGGCTTACAGAAAGCTTGGTGTTGATACCACAGTCGTGGCGTGGATGGGTGATGGTGCTGCAGATATTGGCTTTGCGACTCTCAGCGCATCGGCAACGAGGAGAGATGACATTCTGACGGTTGTTGTTGACAACGAAGCTTACATGAACACCGGCACCCAGGCGAGTCTAAGCACCTTCTGGAAAGCAAAGACAACAACCTCACCAAGAGGGAAGACTGAAGAAAAGAGGAATCTCGCGCTCGTGATGCTGGCACACAAGGTAGATTACGTGGCAACGGCTTCAGTTGGATACATTCGCGATTTGAGGAGGAAGTTCAGGACAGCAGGTAAAAAAGACGGTTTCAGGTTTATCCACGTCCACACCCCATGTCCTCCGGGATGGAGATTTCCGAGCGAGAAAACGATTGAAGTTGCCAGAAAAGCAGTGATGAGCGGGGCATGGATACTCTGGGAATACGACGGAAAGCTTAGAATTTCACCACCGAGCGAGAAGTACGCTGACAAGTCAAAGAGAATCCCGCTGAAGGATTACCTCAACCAGGGAAGATTCGCACATCTCAGCGAAGAAGACATACAGGAAATCGAGAGGAAGATAGACAAGGAGTGGGATTTGCTACTCAAATTTTCCTAAATTTTTCCTGAACCTTTTTCCAATGAAATAAACTTCAGCACTCCTCTTTCTTGAAGCCTGGGGGCTATGGAACTTTTTGAACCTGAAATACGGTTTTAGTTCGTTGAAGAATCTCTGAATCTCCTCTCCCTGAAAAACCTTGACCACGAAATTTCCTCCAGGCTTTAAAACCTCCTTTGCAATATTGAAGCTTGCTCTGGCTAAGTCAATAGACCTCAGGTGGTCAATCGTCCACTTCCCGCTGATTTTCGGCGAGGCGTCGCTCATCACCACGTCATAGCTTGGAGATATTTCCCTTATTTTCTCAAGAGTTTCCGGGAGTGTTATGTCTCCGCGGATGAAGGATACGTTTTCAATAGGCTTCATAGGATTGAGGTCAACCGCAACAACGCTTGCACCAAGTAAGGCAGCAACCTGACTCCACCCGCCCGGAGTAGCTCCGAGGTCAAGAACCAAATCCCCCTCTCTGATTAGCTTGAAGGTTCTGTTCATCTGGAGCAGCTTGTATGCTGCCCTGCTCCTGTATCCTTCCTTCTTGGCTCTCCAATAGTAGTAATCCTGTCTGTCCTTCATATTGTCTTCACAACCACTCTCCTTGTTCTTGGCCCATCAAACTCCACAAAAAGAATCTTTTGCCAAGTTCCGAGAGCCAGCCTTCCGTTCTCGATGGGGATTACAGCAGAATTGCCGAGAATCGTGGCCTTGAGGTGAGCATCCGCATTGCTGTCTATTCTGTCATGCTTATACCCTTTCCCGAACGGTACCAGCTTTTCCATAAGCTGGAGAATATCTTCAAGCAAGCCCGATTCACCTTCATTTATAACCAGAGAGGTTGTTGTGTGGGGCGTGTAGACTACAGCTAAATCCCCACCTTCAATACACTTCTCAACCTCTTTAGTTATGTCGATTATCTCAACTCTCCTAGTTGTTTTCAGAGTTATTTCCATACCTAATCACGGAAGTCTCAACATATATTCCTTCCCTTGCCCAATTCCGAACTCACCAAGAGCGATTCTGTCAAAGTCGGTGTGTCTGGTTTCAATCACTAATCCGTCTTCCCTCAAATCCTTCACGACACCCAGTCCGAGGTACCTTTCCTCTTTGTAAACTCCAACCACTAGCCCTCTAATCTCCTCTTCAGAAACCAGATAGATGTCCTCAACCTCGTAGAGCATCTTTAAAGATTTGAGTATGCTGCTGTCAACTTCAGCCTTCTCCTCTGTTATTATGACCAGAAAGTCGTCTCCCCTTCTTACCTCTTTAACCCTCACTTCGAGCACTTCCTCTATGAAATCCTTGACAATGCGCTTTCCGCTGAAGAATCTCCCTGAAACCTTTGACCTGCCAACCACAACGACTTTAGAGCCTTCAAGTTCTTTCTTGTACTTTTCCATCCTTATTTTAGCCCTCTCCTCCCTGCTTCTCTCCACAACTTCCCCACTCTCGACCCTGTATACATCCCAGCCTTCCGGCTTTGTCTCATCAAAGGAAGCAACTATGTCCGGGCTGATTATCTCAAGTTTGGCGAGCTTGTAGTCCAAAGCCCTCTCTCCCCTTACCCACCCGGTTGTGTTCACTATCTTCCTTCCCTCGAGCTTTTTCAGCTCTTTCCAGAGCCTTGCAACTCCCCTAATGCATTTAGCCTCCCTTCCCATCGGCGAAATAACTCCAACAAAGTAGCCGTTGACGTACTCTGCCTGCGAGAGATTCACGCAGTTTTTGGCAAACCCGTATCCCATCGCTCCTGGATGTAGAAGCTCGGACTGGCCGATGTCAAGGTCGAGGATGTAGCATCCTCCTGCCTTATTTGCCAGAAATGTCGCCAGAGTGCTCTTTCCCACATCCACTCCACCGTAGAGGAAAAGAACCTCCCAGTCCATTTTTGCAAGCTTCTTCCATGATTCTGGAATTGTGCAACCCTCAACTACTCTGTAATCACCCTCAACAGCAATCTCGCAGTCCTCCAGACAGTAAATCGGAACGAACTTTTCAGTAAAAAATTCGGAAATGGAGGCTCCGCAGACCTCCGCTTTCCCTTTTATCCTTACCTTTCCCTTAGCTATTACAGTTTTGCCCTTCTCAACCCTCATTCTCAGTTGTGTTGAAGGATATCTGCCATGTTAGAATGTTTGGCCTTGCATTAACAACCCTCGTGAAGTCCTTGTCCTCCATTATTGCAATACTCAGCCCATCTCCGAAGTTGTGAACTTTGTAGTACTCAAAGTTCTTCTCCGACTCATTCATTCCCCCGAAGAAGTAGTTGCCCTCGAAGTGCATGGCCCAGACCTTCTCGTAGCTGCTGTTGTTGAAGTTGTACCTATATCCCTCAAAGAAGAAGTCTGCCGGGCTCTCGTTTCCGATTTTTATCCACTGCTTCACAACATCTCCGTATGCGAAAAATGCGTAGGCGAAGCTTCCATTTATGCGGGATAGGTAGCTGTAACTCCTGTTTCCAAAGCTCGGATATTTCCCCTCCACCGTATCAACGGCCTTCTCCACAATGGGTTTGTAGCCAACCACCAGAGGAGAGAGCTCGCCCACAAGGGCAATTCCGGGCTTTCTGAGCTTCAAGGTAAAGTTCCCGTGCTGAATTTCATCTTCCTCAGCAAAATAAATCTTACTCATTCTTGCATCCACAAAGTAAAGGGGCACAGCTTCCCCAAAATCAGCTATCATCACCTGTGAAATCCCTCCAGTAACCTCAAGAACCTGTCTGCTGAATATGGCTGGAATCAGCAGCTTATTAAGGTCGGAAGTTACCATCTTCGCAATAGGGTCGTCTTTCCCCAGCTTGGAGGTGTAGGAGAGGTTGTAATACTGAATGTAAACCGCGTCGGCAGGAGTCCAGTTTACGTACTCTCGAAAGTCATCGAGTCTGTAAACAACCTCTCTCTGCTCTGCACTCCCACCACGAAGCATGTACGCAAATACCGATCCGATCATGATCAGAGCGAGAAGTAAAGCGAGCAGTCTTGCTGATTTTCTTTCCATCTGTTTGGCCATGCAAAAACGTTTCAGTATGGCAGATAAAACTTTCTTCACAACAACTTTTTTAACATCTCCAGAAAACGAAATCTAATGATTCTTACGAGGAATCCAGAAGAAGCAAAGGAAATGCTCGTTTCCAAGGTTATTGACGGGAAAACCTGCAGCTCAAGGTTTGGCGATTACAGACTGGCAAGGCCGACAATGGTTGTGGTTGAAGAGCCTAATCCATTCGGTTTTGAGTTCGATTACGATGTCTGTGGGGAGAAGTATAGCGAAAGACTGTCAATGAGCATAGAAAACGCAGCTGAGAAGCTTAGAAAGTCTCCCCACACAAGGAGAGTCTCCATACCGCTCTGGTATCCGAAAGACCATCTCTGCAGGAATCCCGCAGCAATTACGGAAATCTCATTCATTTTCCATGAGAAGCTCCACCTCACAGCCTTTGTCAGGTCAATGGAGTGTCTGAGCTATTTCGAGCACAACTTTGACTTCCTTGTTGAAACTCTCGAAAAGCTCTCGAAGAAAACTGGTTTGGAGGAGGGAAGTGTCGGAATGCTGATAACCATCCCCCACTTCTACGAGAGGGATTTAGACAAGGCCTCATCTTTTGCCGGAAAGTTAAAGGAGTTTTACGGTTATCATGAGTTGGGAGCGCACCTTGTAGAAGACTACATTTCTTCAGCATGGCATTTAGCACTTGAGACAATTTACAATAAAGGCAAGAAAAAGAGAACTGAATGGGGAGATATTTTTGAGGGGCAGCAGGAAAGTCTTTTCGTTCACAGGCTTTTTATTGAGGTGCAAAATCCTGAAGAAAACAAGCTTCACGACAAAGCCCCTTTCACGGAAAAATACGGGATTGAGTACGCCCACGATTACATAATGTACGCCGCAAAGCTTGATGGAGAGGTTAGGGAGAGAATTCTGAAGGAAGGGGAGGAGTACACCTATGCAGAGAGAGCGAGGTACTGCGAGAGGGATGATGTGAAGGTAGACCAGTTGTTCAAAGTTATCGAGAAGCTGAAAGAGAACTCTTGCAGGAGGGACTGCTACGTTGGAATTTCCAGGCCGTGGGATTTGCTTGGCGATGAACCACCGTGTTTGAGAGGTTATCAGTTCTCGAAGTACGGAAATGACCTGATAGGGACGTTCTACATGAGGTCCAACGATGCCTATGGTGCGATGCATGCGAATATGTACGCATTCGCCTTGCTGACGAAGTACGTTGCTGAGCTGACAGGCTTTGAATCTTACAGGTACAACCACTTCGCACTCGATGCCCATATATATGCCGAATTCATCGATGCGGTTAGAGAGATACTCTATCCGGAATCTCCAAGCTATCTAGACAAGGTTTCGGGGAAGGGTTAAAAACAGCAGGAATGCGGGAGAAACAATGCTCGCGGAATTGATTTCAGCGGTATCTCTGATTCCAATGCTCGTTTACGTGAAAACACGCAGAAGTTTTGCCGGCTTTCTGGGCTGGACACTCTTTTCCATTGCCTGCCTCGTAAAGGTTCCTGACTACCTGTCTTCAGCGGATTACTACAACACGACCATTTTCTTTCTGGCCTACGTCTTTTTCCTCTACATGTCAATCAGAATTCTGATGGCAAATTCCCAAACGTTTGTTGACGTTACAGCCTTCTCAGCTCTCGCGTTCATCGTTTACTTCCCCTTCGCCTTCACACCTCTCGGAGATGTGCTGATTGACCTAACTGCATTTTTAACTGCCTCTCTCGCAAATTTGCTCGGTTACGGCATTGCGAAAGACGGTGCCAATTTATGTCTGAACGGAAAGAGTGTACAAATCATTCTCGCCTGCACAGCAATCGAGAGCATGGCTCTTTTTACAGGCGCAACGCTGGGCATAAGAGCAGACATTTCGAGGAAAATCAAGGCTTTTCTGATATCCGTTCCAGTCATTTATGTCCTCAATCTATTCAGAAATGTTTTTGTGACAGTTTCATTCGCTTACAACTGGTTTGGGGATAACAGCTTTTACATAGCCCACAACGTCATATCGAAGATAGGATCAACTATGGCTCTGGTTCTCATCGCCTACGGTGTTTTCAAGCTGCTCCCAGAACTGGCAGACTTAATATACTCTCTCAAAGACGAACTTGCAGGTGGTGGCAGATGATAGAGAGAAGCGGGTATGGTATCATCGTTGCATCTCTACTTTTGTCAGCGGCATCCTATCTGCTCCACCCAATAATCTCGGCTTTCTTCATCGCATTCGCACTCTTCACCGCTTACTTTTTCAGAGATCCTGAGAGAAAAGTAGGTGAGGGGGTTGTTTCTCCGGCTGACGGGAAGATAGATTTCATTGAGGAAAGGAGGCTGGAGATATTCATGTCCCCCTTCGACTGTCACGTAAACAGGGCGCCATGGAACGGTAGGATTTTGTCAGTCAAGTTCATTGAAGGAAGCACACCTCCGGCATTCATCAGGAAAAGAGGAGTTAGAACCAATGAGATACTGATTGAATCGGAAGATGGTGTGTTCAGGGTTCTGCAGATGGCAGGAATATTTGCGAGAAGGATCGTTAGCTACGTCAAAGAGGGGGATGAGGTGATGAAGGGGCAGAAAATAGGGATGATAAGATTCGGTTCGAGAGTTGTTCTTGAAATTCCGGAAGGATTTCGGTTTGTCAGAAAGGTTGGCGAAAAGGTTAAAGCTGGTGAAACCGTTGCCTTGAAGGATGAGAGTATTCAAAGAAGTCAGCCTCGCTGACTCACTTTCAGTGCTCAATGCTCTCTTTGGCTTTACTGCCGTCACCTACCTGCTTCTTTACGGTATAAGAATTGAGGCCTTCGTCATGTTTTACATCTCAACCTTTGCAGATGGGATGGATGGTTTCGTGGCGAAAAAGACCGAGAAGAGCCCTTTTGGTAAGGAGCTTGACTCTCTTGCAGACTCCATCTCCTTTGGTCTGTTTCCTGCAGCCCTTCTTGTCAAGTATGACTCGAACCTTTTTCCCTATGCCTCCCTTTTTCTCGCCTTTTCCCTACTCAGGCTCGCAAGGTTCAACGTGCTGAACGTGAGTGATTTTCTTGGCGTTCCAACACTGGTCAGCGCACTTGTGGTGACATCACTCGTGAGGGTTGACGCAAACATCACTCTTGTAATCTTCATTACAATTCTTCTGTCCTTTCTGATGATATGCGATGTCAGGTATCCGAGAGTAAAGGATGCTCTGGCTTTGGCTGTTGTTGGTTTGGTGCTGATCTCAGCAATCTTTTTCACGGAAATGTGCTACGCCATTCTTCTTTTGAGTGCGGTTTATATTATATTGCCGATACTAAATGAGGGGGTGAGATTCTGGAGGGAAAGGAGATTGAAGAAGCTGCTTTCGAAGCAGGAATAAAGCTGGGAGCCCTCTTCCACCAATTCATAGGTGCTCCAGTTGCGGAGAGGAATGCGGAAATCCTTGAGAAAGCCATTCAGAGCTGCGTTCTTCTCCAGCCTTATGTTGTCGATGCTGAAGTTAGGATAGATCGGGAGAAGCTGAAAAATGTGTCGGCTTTCGGCTACACATCTCTAATGCCAGACATGCTTTTCGCGAGGGTGAGGGTTAGAGTTGAAAATGCGGAGGTCGTGGCTGTTCTGGAGTGGGATGAGGAGCTTGGCTATCCGCTCATGAGGCTTGAGCGATAAAGCTTACACTATGACTGTCCCAACAGCCTCCCCTCTAACAGCCTTCTGTATGTTCTCAGGTGTGCCGAGGATGACGTAAGTCTTTATTCCGCTCCTCTCGATTATTTTTGCAGCAAGCAGGTCTATAACGACGTTTGTGCCGGCTCTGGCGGAATTTTTGCTAACAATTTCGACGAGCTGCTGAGGGGAGAGCCTGTCGTATTTTACTGCGTTCGGGTCTGCTTTGGGGTCCGCAGAATAGACACCATCCACGTTCGTTGCGTTTATAAACATATCCGCCTTCACGAATTCCGCCAGCAGAGCGGCTGTTGCATCTGTTGTGTGGCCAGGAAAGGTTCCTCCCATCACAACGACCTTGTATAGCTTCGAAAGTTTCTCAGCCTCAATGAAGTCCTCAGGAACCTTTTTGGCCGCTGAATGTAGAGCGGAGATCAGGAGCATCGCGTTCATCCTCGTTGCAGCTATTCCTATGTAGTCGCAGAAGGTCTCAGTTGATCCGAGTTCTCTCGCCCACTGTATGTACTCCCTCGCCAGCTTTCCTCCACCGACCACCACGAACACCTGATTTTCCTGAGAAATCGTTTCTATTGCTTTCGCGAACTCCTTTATTTTTTCTGCTTCTCCTGAGAAAACTGAACCGCCGAGCGATAGCACGACTTTCATTGTTGGGTATTGGTGGTCGGGGTTTTTATAGTCTTAGATTGATTTAGGCAGAGGTTATCAAACACGCAAAAAAGAAATTAAAAGATCTCGGGAGCTCTGAACTCCCCGAACACGTCTCTCAGGGCGTCGGTCATCTCTCCAAGCGTTGCCCTTGCTTTCACTGCCTCAAGAACGTAGGGCATCAGATTCTCGTCTTCCTTCTCAGCGGCCTTTCTTAGCCTGTCAAGCGCCTCTTCCACCCTCTTCACATCTCTGTTCTTCCTGAACTCCTGCAGCCTCTTGATCTGCCTTTCCACCACTGCCTTGTCCACTCTCAGAAGCTCGATCTGGATTTCCTCCTCAATCTGGTACTTGTTCACACCAACAACCGTAATCTCTCCCTCGTCAATGGCCTTCTGCTTCTCATAGGCGGATTTCTGTATCTCCCTCTGCACGTAACCGCTCTCAATCGCCTTGATCATTCCACCCATCTCATCTATCTTCTCTATGTATTTCATTGCCTCCTCCTCTATTCTGTCCGTCAGCCACTCCACGTAGTAGCTCCCACCCAGAGGATCAACCACATCAGCAACTCCACTCTCCTCAGCGATTATCTGCTGAGTTCTAAGAGCGATTCTAACAGCCTTCTCAGTCGGCAGGCAGAGGGCTTCATCGTAGCTGTTTGTGTGCAATGACTGGCAGCCGCCAAGAACAGCAGCGAGAGCCTGCAATGCAACTCTGACAATGTTGTTCTCAGGCTGCTGTGCGGTTAAAGTGCATCCAGCAGTCTGAACGTGGAAGCGGAGCATCATAGACCTCGGATTCTTTGCGTTGAACCTCTCCTTCATTATCCTTGCCCATAACCTGCGAGCGGCCCTGAACTTTGCGATCTCCTCCAAAAAGTTGTTTCCTGCGGCAAAGAAGAAGCTAAGTCTTGGAGCGAAGCTGTCAACGTCCATTCCCCTTTCAATGACCTTCTCAACATAGGTTATTCCGTCTGCAAGGGTAAAAGCCACCTCTTGGACCGGCGTTGCTCCAGCCTCCTCCATGTGGTAGCCTGAGATGCTAATGGAGTTCCACTTGGGCATTTCCTTTGCACAATACATGATAATGTCTGTTGCAAGCCTCAAAGATGGATCTGGTGGGAAGATATAGGTTCCACGAGCGATGTACTCCTTCAGCATGTCGTTCTGAACCGTTCCTCTGAGATTTGACTTCTCAACTCCCTGCTTTTCCGCAACAGCAATGTACATGCTGAGAATCTGAGCGCATGTTGAGTTGATGGTCATTGAGGTCGAGACCTTTCCCAAGGGAATTCCACTGAAAAGAATCTCCATATCCTGTAATGTGTCAATTGCCACTCCAACTTTACCGACCTCTCCAAGAGCCATCGGATGATCAGAATCGTAGCCGATTTGAGTTGGAAGGTCAAATGCAACGCTCAACCCAGTCTGCCCCTGCTCAAGGAGATACCTGTACCTCTTGTTCGTCTCCTCGGCAGTGCCAAAACCTGCATACTGTCTCATCGTCCAGAGCCTTCCGCGGTACATTGTCGGATAAACCCCTCTTGTGAAGGGATAAACTCCCGGATATCCGAGTTTCTCCTCATAGTCAATTTCAACATCCTCTGGCGTGTAAAGTCTGTCAACAACTATTCCAGAAGAGGTCTTAAACTCCTTCTTCCTTTCAGGCGACTTTTCGAGGAGGGGTTTTACGTATTTTTCCTCCCACTCCTTCTTGTTCATACAAACCACCTACTACTTAAGGTAAACAAGCACATCTCCACTCCCTACCTTGTCCCCTTCATTAACAACAATCTCGGCAATCTCCCCATCTTCAGGAGAGGTTATTGGGTTCTCCATCTTCATCGCTTCAATAATAAGCACCGTCTCGCCAGCCTTGACCTTATCTCCAACTTTCTTGAGGATTTCTGTCACAACTCCAGCCATTGGGGCGGTAATTGCCTTTCCTGTTGTCTTAACCGTTTCTGCCTTTCCTTCAGCCCTCTCTTCGGCAAATCTCCTCTCCTTAATCTCAGCTTTCTCAAACTCCTTAAACTCGAATTTTTTCTCCACCTCAATCACTGCTTTCTTTCCGTTAACCTCGACTTCAAATACCATCGGAGAGATTTCCTCCACTTCCACTTCGTACTTTTTGCCCTGAACCTTTACCTCATACTTCATTCTCTCAACCTCGCTGCCATTTTCCAGTTTCTCGGAAAGTCCTTTACCTCAATCACCCCTTCCCTTTCCTTCATGTAGCGGTTTATTGCTGCAATCGCGGCAAGAAACTCCTCTGGCGTCATACAACCACCTCAGAGCGGAATGTTGCCGTGCTTCTTTGGCGGTAGCTTCTCCCTCTTGCTTTCAAGAACTCTCAACGCTGAAACAATCTTCACTCTGGTGTACTTGGGGTCAATCACGTCGTCAATGTAGCCCCTTGCAGCAGCTCTGTACGGGTTGGCGAATTTCTCCCTGTACTCTCTTATTTTCTCCTCCCTCATCGCCTTCGGGTCTTCAGCAGCCTTAATCTCCTTCCTGAAGACTATCTCCGCCGCTCCTTCAGGCCCCATAACCGCTATCTCGGCAGTTGGATATGCATAGACAATATCTGCCCCTAAGTGCTTGCTCCCCATTGCGAGATAAGCTCCGCCGTAAGCTTTTCTCAGGATGATTGTAACAAGCGGGACTGTGGCTTCGCTGTAGGCGAAGAGCACCTTTGCTCCGTGCCTTATTATTCCTCCATACTCCTGCTGCACTCCCGGCAGGTAGCCGGGAACATCGACGAATGTGATGATCGGGATGTTGAAGGCATCGCAGAACCTCACGAATCTGGCAATCTTATCGCTGCTGTCAACGTCTAAGCAGCCAGCAAAGTGCCTCGGGTTGTTCGCCACTATACCGACACTTCTCCCATCAACCCTCGCAAATCCAACAACCGCGTTGGGAGCGTAGTAGGGGTGAATCTCCAGAAACTCACCGTTGTCAACCACGGCCCTTATCACATCCCTCACGTCGTACGGCTTCTGCGGGTCGTCGGGCAGAACATCGTAAATCTCAGGTGTTGGGCGCGCGGGATCATCACCAGTCTTTATTACGGGCGGGTCTTCCATGTTGTTGAGGGGGAGGTAGCTTAGAAGCTTCCTTACAAGCATCATCGCATCTCTATCATCTTCAGCAACAAGATGGCAGTTTCCGCTCTTCATCGCGTGAGCCTGCCAGCCACCGAGGTCGAAGGCGGAAACCTCTTCCCCGGTAACGGTCTTTATAACCTGAGGGCCGGTTATGAACATGTAGCAGTTCGGATTTTTGGTCATCACGATGAAGTCGCCAATTGCGGGGCTGTAAACCGCTCCTCCAGCACATGGACCCATTATCACGCTGATCTGCGGTATAACTCCGCTCGCCAGAGTGTTACGATAGAAGATGTCGCCGTAGCCCTTCAGAGCGTCAACGCCCTCCTGAATCCTCGCCCCTCCGCTGTCGTTCAGCCCGACAACTGGAATTCCGAGCTTCATCGCAAAGTCCAGAATGTAGGCAATCTTGAAACCGTGCATCTCTCCCAGGCTTCCTCCCATCACCGTGAAGTCCTGGGCAAACACCGCCACCGGCCTTCCGTCAACAGTCCCGTAGCCGGTTACAACACCGTCAGCGGGCAACTCCATCTTGTCGAGGCCGAAATCGGTATTTCTCTTCTCAACAAATGGATTGACCTCAACAAAGCTTCCAGGGTCGAGAAGAAGCTCTATTCTTTCCCTTGCCGTCAGCTTCCCCTGCTCGTGCTGCCTCTCTATCCTCTCCTTGCCCCCCATCTGTTTGATTTTCTCCTTCCTTTTGTAGAGGTCTTCAACAATCTCTTTCTTCATCCTATCCCCTCAGCCCTCTACAAACTCAAGCAGCACACCATGCGTGCTTTTTGGATGCACGAAAGCGACCTTCTTCCCGCCTGCTCCGATTCTCGGTTTCTCGTCAATCAGCCTTAATCCTGCCTCCTTAGCCTTCTTCAACGCCTCTTCTATGTTCTCAACGTTAATTGCGATGTGGTGAATCCCCTCACCCCTCGATGAGATGAATTTGGCAATTGCACTGTCTTCAGAAGTTGCCTCCAGAAGCTCAATCCTGCTCTCTCCAACAGGAAGCATGGCAACCCTGACCTTCTGCTCTGCAACCTCCTCTATTTCCTCAACCTCAAACCCCAAAGCTTCGTAAGTTTTCGTAGCCTCATCGAGGCTCTTTACGGCAATACCCACATGGTCGATCTTCCTTATCAAGCTATCACCTCTTCAGCTTGGGCACCTCCGCCCTGATAAACTCGATTATCTCGCTCAGCGGAGTGCCAGGGCCGAAAACCTTTGCAACACCCATTTCCTTTAGCTTTGGCACGTCCTCTTCGGGAACTATTCCGCCAAGCAACACCAATACATCCCTGTTGGGCTCCAGTCCCCTTTTTCTAAGCTCCTCAATAACCATAGGCGTGAGTTCAAGATGTGCTCCGCTCAAAATGCTCAAACCAACTACATCAGCATCTTCCTGCAGTGCAGTTTCTGCAATTTCCTCTGGAGTCCTCCTTATGCCGGTGTAGATAACTTCAAAGCCCGCATCTCTCAGAGCTCTGGCAACAACCTTTGCCCCTCTGTCGTGTCCATCCAAGCCGGGCTTTGCAACAATAACCCTGATTTTTCTCGTAAGCTGTGCCTCCAAAATCCTCACCCCGAAAGGGAGTAGTTGTTATATAAGTTTAAATTTTTCGGATTTATTCAGGGAAAATACTTTGTAATCGTCAAAAGACAATTCTGAAAGAAAAAGAGGAAATCAGACTTCGACAAAAATCACACTGCTTGTGGTCTCCAGCATCTCCACTTCCCTGCCCTCAATGCTCTTCTCCGTAACAGCATCAAACCACTCTGCCTTCACTTCAACGCTTGCACCATCAAGATTTATCTGAATCGTTCCCTCCTTCAGCAACTTTTCTTTGTCTTCATCGCTGAGCGACTCGACAGCCTTGATAAGCTGCTTCGCCTTGTCCCTGAACATCGGGCCTATGACTGCAAACTTGGGCTTCAGGGCCTTGACTCTCTCCCCAACCTCGGGCATCTCCTCAACCAGTTCGACCTCGGCATTCGTCGCTCCCGCAATGTCCCTGACATCCAATCCATCCAGCTTGGAGTAGACTATCAACCTCTTCAGTGGAGCGTTAAGGGCAAGTCCTTTGCCATGCTTGAATTTCCTAACAGCTGCTACAATCTCCTTTATCTCCTCTCCAGCCCTTTCAGCCTTGTCATCCAGAAACTCTTCCTCAACCACCGGATAGCTCTGCGTGTGAACACTCCCCTCCTTAAAGTGACTCCAGCACTCCTCAGCGAGGAAGGGTGTGATCGGAGCCAGCAGCCTCGTCAGCACATCGAGAGCATAGTAAAGAACGAACTTTGCAGCCCTCTTTTCCTCTTCACTGCCTGAGTAAAGCCTGTTCTTCACGATTTCAAGGTAGTTGTCCGCATACTCGTACCACGTGAACGTTCTTATCGCCTTAATTGCCTCATCAAACCTGTAATCGTCCATGTGCTTTCTAACCTCTCCAACAAGCCTGTTCAGCTTCGAGAGAATCCATCTGTCCGCATCTCTCAGATACTTCTTGTCCTCTTCACTCGGCTTGTAGTCTGCGATGTGCATCAGCGTGAACCTGGTTATGCTCCAGAACTTCTGCTGGAATCTGCTCGCAGCTACGATATCCTTCCAGCTAAAGATGACGTCATCTCCAATTACTCCGCTCGCCGCCCACTGCCTTAGAGCGTCAACTCCGTACTTCTCAACGACTTCTTCCGGCACTATCACATTCCCGAGGCTCTTGCTCATCTTCCTGCCATCCTCTCCGAAGACCATTCCGTTTATGACTATCTCATACCACGGAATCTGGTTTTCCAGGGCAAGGGACCTCAGAATCGTGTAGAAAGCCCACGTCCTTATGATGTCGTGCCCCTGTGGACGGAGATGAGTAGGATACTCCTTCAGCTCAGGCCATCCGCATATAACGAGCGGAGTTATGCTCGAATCCATCCATGTGTCGAGCACATCAGTCTCCCCTCTGAACTCGGTCGAACCGCACTTTGGACAAGGCTCAGGAGGTTGCGTAGCGGTTGGATCGACAGGCAACCACTCCTCCTTGGCAACCACTATCTCTCCGCAGTTCTTGCAGTACCATGCTGGTATGGGTGTGGCAAAAATTCTCTGCCTGCTTATAACCCAATCCCACTCCATTGAATTAACCCAGCTCTCCAGCCTTGAGTACATGTGCTCCGGAACCCACTTTATCTTTCTAGCAGCTTCAAGAATCTTCTCCTTCTCCACCTTAACGAACCACTGCTCAGCCGGGATTATCTCCACCGGAGTTTTGCACCTCCAGCAGGAGCCAACGTTGTGGTCGATCTCAACCTGTTTCAGCAATTTTCCTTCCCTCTCCAAGTCCTCTAGAATTGCTTCTCTAGCCTCCGGAATTGTCATTCCGGCATACTTACCTGCCTTTTCGTTCAGCCTTCCATCCCTGCCAACGATGTTTCTAAGCTCAAGCTTGTGCTTCTTCCACCACTTCACGTCCTGCCTGTCTCCGAATGTACAGATCATCACCACTCCAGTTCCAAATTCGGGATCCACCTCCTCGTCGGCAATTACTTCCACTTCATAGTCAGTGGTGGGAACCTTTACCTTCTTCCCGACAAGATGCTTATTCCTCTCATCTTCAGGATGGACGGCGATTGCAACACACGCGGGGATTAGCTCAGGGCGAGTGGTGGCGATTATCACGTCATCGTCAAACTTTATGTAGTTCAGCTTCGTCTTTCCCTGCCTGTACTCGATCTCAGCCAAAGCGATGGTTGTTTCGCAGCGGGGGCAGAAAACGACAGGATGGTAATCCCTGTAAATCAGCCCCTTGTTGTACATTCTCACGAATGAAAGCTGAGTTTTCGAGAAGTATTCTGGATACATTGTTATGTACTCCTTGCTCCAGTCAATGCTGTAGCCCATTCTCCTTGCCGTCTCCCTCATTTTGGCTATGTTCTTCTCCGTAAACTCAACGCATAGCCTTCTGAATTCTTCTCTTGGCACGTCACCCTTCTTTATCCCGTAGGTCTCTTCTACTTTAACCTCCGTCGGCAGACCATGGCAGTCCCAGCCCTGCGGGAACATGACTTCGTAGCCGTTCATCCTCTTGTATCTCGCGATAAAGTCGATTATGCACCAGTTCAGAGCGTGGCCGATGTGAAAAGAGCCTGTGGGATAAGGAGGAGGTGTATCGATTATGTAGTGGGGTTTTTCAGAATTCCAGTCGAAGTAGTACATCTCGTCCTTCCACAGCTTTAACCACTTCTCCTCGACCTCATGAGCATCGTAGTCCTTCCTGATTTCTTTTCCCATGTGCCCACCTCCAAAACCTGAAATATAACTTTTTGCTCAACACTCACATCGAATCTGTCTGTCGATTTTCACAGCACGATTTCTCAGAACACCTATTTTCTCGATCTCAACCTCCACAACATCCCCATCCTTAAGCATCCCAACCCCGGCAGGTGTGCCAGTGGCAATAACATCTCCAGCTTTGAGCGTCATCACCGACGAAACGAAGGAAACAAGCTGGAAAACGTCGAAAATCAGGTTCGAGGTGTTCGACTTCTGCACGACCTTTCCATTTACTCTCGTCTGAATTCCGAGCTTTGAAGGATCATCGATTTCCGCAATATACGGGCCAATGGGAGCGAAAGTGTCAAAGCTCTTTGCCCTCGTCCACTGCCCATCCTTGGCCTGCAAATCTCTCGCGGTAACGTCGTTGAAGCATGTGTAGCCCAGAATGTAATCTCCAGCCTGCGTTTCTGGCACGTTTTTACAATCTTCTGCAATAACTACTGCAAGTTCACCCTCATAGTCGACTCTCTGCGAGATGTGGGGGAGGATTATGCAGTCATCGTGTCCTATAACAGCGGTAGATGGCTTCATGAAAAGGATTGGCTCTTCTGGAACGGGCATGTTTAGCTCTTCAGCATGATCTATGTAGTTAAGCCCTACAGCGATAATCTTGGACGGAATGACGGGTGGGAGGAACTTTACAGCTGACAATGGCACCTCGTAGCCATCGAAAAAGATTAGGTCGCCATCAATCTCAAAACTCCCTTCATAAATCCTTCCGTTCGCCACGAATCGTCCCAGCATGATGTCACCTGGTAAAATTTAGAGGTAACTCTTAAAACCTTTGCTTTCTACGCCAAACATGCTCCTCATAAAAACGCAGAGGGGGATGGAGTACGTAGCAGCCTCACACATAAAAGATGCAATCGGCGATGTTGAGATCGAGATTAGACCCTCAGGCTTTTTGGGTTTGCTTATAGTTCACTGCGATGAAAGTTTGAAGGAGAAGCTGGAAGAAATTCCCGAAATCGAAACTATAATTCCTGTACTGACAGAATGCGAGGCAAAGCTTGACAAGATAATTTCGAAAGCTGAGATGGTGGCTGAGAAGATCAAGGGAGCGAAAACCTTCGCAATAAGGACTAAGAGGAGGGGGACGCACGACTTCACAAGCCTTGACGTTAACCTTGATCTTGGGGACAGAATCAGGGAGCTTACGGGCTGTGAGGTTGACCTCAATTTCCCAGATAAGGCTATTTACGTGGAGATTATCGGGAAAAGGGCCTTCATCGGGGTGATTGATGGCAGCAAGGAGAGGAAGAAGTATACTCCAGAAAAGGTTGACTCAAGAAAGCTGTTCGGAAAAATCAGCTTCGTTCAGATGCCCTACCTTGAGGACACAAAAGCTGCTCTGGAGATAGGGGAAAGAATTGGAAGGGCTGCACAGGCTTTCGAGATAAAGGAGCTCATCATAGCCCCCCATGACTACGTAAACGCCTTTGAACTTGAGTACTTCATAAAGGGGGTAAGGATGGGACAGGTTGCGAGGTACAAAATTCAGGAGAGGGCTTATGCGAGAGAAGTGCAGAAGGTGCCTGTTTACGTCAGGGACATCTATCAGGCAGCGAGGGACAAGAGGAGAAAGAGAAATGTTTTGATTATCACGGATCCAACAGGAAAGCAGATTTCGGACGTTAAGGAGGATCTTGTGAGGAGAATGAAGTTCGCCGACGAGATTGTTGTTTTTGCGGGTAGCAGGGTTGGAATTCCCAAGGGACTTTTCAGGCTCGCAGACTTCGTAATCGATCTTGCCCCCTACATAACCTTCGCAACAGAGCAGACAATACCTGTTACGCTTTCCGCTCTGCTCACAGTTTTTGAAGAGGATGAGGAGGAGTGGAATAAAAATGAATAGGGTTAAATTTTCCTGAAGTCCCTGTAGTCCACGAAGAACTCATTAACCCTCACTTCCGGGATGATTCCGTTCTCGAATAGCGGTGCCATCATGTTTAAACCCGCACTCACAACCAGTCTCGCTCTGTTTGCCGTAGGAAGTCCAAAAATTCTGTCTGCAGGATGCAGAATTTTAATCACACCCCTCAAACCTTTGCTTTCTGCAATTTCCAATTCCCTCCTTGCAATGTCCATTGCATACCTGCTGAAAGACCTTATTGCAACTATAATCTCCCCTCTACCACTTTTACACGCAGAATATACAGAAGTTAGACCTGCCCTCAGCAGTAGAAGTCCGGGGCTTAAAGTGGTACCAAAGTAACTAATAAGCTCTGTCAATCCTCTGGCCTCTTTGTTCTCAACACTCATAAGTCCTGCAAATTCAGGATTGGTGTTAACACCCGCAGTCTTTAATATGACGTCGTAAATTGTGTTGGAAATCACTCCCAAGGCAAAGGAGTTTTCGGGGACATAATAACCACCGAGAGACTCACCCTCGTCAGAAATAAAGATGCGATCTGAGATTAACAGAGGAAATGAAGCGCACTCTTCAACTATTTCCATAACCTTGTCAAAAAACGATTTGTCAACAAAAGCGAAGTTCGTGGGCACAAGCCCGGAGAGAGTGTAGAGGTTAAAATTGGAGAGATAAACGTTGTATTCTATCCTCTCCGAAAACTCCCCCAGCCTCTCGAATGCACTTCTTCTTTTAAGCTCCATTTCACCTCTTTCCGTGAGCTCAGACTTTCCGTTACTATTTTTCCTAACCAGCCCCCTCTCTTCAAGTTTTTTCAGGTGATACCTCACAGTCCTCGCTCTGATGTTGTAACCTCTTTTTCTCAACTCCAATTCAATTTCCTTAGAACTCAAAGCTCCTGTTTCCTCCAACACGCGGAGGATTTCATCTTCAACCATCTAAAAATTAAGAGAAAATTAAAGTTTAAATCTATTTCTCATTGTCTTTGATTTTAGAGAAGTGGCAAACTCATAATATCGCGTGTAAGTCTAATGACACAACTCGTCTCATGTAGGTCCTGAAAAGAAAACTAATATGTGTGTTAGAAGGTTTCGCTATCTTCAATCCTAAATACGACAAAATAAATCTCTCGAAGACCAGTGGCTAAAATGAATCAAAAGCTGAATCAGAACGGCGACTCTAGATTTTTCGCATTTATGGTCATAAAATGGTCCTATGGGGCGTCCAAACATGAATAAGGTGCCTGTGAGAGTGACCATAAACAAGGATGTTCTGGAGGCTGCGAGGGAATACATTCCAAATCTCAGCCACTTCTTCGAAACCAAGCTTGTGGAGTTGCTGCATTCGATAAATCACCCGATTACAAAGAAAAACGGCATGGACCGGTGGGGATTTGAACCCCAGGCCTTCGCCATGCCAAGGTTTGGAGGTATCTGGTAGCTCTGTAAGAGTAAAGAAATCCGTAGCTAAGGAATATATCGAATACCGACGCTCACGAATTAAATCTGATAGAGCTATATATTGGATTGAAAAATCAATCTATGATTATCTAAACTTCAGCGATTACGAAATCACCAGAGACAAACTCATGAAGTTTCAGAATTGGTATAAATCGAAATACGGCTTTGAATCTCAAGCAAAATACCACTCCAACCTTAGAAACTTCCTGGAATGGCTGTATAAGAAGACCGGAAACCCGTACTTCAGGGAACTCAAGGAGGTCTTTGAACCCCCAAAGAAGGACTCCAAGAAACTCAACCCGATCCTCATAAGAGAGCCTGACATCCACAACCTGATTAAGGCAGTCTCGGAGAAAGACCCAACACCCTATCTCAAACTCAAACACATCTCTGGGATACTCTTCGCAGCCTACACAGGACAGAGGCCGGACTCAACCATATCCAAGATAACCGTTGATGAGATTAAAGAGGCCATCCAGAGAGATCCACCCCTCCTGTGGATTCCCGAAGAAAAAGATAAGGAGAGATTCCCCCATTGGATTCCCATCCATCCAGTTCTAAGGGATTGGCTGGAGGTTTACGTGAAAGTCTATGATCCCACCTTAGAGAAGGAGCAGAGCAGAGGAATAGCCTTCAGTTACTACAGCATGAGAAAACTCTTTGACAGGCTGAACATTAAGGCCATCCACACCGGGAGAAAGATCACCTACTCCCACCTTAGGAAGTTCTTCGAGCAGATGTGCAACAACGTTCTGGTGGTCCATCCAGGGCTGAGAGACTACATCATGGCCCACAACACAGGAAGTCTTGATGTTCAGTCCTATGATGGGAAACTTCCCTCGGAAATCTATGATCAATATATGGCAGCCTGGGGGAATGTTAACCCTATATCAGAGGGTGTGGACCTCAAGGATCTCATCAAAGATCTCGAGGGATCCGAACCATCACCATGACAGAAAAGCCATCTGATTTGAGCTTTCGGCCAGAACTCCAATCTCAACCCTGTTTAATCTCAGCCTCTCTGCCAAAGAATTTTCACCTTGGCCATAGTCAACTATACCCCTCAACCGCAAATGCCGTCAGAGAAAAAAATAATGAATCGAATAAAAATCACTGTCCACGCTGTAGTCATGAACTACGTGGTCACGAATCCTGTAGGATCTTTACCCAACCTTTGGTCTCCACACACCACCTGGCGATATCCCCCACCTCTTTTTTCGAAAGGAACTCCTTCTGAAACGCCAGAACAAAGAAGTCTCTCTTTGGCTTCTAATATTATAATTCTGTCTTCAATACCCATTTTTAAAAAATTCAAGACCATACCCTCTTTTAAAGAGCAGAAAAAAGGCCTTAAAAGAAGCCCATCTCGGCCATACTGCCATCCCGTGAATGCGATTCCCGGACAGTATTCAATTATGGTTCTGAGCAAAACTATTTATACCAAAAATAACAGACCAGCTGCATGGG
>NZ_JACDNT010000008.1 GCF_017656475.1 Archaeoglobus sp.
ATGCAGGATGCTTAGATGACTTCGTTTACTGGTACAACAACGTCAGATTCCACGAGAGCTTAGATACGAAATGGTATCTCCAAACACCAGAAGATGCTTTCTGGAGCAGGTTGCCGGTAGAGGCAAGGTTAGGTGTTGCATTCAAGCTTTTTGATGAGGTGTTGGGGAATGAGAGGTAGGGTTTATAAGGTCAAAAATTTCGGGACTATACACATCAAGTAGTTCTACCAAACGCATAAAAAGAAAATGTCTGGGACAAAAACCAAACAAGCCGCCGGCGGGATTTGAACCCGCGACCTGGTGATTACGAATCACCCGCTCTGCCAGCTAAGCCACGGCGGCAACATAGGATGGTGAAGGTTCAGAGTTAATTAATTTTACTCCACGGTGCTCCTCTCGAAGGAAACCATCGCAATGTAGAGCATCACCGCTGTGAGTATCAGAAGGATAAGCAGGCTTTGATATAGTGGGAAAATTCCGCTGACTCCAGTAAGCAGAACTCTTGAAGCTTCAACGGCGTAAGTCAGCGGATTGGCAAGTGCAAGTGCTTTCATCCAAGAAGGCATGAATGCAATTGGATAAATCGCTCCGCTGAGGAATATCAGCGGAAGCATCACGAGAGCCATTATCATCTGAAAGCCCTCCATGCTTCTCATCCTCGCTGCTATACTTACTCCGAAGCTGGAGAAGGCAACGGCAAGAACAAATCCAACCCCAAGAGCCGAAATCACACCGAGGAGGTTGATTTTGGCAATAAAGAAGGTAAGGGAGAGTATAATGGCACCTTGAAGTGTTGCAACCGCTGAATCACCAAAAATTCTGCCAGCTATAGTTTCCTTTCTCGATGCAGGAGCAACAAGCACCTCCTTCAAAAATCCGAATTCCCTGTCCCATATGACGCTAATCCCACTCACGAAGCTCTGATTGAAAACTGTCATGGCAAATATGCCGGGGGAGAGGTAGGTGAGGTAGTCAACACCGCCGAAAATGCTAGTGTCTCTGAAAGCGTTGCTCCATCCAATGCCGAAGAAAGCTAACCAGACAAGAGGGTTTATAATCATTCCTGCAACTCTTGATCTGGCCCTCAGGAATCTTTTTACCTGCCTGTAAACCATGATTTCAAACGCCCTCATGCTACCGCCTCATCCTTGCCTTGGTAATCCCCTTCATCAGGTTTCCCCCCTCATCTCTAATCTCTCTCCCGGTGAGATGGAGAAAAACATCGTTGAGTGTGGGTCTGTGATAGGTAATTTCCAGAATTTTAATTCCCTCCTTCTCCGCAGCCTCAAAAATTCTGGGGATTGCCTCACTTGCGTTTGAAACGTCGATTCTAATTCTACCGTCCGGCAAAACAACACAACTACCAAAATCCGTTTCAAAGCACTCGGCCCCATCTTCAACTTTTAGATAAATCACATCACCCCCCACCAGCTTTTTGAGCTCTTCAACAGTTCCATCGGCAATAATCCTGCCATGGTCTATTATCGCAACCCTATCAGCAAGCTTTTCTGCCTCCTCCATGTAGTGAGTCGTGAGAAATATCGTCATTTCCTGCTCCTCCCTCATCGCTTCGATGTAACTCCACACGTGAGCTCTTGTTTGAGGATCCAGGCCAAGTGTAGGCTCATCCAGAAAGAGCACTTCGGGGTGGTGCAGCAGCGATCTCGCTATTTCTAACCTCCTCTGCATTCCCCCGCTGAAGTATTTTACCAGCTTGTTCCGAAATTCCCACAGTTCTACAAACTTCAAAAGCTCCTCGATTTTCTCCTTCAGCTCTCTGCCTCTCAACCCATAAACCCCACCGTGAACGAGCATGTTTTCATATGCTGTAAGGTCTCTATCTACACTCGGATCCTGAAAAACTATGCCGATTCTTTTTCTCACTTCCTTGGCATCTTTCACAACATCGTAGCCAGCAACTATAGCCTTTCCTGAGGTGGGCTTGAGCAGTGTTGTGAGTATGTGGACTGTTGTCGTTTTTCCCGCCCCGTTTGGGCCGAGAAAGGCAAAAATCTCACCTTTCCTCACTTTAAAGCTAACACCTTTAACTGCTTCGAAATCTCCAAATTTCTTCACGAGATTTTCAACTTCAATTGCGTACATCCTCTTCCCCATCCAGCTCAATTACGCCGACAAATATATCTGTCTCTTTCGCATTTGTTTGTATCTGCGGAGCACGAAAAAGATTTAAATCCTCACCATTGCAGATAGTTGAGGGCTCGTAGCTCAGCCAGGCAGAGCGACGGGCTTTTAACCCGTCGGTCGCGGGTTCAAATCCCGTCGAGCCCGTATTTAAAAATTGGGAGGATCAAAATGAAGTTCAAGCTGCAGGACCATATGCTCGTTCCGAAACATGAAGTTTTGAGTAAAGAGGAAGCAGAAGAGCTTTTGAAGATACTGGGAATCGGAAAAGAGCAGCTTCCAAAAATTAAGGCAGATGACCCTATAGCCAAAGAAATTGGAGCCAAACCTGGAGATATTGTAAAAATAACAAGGAAAAGTTTAACTGCAGGAGAGAGTGTTTTTTACAGATTGGTCGTATGATGAAATGCAAAAGGAGAAGGTGAGATAACATGCTCGACACTCGTGTTTTGGCTAGGGCGTACTTTACCCATGATAGGTTGGTGAAACACCAAATTGACTCCTTTAACAGGTTCGTAGATGAGGGTCTGCAGAGGGTAATTGACGAGCAGGGAATTATTGAGCTGGACATTCCCGATACTTACGTTGAACTGGGAAGAATTAGGGTGGCTACACCTATAATTAAGGAGGCAGAAGGAACGACGATGCCTCTTCTTCCCGCAGATGCAAGGCTGAGAAACCTCAACTATGCAGCGCCGATCTACCTTGAATGCACGGTTTATGATGAGGGGAAACCCCTTGAAACGGAGTACGTCCAGATTGGAATGCTTCCTGTAATGGTAAAGTCCAAGATCTGCAACCTCAATCCCGAATTCATCGATTCTGTTCTTGAGAAGGCAAGAAAGGTGGATAACCTCCAGAATCTTAGCTATGAGGAAAAGCTCTGTATTGCCGGTGAAGACCCTTACGATCCGGGTGGATATTTCATAATTAACGGAACCGAAAGAGCCCTCGTCACGCTTGAAGATTTATCACCAAACAAGATTCTGCTTGAGAGGGAGGAGAAGTATGGGGAAATGGTTGAGCTTGCAAAGTGCTTCTCCCAGAGAGCAGGCTACAGGGCTCTTATCGTGGTTGAGAGAGGGAGGAACAACATCCTTGAAGTCACCTTCCCACAGCTTCCCAAGCCAATCAAGTTCGTCACTCTGATGAGGGCGCTTGGCGTTGAAACCGATCAGGAAATAGTTGAGATGGTGAGCACGAATCCTGAAATAATGAAGTACATGCTCCAGAACATCGAAGATGCGGAAGTGGGAAGCCAGGAAGAAGCTATAGAGTACATCGGAAAGAGAGTTGCTCCTGGCCAGAGCAGGGAGTACAGATATCAAAGGGCCGAGCAGGTTCTTGACCAGTACTTCCTGCCCCATCTCGGTACGGATAAGGAGTCGAGGAGGGCAAAGGCCTTCTTCCTTGCAAGAATGGCGGAAGCCGTTTTCGAGCTTTATCTGGGTTACAAGAGGGAGGACGATAAGGACCACTACGCCAACAAGAGGTTGAAGCTCGCAGGAGACCTCATGGAGGAGATATTCAGGGTCGCATTTCTGAGGTTGATTAAGGATGTTAAGTATCAGCTTGAAAGGGCAAAAATCAGGGGAAGACCGCTTAAGATGTCAACAGCAGTAAGGAGTGATGTTTTAACTGACAGACTCATGCATCCGATGGCGACTGGGAACTGGGTTGGTGGAAGGACTGGTGTATCGCAGCTAATCGATAGGCACAACTACATCTCTGTCATCTCTCACCTGAGAAGAGTTGTGTCTCCACTTTCAAGGTCTCAGCCCCACTTCGAAGCGAGAGACTTACATCCAACGCAGTGGGGCAGGATATGTCCGAGCGAAACTCCTGAAGGTCCGAACTGTGGCCTTGTTAAGAACTTTGCTGAATACGCCGAGGTTAGTGTTGGGGCGGACGAGAATGAGATAAAGAAGGTAGTTTTCAGGCTTGGTGTTGAGCCGATAAGAGGTGAGTGAATGAGGAAGTGTAGGGTTTACATTAACGGTGCCCTTGTTGGATTTCATGATAATGGGGAGGAACTTGCAAACAGAATCCGTGAAATGAGGAGAAAAGGCAGAATATCCAATCAGGTTAACGTCGTTTACTATCCTGACTCGAACGAGGTGAGAATAAATACCGATGCTGGAAGGGCAAGGAGACCTCTGATTGTTGTGAAAGACGGCAAACCTCTCGTAACACCTGAACACATTGAAAAAATCAAGAACGGGGAGATGACGATAGAAGACCTCGTCAAGCAGGGGTTGATTGAGTTCCTCGATGCTGAGGAGGAGGAAAATGCATACGTTGCTGTTTACGAGCATGAGCTCACTCCCGAGCACACTCACCTTGAGCTTGACCCCTCACTCATCGTTGGAATCTGCACCGGCAGCATTCCCTATGCCGAGCACAACGCCTCTCCGAGAAACACTATGGGAGCGGCGATGATAAAGCAGAGCCTCGGCATTCCTTACTCCAACCTCGCATGGAGAACGGATACGAGAGGACATCTGATGCAGCACCCTCAGGTCCCGATTGTTACAACAGATACGCAGATTGAGATCAAATTCGATGAGAGGCCAGCAGGCCAGAATTTTGTTGTTGCAGTGCTTAGCTATGAAGGTTACAACATTGAGGATGCCCTCATAATGAACAGAGGAAGTGTGGAGAGGGGTCTTGGAAGGAGCTTCTTCTACAGAACCTATGAATCGGAGGAGATGAGATATCCTGGTGGCCAGGAGGATAAGTTTGAGATACCTGGAGCAGATATTTCCGGTTTCAGGGGTGCTGAGGCTTACGCTCAACTTGATGAAGACGGCCTAATATTCCCCGAAACGGAAGTGGGACCTGATGACGTGCTGATAGGAAGAACCTCACCACCCAGATTTCTTGAGGAGCCTACTGAACTCGGAATATCTCCGCAAAAGAGAAGGGAAACTTCCGTGACGATGAGAAGTAACGAGAAGGGTGTTGTGGATGCTGTTTTCCTCATGCAATCTGAAGGTGGTTCGAAGCTTGCAAAGGTTAGGGTTAGAGATTTGAGAATTCCCGAGCTTGGTGATAAGTTCGCCTCAAGGCACGGGCAGAAGGGAGTCGTAGGGCTGCTCGTTCCCGAAGAGGACATGCCCTTCACGGAGTCAGGAATCGTTCCTGATTTGATAATAAACCCCCACGCAATCCCCTCAAGAATGACTGTTGGACACGTGCTTGAGATGATCGGAGGAAAGGTTGGTTGTCTTGAGGGGAGGAGAGTCGATGGTTCCCTTTTCCACGGTGAGAGGGAGGAAGATTTGAGAGAGACCCTCAAAAAGTACGGATTCAGCCACACCGGTAAGGAAGTCATGTACGATGGTATTACAGGCAGAAGGTACCTTGTGGACATCTTTGTGGGAGTAATCTACTACCAGAAACTCTACCATATGGTTTCAAGCAAGATTCACGCAAGGAGCCGTGGTCCGGTTCAGGTTCTCACCAGGCAGCCAACAGAAGGAAGGGCAAGAAAAGGAGGTCTCAGGTTTGGAGAGATGGAGAGGGATGTCCTCATCGGTCACGGTGCTGCTTTGCTGCTTAAGGACAGATTGCTTGAGGAGTCAGACAAGGTGGAGGTTTGGGTTTGCGGAAACTGCGGTCATTTGGCCACCTACGACTACAGAAGAAAAACTGCCTACTGCCACATCTGCGATGATGAAAGTAACATACACAAAGTGGAGATGAGCTACGCTTTCAAGCTTCTTCTGGATGAGTTAAAATCTATGATGATTGCTCCAAGGATAGTTTTGGGGGATAGAGCATGAGGTGAGGTGAAAATGGTCCCAAAAAGAATTTCCGCTATCAAATTTGAGGTTCTTTCTCCTCAGGAGATCAGGAGAATGAGCGTCGTGAAGATCATTACTCCTGAGACGTATGACGATGACGGTTTTCCGATAGATGGAGGACTGATGGACACCAGACTCGGTGTAATAGACCCAGGTTTGAGATGCAAGACCTGCGGAGGCAAGGCTGGAGAGTGTCCGGGGCACTTCGGCCACGTTGAGCTTGCCGCACCCGTCATACATGTCGGCTATGCAAAGATGATCGCAAGACTGCTGAATGGAACGTGCAGCGAGTGTGGCAGGATTCTGCTTAAAGATGAGAGGAGAGATAAGTTCATAGCCGAAATTGAAAGGAGGAGGGAGCTCAATCAGAGCTACGAAGATGTTGTTAAAGAAGTTTTCAGGCTAACAAAAGCTGCGAAGAAATGCCCACACTGCGGAGCGGAGCAGATTGAAGTCAAATTCGACAAACCAACGTTTTTCTACCTCGGAGAACACAGGCTGACGCCCAAGGATGTTAGGGAATGGCTGGAAAAAATCCCTGATGATGACCTGCCAGCCTTTGGCCTCAACCCGAAGGCAACTCGCCCTGAGTGGTTCGTTCTTACAGTTCTCCCCGTTCCTCCAGTTACAGTAAGGCCGTCAATCATTCTCGAAACCGGCCAGAGGAGTGAGGATGACCTGACACACAAGCTTGTTGACATAATCAGAATTAACCAGAGGTTTATGGAGAATAAAGAGGCTGGCGCACCGCAGCAGATACTTGAGGACCTCTGGGAGCTTTTGCAGTACCACGTCACCACGTACATTGACAACGAGGTTAGCGGCATCCCTCCAGCAAGGCACCGCAGCGGAAGGCCACTAAAAACATTGGCTCAGCGTTTGAAGGGGAAGGAGGGCAGATTCAGAGGTTCGCTTTCAGGAAAGCGTGTTAACTTCTCAGCGAGAACTGTAATCAGCCCAGACCCATGCCTCAGCATCAATGAGGTTGGCGTGCCGATGGAGATTGCCCAAGAACTTACCGTTCCGATTTATGTAACACATCAGAACATCGACATAGCGAGGGAGTTCGTACTCAGAAGCGAGCATCCGAAAGCAAACTACATAGTCAGGCCAGATGGGAGGAGAATCAGGGTTATTGAGTCCAACAAAGAGGAGTTAGCTGAAAAGCTTGAGCCGGGGTGGATTGTTGAGAGGCAGTTGATGGATGGAGACATCGTGCTGTTCAACAGGCAGCCTTCACTGCACAGAATGAGCATCATGGCTCACTACGTGAGAGTGCTGCCTTACAAGACTTTCAGGCTCAATCCTGCAGTCTGCCCACCATACAACGCTGACTTCGATGGAGATGAGATGAACCTGCACGTCCCTCAGAGCCTTGAAGCGCAGGCGGAGGCAAAGATTCTGATGGCGGTGCAGGAGCACATCCTTTCTCCAAGATTTGGAGGGCCGATTATTGGAGGAATTCACGACCACATCAGCGGTCTATATCTGCTCACGAGAGGTGAGAAGAAGTTTACCAGAGAGGAGGCAATGGAGCTTCTGAGAAGTTTGGATGTCTCCGAAATCCCTGTGAAAGATGAGTACACCGGAAAGGAAATTTTCAGCTTCATTCTTCCAGATATAACGCTTGAATTTAAGGCGGAAATCTGTCAGGGCTGTGAGGAGTGCAAAGGGGCTGAGTGTGAGTATGATGCCTATGTGATCATAGAAAACGGGAAGCTGCTGAAGGGCACGATTGATGAGAAGGCTGTTGGAGCGTTTAAAGGAATAGTAATTGATGAAATAGCAAGGAAATACGGAAAAGAGAGAACGAAGAAGTTCATTGACGACATGACACAGCTCGCAATCAGAATAATTAGCAAGCTCGGTTTTACTGTAGGAATAGATGATGAGGACATCCCGCCTGAAGCTGCGGAGCAGATCGAGGAAGTGCTTAAGGAAGCTGAAAATGAAGTTAACAGATTGATAGATGCCTACAGGAAAGGAGATTTAGAGCCAATGCCCGGAAGAAGTATTGAGGAGACGCTCGAAATGAGGATAATGCAGGTTCTCGGCAGAGCGAGAGATAGGGCAGGAAAGATAGCCCAGAGACACCTCGGTATGGAGAACGCCGCGGTTATCATGGCCGTGAGCGGGGCAAGAGGTTCGATGCTCAACCTGACCCAGATGGCCGCCTGCATCGGCCAGCAGTCGGTCAGAGGAGAGAGGATAAGCAGAGGTTACACTTACACCAACAGAACTCTGAGCCACTTCAAGCAAGGAGATCTTGGAGCAGAGGCGAGAGGATTTGTCAGAAGCAGCTACAAGAGGGGATTATCTCCTGTTGAGTTCTTCTTCCATGCGGCAGGTGGAAGAGAAGGTTTGGTTGACACTGCCGTCAGAACCTCTCAGTCTGGATACCTCCAGAGGAGAATGATTAACGCTCTGCAGGATTTGAAGGTTGAATACGACGGAACAGTGAGAGAGCAGACTTCAGGGGCTTTGGTGCAGTTCAGATACGGTGAGGATGGGGTTGATCCGATGAGAAGCTTCAGGGGAAGACCTGTTGACATCAGAAGAATCATAAGGGAAGTTGTCGGGGAGGTGAAGAAATGAGCAAGGTAAATTACGACTCATTGTTGAAAGATTATCCATTTCCTCCCGCGGTTAAAGAGGAGATAAAAGCCGAACTTGAGAGGCATGGTTTGAAAAAAACTGAAGCAAAGAAAGTTATTGAAAAATGTTTTCAGGCCTATCTCGCAAACCTTATGGAGCCCGGTGAGGCTGCGGGGATTGTTGCAGCCCAATCAATAGGAGAGCCTGGCACTCAGATGACGATGAGAACCTTCCACTATGCTGGTGTTGCTGAAATAAACGTCACCCTCGGCCTTCCGAGACTTATAGAAATCCTTGACGTGAGGAAGAATCCATCAACACCAATGATGACCATCAGACTCCTTCCAGAATATGCAAAAGATAGGGAAAAGGCCAGGGAAGTTGCAAACAGGATTGAAGCCACTTATGTCAAGGATGTAGCCGATATTGAAGTAGACATAAGGAGATTTACAATAATAGTCAAGCCAGACGAGAGAGCGTTGGAGAGAAAAGGGCTCACAGTTGAGGACCTGAAGAAAAAGATAGAAAAAGCCCTTAAGGTGGAGGTAGAGGAAACTGAACAGGGACTCTCAGTTCAGATTACCGAGCCATCATACAAGGCTTTAATGGCCGCCTTTGACAAGCTGAAGGACACTGTCATAATGGGACTCAAGGAGATCAGGAGAGTAATCATAAGGAAAGAGGATGATGAATATGTATTATATACTGAGGGCTCCAATTTGAAGAAAATAATGAGGGTAAAGGGTGTGGACTTTGCCCGAACAACCACAAACAACATATACGAGATATATGAGGTGCTTGGGATAGAGGCGGCAAGAAACGCCATAATAAAGGAGGCCCTCGACACCCTTGAGGAGCAGGGCCTTGAGGTTGACGTTAGGCACATAATGCTGGTGGCTGACGTTATGACCGCAGACGGAGAGTTGAGGCAGATCGGAAGGCATGGTGTTGCCGGAGAAAAGCAGAGCATTTTAGCGAGGGCTGCCTTCGAAATGACGGTCAACAATCTGCTTGATGCTGCCGTTAGAGGCGAAGAGGACCATTTGAGGGGCATAACCGAAAATATAATTGTGGGGCAGCCTATAAAGCTTGGAACAGGAGATGTGGAACTTGTATTAAAAATGGGGGGTAAGAAATGACAGAAGTTGAGGCGATAATAAAGACCGTGTTGAAAACCGGAGGATACAGGCTCGGTAGTAAGAGCACTCTTAAATCACTGCAGAAGGGAGAGGCAAAGGCAGTCATTGTGGCATCTAACTGCCCAGAAGACGTGCTTGAGAAGATAAAGAGCTACGACGTCAAGATACTGGTCTACGACGGAACGAACATGGAACTCGGAGCACTTTGCGGAAAACCATTCAGCGTTGCTGCTATGGCTGTGACGGAAGAGATCTAATCTTTTCGGGGGTTCAGCATGGGCGTTAAACTGTCAGCGGACGGCATCAGATACTTAACTCTTTTTGAAAATCTTACAGGGGCGAGTGTCAAGGACTGCTTGGTCTACGAGGACAAGGTGGTTTTTGTTGTGAGAAGGGGCCACATGGGCGTTGCAATAGGCAAAGGTGGCATTAACGTAGAAAGGGCGAAGGAACTCATAGGGAAGCGAATCGAAATCATCGAACACTCAGAAGACCCGGCAGAGTTTATTGCCAATATTTTTAAACCCATTAAGGTCAATGTCAAATTAATGGAGAAAGACGGTGCGAAAATAGCAGTAGTTAGTGTAAGTCCAGATTTAAAAGGAATAGTGATTGGAAAAGGTGGCAAAAACATTAATAAAGCCAAAGAACTGGCTAAGAGGCATCACGATATTGAAGATGTAATAGTAAGGTGATGAAATATGGGTAGAGGATTATTCGCAGCAAGAAAGCTCATGGAAAACAGGAAGAAGTTCAGGTGGAGTGACAGGAGATTCGTCAGGAGAGCACTTGGTCTTGCCGCCAAGGCGGACCCGCTTGAAGGAGCGCCGATGGCGAGAGGAATAGTGCTGGAGAAGATTGGAATTGAGGCGAGGCAGCCCAACTCAGCCATCAGAAAGGCTGTCAGGGTTCAGCTAATCAAGAACGGTAGGCAGATCACGGCCTTCTGTCCCGGAGACGGAGCAATAAACTTCATTGATGAGCACGATGAAGTGATCGTAGAGAAAATCGGAGGAAGAATGGGAAGGAGCATGGGAGACATTCCCGGAGTGAGGTATAAGGTGGTCAAGGTCAACAACACCAGCCTCAAGGAGCTTGTAAGGGGCAGAAAGGAGAAGAGGCTGAGGTGAAGGTATGAAATACGGCTTTACAAAGGAAGAACTGCTGGTTTTTGGCAAATACGATCCGGGCGAGGTGCAAATAGGCGACCCTGCACTGGAGAGCTACATCTGCCTTGAGCCAAAGTATGTACCGCACAACCATGGGAGGCATGCGAACGTTCCATTTGCTAAGCAGAAAGTTTTCATCGTAGAAAGACTGATTAACAAGGTAATGAGGAAGGGACACAACACAGGAAAGAAAATTCTCGCATACAATATCGTTAAAGAGGCCTTTGAAATTATTGAGAAAAAGACAAAGAAGAACCCTATTCAGCTTCTTGTTGATGCGATTATCAATGCGGGGCCAAGAGAAGAGGTTGTAAGGCTCAAATACGGCGGTATAGCCGTTCCCAAAGCTGTAGACACCTCAAGCTCGAGGAGAGTTGATATAGCCCTCAGAAATATCGCTGAGGGGGCAAGAAGGGCAGCGTTTAAATCAAAGAGAAGCATAGCCCAGTGTTTAGCTGATGAAATTATCGCTGCCGCAAACAACGAGAGCAGAAGCTATGCTGTTGCGAAGAAGGAAGAAGTTGAGAGAGTGGCTAAGTCAGCGAGGTGATTTTAGTGGCCAGAGCAAAGAAAGTAGACAAGATTAAAGAGTTAATGTGGAAACCGGAGTTCATAAGGAACATAGGAATTGTGGCTCACATCGACCACGGTAAAACAACTCTGAGTGATAACCTTCTCGCCGGAGCGGGAATGATTAGCGAGGAGCTTGCAGGACAGCAGCTTTATCTTGATTTCGACGAGCAGGAGCAGGAGAGAGGAATTACAATCAACGCGGCAAACGTTTCAATGGTTCACGAGTATGAAGGAAAGGACTACCTGATCAACCTCATAGACACTCCAGGACACGTGGACTTTGGAGGAGACGTTACAAGAGCAATGAGAGCTGTTGACGGTGTCATTGTAGTCGTTGATGCCGTTGAAGGAGTGATGCCACAGACCGAGACTGTTTTGAGGCAGGCATTGAAGGAGAACGTTAAACCAGTCCTATTCGTAAACAAGGTTGACAGGCTCATAAAGGAGCTTGAACTCACACCGCAGCAGATGCAGGAGAGGCTGATAAAGGTCATCACTGAAGTCAACAAACTCATCAAGGCAATGAGGCCTGACAAGTATTCGGAGTGGAAGATAGATGTTGCAAACGGAAGTGCAGCATTTGGTTCTGCACTTTACAACTGGGCTGTAAGCGTACCTTCCCAGAAGAAAACAGGAATCGGTTTCAAGGAGGTTTACGAGCACATCAAAGAGGGCAAGGTTAAGGAGCTGGCAAAGAAGAGCCCGCTCTATCAGGTCGTCCTCGACATGGTTATAAGGCATCTGCCATCACCAATACAGGCTCAGAAGGAGAGAATAGCCGTTATCTGGAAGGGAGATATCAACAGCGAAGTAGGTAAGGCGATGGTAAACTGCGACCCGAAGGGGCCAGTGGCGTTAATGATTACCAAGATCGTTGTAGAGCCTCAGGCGGGGGAGATTGCTGTTGGTAGACTTTACAGCGGAACGATAAAGCCGGGTATGGAGCTTTACATAGTCGACAGAAAGGCAAAGAATAGAATCCAGACCGTTGGTCTCTATATGGGACCGAGAAGAGTTGAGGTTGATGAGATTCCCGCAGGCAACATTGTTGCAGTTGTAGGACTTAAAGATGCTGTTGCCGGTTCAACGTGCACTACAGTTGAGAACTTAACGCCCTTCGAGAGCATAAAGCACTACAGCGAGCCCGTTGTAACGATGGCAATTGAGGCCAAAAACCCAAGGGATTTGCCGAAACTTATTGAGGTGCTGAGGAAGCTCGCAAAGGAGGATCCAACGCTCCACATCACTCTGAACGAGGAGACTGGAGAGCATCTGATAAGCGGAATGGGTGAACTGCATCTCGAGGTCAAGGTTGAGAGAATCAGAAGAGATTACAAGCTTGATGTAATCACCTCTCCGCCAATTGTTGTGTTCAGAGAGACTGTCACTGATACTTCACCCGTTGTTGAGGGTAAATCACCTAACAAGCACAACAGGTTCTACATTGTCGTTGAACCACTGCCAGAGAAGGTAATCCAGCTATTCAAAGAGGGCATAGTTGACATGAAAATGGACAAGAAGGAGAGGAGAAAGCTTCTGCAGGAAGCCGGGCTTGCAAGTGAGGAGGCTGCAGGGGCGGAAGAGTACTATGAAGGAAACCTATTCTGTGATGTCACAAAGGGTATTCAGTATCTCAACGAGACTATGGAACTTATCCTCGAGGGATTCAGAGAGGCAATGAGAGCAGGACCTGTGGCGAGAGAGCCATGTATGGGAATAAAGGTGAAGTTGGTTGACTGTAAGCTCCACGAAGATGCCGTGCACAGAGGGCCGGCACAGGTTATTCCTGCAGTGAGATCAGCTATATTTGCCGCAATACTGCAGGCAAAGCCGGCACTCCTTGAACCGTACCAGAGGATATTCATTACAGTCCCACAGGATATGATGGGTGCAGTTACGAGAGAAATTCAGGGTAGAAGGGGCCAGATACTCGAAATGAAAACTGAAGGGGATATGGTAACCGTAATTGCAAAAGCCCCTGTTAAAGAGATGTTCGGATTCGCTGGAGCCATAAGAGGTGCGACTTCTGGAAAGGCAATCTGGAGCACTGAGCATGCAGGATTTGAGCTCGTCCCGCAGAATCTTTTCCAAGATTTCGTTATGGAAGTTAGGAAAAGGAAGGGTCTGAAGCTTGAAATGCCAAAGCCTGAAGATTTTGTCGGGCTCTAATTTTTTCTTTTACCATGCAAGAACTCGAACCTGTTGACAAGTTCAACTTTGCGTGTTATCCTGGAATAAAATGTTTTAATGAATGCTGTAAGAATCTGAACCTTGCTCTAACACCCTACGACGTTCTAAGGATGGCAAGGGGGCTGGAGATAACAACAACAGAATTTCTGGAAAGGTACACTTCAAGACACGTCGGCATGGCAACAGGACTGCCAGTGATAGTGCTGAAGATGGTGGATGAAAGATGCCCCTTCGTTACTGACAAGGGTTGCAGCATCTACCCTCATCGTCCCACTCCGTGCAGACTTTACCCGCTTGCAAGGGTCAGGGTTGGGGAAGAAGTGCAGTATTACCTGCTTAGAGAAGAATTCTGTCTCGGACATGAAGAAGACAAGGAGTGGAGTCCACAAAAGTGGATAGAAGACCAGAAAGCAATGGAATACAACAGTATGAACGACCTTTTTTTCGAGCTGATTTCAGCAAAAAACAGGTCGGGAAAGTTTTTGAATAGGGAAGAAATTGAAAAAATCTACAAGTATTGCTTCGACATTGACAGGTTCAAGGTTGAGGCAGGGATAGAGGATGACATTGAAGCATTGAAAGAGGGGATAAGGCAATCGATAAAAATTGTTTCCTCACTTTAAAAAAGGTTAAATACTCCCCTTATTTACCGCTCCTATGAAACTGCTTGCAATAAACGGAAGTCCGAACAAAAGAAATACGCTGTTCTTGCTTGAAGTGATTGCAGAAGAGGTTAAGAAACTCGGCCATGAGGTGGAGATAATCCATCTGAAGGACTACGAGATTAGAGAGTGTAAGGGCTGTGACGCCTGCCTTAAAGGAGAGTGTAGCCAGAAGGACGACATCTACAAGGTTCTTGAAAAAATGCAGGAAGCGGATGCGATTATCATAGGTGCTCCAACATACTTCGGAAATGTCCCAGGAATTGTTAAGAATCTAATTGACAGGAGCAGGATGGCGAGGATGGGGAACTACAAGCTGAGAAACAGAGTTTTTGCTCCTGTAGTAACTTCAGGCCTCAGACATGGAGGGGCTGAGTATGCAGCGATGAGCCTCTTGGTTTATGCACTTGGTCAGGCAATGATTCCAGTCTCAATAGTCGAGAATCCCATAACTACCGGAACGTTCCCCGTAGGCGTTATTCAGGGAGATGCAGGATGGAGAAGCGTGAAAAAGGATGAAATTGCAATTAACTCTGCAAAGGCTCTTGCAAAGAGAATCGTGGAGGTTGCAGAGGCTACAAAGAGCTTGAGGGGTTAATTCTAAACAACCCAGTCTTTCAGTTCTATTTTTCTACCTCTAACCTTTGCAAACACAACCCTTAGTAACGACACAAGGCAGATTATCGTCCAGAGGGGAGAGTAGACAAAGTAATAGACCGGCAGGACTTTAAGGTCTATCCTGTAGTCAAGCCAGAATTATAACTGACCAGGCGATGAAAGACATCAGTCCGGCAATCAAATTTCTCAGGTTCTCCAATTCGTAAACGGCCAGCATTGCCACCGAAGCGAGTTTTGGCGTAAGCAGAGCGAAGAATGGCAAAATCAGGTAAAGAAGCTTTGCGATGTAGCTCTCTGTGAAAAACAATGACACTATCAAACCGAAAATTGCAGGATAGAAGAGCACCAGATACGGCACCCACAAGCGAGGTCTCAGGAGGATTGCAAAAATGTTTTCAACGAAAACTTCCGCTCCGCCGACACTCCACCTCTCTCTCTGCCTGAACCACTCCCCAAAGGTCTTTGGAGAGGCTGTAAAGGCCTTTCCGCAAACTGCAAACCTGTACCCCCTCAATGCTGCCCTCACGCCAAGTTCAGTATCCTCGTTTACCTTGCCTTTAAACCCTCCCAATTCCTCAAAGACTCGCTTTTTTATCAAAAAAGCCGCACCGTCCACTCCAAGACATGAGCCAAATTTTGATGCCAGCTTGGCACACATTGCCATGACAAGATAATCTACCGCGACGAGTTTTTCAAGCAATCCCTCTCCCTTTACCTCTTTAACAACTTCAACAACGTCTGCACCGTTTACTCCGGAAAGATTGTTGATTACTGTGTCCGAATCCAGGAACAGCAACAGCTCGCCATTGGCCATCTTTGCGGCGTCATTCAGAGCCCTCCATTTTCCCCTTCTCTTCTCACTTATCGTAGCTTTGAGGTTGTATTTTCTCATTATCTCAAATACATCATCTTCTGGTTCATCGACAGCGAGAATTACGTCAAAACCCTCCTTTTTTAGAAGCCTGATATTCTCTTCAAGAAATTTAGCATTTTTGTATATTGAAATCACTGCTGTCTTCATTTAAAGATTTGGTATTGCTTCACTACAAAAAGGTGTCGGAATTGCTAAGGTTTTTAAATTCTTAAAATCTAATTTTTACAGGTGTTGGGGAATGATCAAGATTATGGTCGTTGATGATGAAATTGCCATGAGAGAAATTCTTAAAATAATGCTAAAAGATTATAGAGTGATAGAAGCCTCGAACGGAAGGGAAGCCGTTGAGCTTTACAAAAAAGAAAGGCCACACATCGTGCTGATGGACATAATGATGCCGCTGATGAATGGGATTGAGGCTACATCCGAAATCAAGAAAATCGATCCTGAAGCGAAAATTGTTGCAATTACTGCCTACGCGAGTTCTAAGGGAGAGAGGGTTCAGGAGGCTGGAGCGGATTACATCCTCAAGAAACCGTTCACCAGAAAGGATGTGGTTGAGCTCATAAACAAGATTCTCAACTCTTCCTGATCTGCAATAACTATTTATAAGGCGAGTACGAATTTTATCTGGATGTCATCTGACATTAAAGGAGGTATGATAACTATGAAAGCTAACGACACTACGAAATACTTAATTCACGCTGAAATAGAAGCAGAAGGTGTTGTCGAACGTCCTGACGTAGTGGGAGCTATATTTGGCCAGACAGAGGGATTGCTCGGCGGTGACTTGGATCTGAGAGAGCTTCAGAAGACAGGCAGGATAGGGAGGATAGAGGTAAAGATAGAGAGCAAGGGAGGAAGGAGCACTGGAGAAATAAAAGTACCATCAAGCCTCGATAAGGTCGAGACTGCCATACTTGCCGCTGCACTTGAGACGATTGAGCGAGTTGGACCGTGTTCAGCAAGGATTAAAGTGCTGAAAATCGAAGATGTGAGGGCAAGCAAGAGAAAGAGAATCGTAGAGAGAGCCATGAATATCCTAAGGGAGCACTTTGAGGAGCCAGAAATTGAGTCTGAGAAAATAGTAGAAATCGTAAGGCAGGCGATAAGGGCTGACGAGATTGTGGAATATGGAGAGGAAAAGCTTCCGGCAGGACCGGCGATTGACGAATCGGATGCGATAATCGTCGTTGAAGGAAGGGCTGACGTGCTGAACCTGCTGAAGCATGGGATCAAGAACGTGATTGCTGTAGAGGGGACGAACATTCCAAAAACTATCGTAGAGCTCAGCAAAAAGAAGACCGTTACGGCATTTCTCGACGGAGATAGAGGTGGAGACCTGATTCTGAAGGAGTTGCTGCAGGTTGCTGAAGTTGACTACGTAGCAAGAGCGCCGGAGGGAAAAGAGGTTGAAGAGTTAACGCAGAAGGAAATTCTGAAGTCTCTCAGGAACAAGGTGCCAGTTGAGCAGCTTCACGTACTGAAAAAGGAAGCAAGAGAGAGCAAGGAGAAGGAGAAAACAGCGGAAAAGGAAAAGCCAAAAGAGGGCATTTCTGACGTTCTCAGGAAGCATACAGAATCTGTGAAGGGTAGACTGACTGCAAGGGTTCTTGACAGGAACTTGAACGTCATAAAGGAGGTTCCTGTTAGGGATCTCGTAAAAATCCTGAAAACAAACAACATGAAGGGCAGCGCAATAGTGTTTGACGGCATTATCACACAGAGGCTTATCGACCTTGCAGCGAAAAAGGAGTTTGATTACATTGTTGGAGTCAGGCTTGGAAGTGTAGTTAAGGTTCCCACATCACTCAGGGTTATCACTTTTGATCAACTTTAATTTTTTTTAACCTCTACTGCTTTTAATATTAAATCCGCAACTCCTTCAGCGTCAAAGCTTCCTGAATTTATTATGAGGTCGTAAATTGTCCAGTTGTCGATGTCAATGCTGTAGAACTTCCAGTATCTCCTCTTTTCGAGTTCTTCCCTCAATTTTGTTTCCTGCCTTACAGCGGCCAAATCCTTTCCCTCTCTATTCGCTATCCTCGAATACCTGATCTCGGGGTCGGCAAAAATCCAGACCTTGAGGTCAGCATTTTTCACGAACCAGCCTGAAAGTCTACCTTCAACCACAACTTCTCTCTCCTTTTCCGCCATCTCCTTCTGTGTCTGATCTATGAGTCTGTCTATCTCTGGATTCTCTTCTGCATACTGACTGAACTCTTCGACAGTCATCCCTTTTTTTGCTGCCAGCTGTCTGAAGACGTCTCCGGCGGAGATGAGCTTTAGTCCAAGCTTTTTAGCGACAATTTTCGCAACAGTCGTTGTACCACTCCCAGGAGGTCCGGAAATGGTTATTTTCATGTCAAACACCAACCTTCAAGACCTTTTTTATGATCTGACCGAAGGTTATTGAACAAAGTAGATACCAAAAAAGCCACCAGGGGAAAACTAGAACCGGTGTTACAACATGGATCTGACCTAAAAACGGTGAGTTTATGATATACAGGTCTGGATTAAGGGTTTTCAAAAAAGTTTCTGGAAGCTTTGTAGTAAGGTTACCATAGCTCGTTGAACCGGTGACAAGCTCATAGCTTGCGGATGCCTTCTCCCACAGCCAGGCAAAAATCGGGATTGTAACGACGAAGGTGTAGAACATCGGCTTGAATTGCATTGACATCATTTCACTCTGAAGCTGCTGAATTTCCTGCTTTTTTTCTTCAAGCTGTTTTAGCTTGAACTGGTTGTTCTGCTTCGTCGCTTCCATGTATTCTTTCTGGTACTCTCTCATAATCTCCTGCAGTTCTCTCAACCTTCTGTGGTTTATGGTATATTTCTGAATGAGGTTCGAATATATGCCAGTGAGAATGGACATTATCAGGATAACGATGTGGAATGGGTAAGAAGAGAAAGGGAACATCACTGACTCCACAATCAGTCCAAGTTCGAGGCGAAAGTCTCTGCTGAACAGTATTCCAATAAAAAGGAGAGCTCCAAGTATCATTACGAACCTTGAAATCACCTGCTTCATACTTCTTCACCGAGCATTCTTCTGATGAGCGGGTGCATTTCAGTGAGTTGCTCTTTCGCCAAGTCTTCGTAGAATCTGTATGCGATGCTAACTGCCAGCAGCAAACCTGTACCGCTGACATTTCCAATTGTTCCGAGCATGTTTGCGATAAGAGTCAGGATGCCGATTATTGCCCCACCAAGAACCGTGACCTTTGGGATGTATCTGGAGAGCACTCTCTCAAGTACCTGAGGTGATTTTCTGAACCCCGGAACCTGCATTCCTGACTTGGCTATCTGGGATGCGACAGTTCTTGCATCCATTCCGCTCGTCTCGACCCAGAACCAGGCAAAGAGTATGCCACCAACTACTAATATCAGGGCGTCAACGATGAGGTGCAGAATTATCATCCAGTCCGGAATCGATGCAAATGCAGCCCCTTGAGATTTGAACAGCGCTGGTACCCAGTCGTATGGACTTCTTATTGGCTGCAGGAAAAACATCAACCCGCTGACAGCTTTGCCATTCACAAATTCCCCGAAAATCGTTATTCCTCTTGTGTGAAGAAGCTGACCAAAGGCTACGACATTCGCCTGCAAAGCTCTGACAAATATCATGGGCAAAACGCTGGCGTAAACAAGCTTTATTGGAAATCTTCCCCTTGCACCTCTTGCCATTGCATGGGCGAGCGGGATTTCAACTCTCGTTCCTTCGAAGAATACAACGAGCAGGATTATTATAGCAGTGGTTATTAAAGCCAGAATTCCTCCTTGGATAAGCAGGAATGCAAGACCGCTTCCGGTGAAAAGCTGATCAAGCGGGTAGTTCTGAGCTATCCATATCCACCTTGGTATAATGCCTGCTGGCATCTTTGAGTTCGGTGGGATGACCCAGTTGAAAAGTCCTATAACGATGGACTGAGCTATTCCGGCTAAAATGAAGAGTGAAACACCGCTACCAATACCCCACTTGGAAACAACCTCGTCCATATAAACGATAAGAACTCCACCTATGAAGAGCTGAATGAATATCAGGAAGGATATTAATCCTGGAGAGACTCCAAGCTGGGCTGCAAGGCTTAAATCGGGCTTTAAAAGGCCTCCAGCAATCTGGGGAAGTGCTTCGGCAGCTATCATTACAAATACGAGGAAGCGCTGGAAGTCCTGGTATGCGGCCCTATCTTCGGGATTGGTTAAATCAAGACGTATTATACCAGCTCCGACAAGAAGCTGAAGGATAATTGAAGCTGTAACAATGGGCCCTATACCAAGGGCTATAATAGAGCCCGTAGCACCAGCAAAAAGAGCCCTGTAAGCGGCAAATATGTCTATTGACTCTGGAGACAGGCCAAAAACCGGAACGTTTGAGAGGATGAAATACAGGAGAAGTATGGCCGCAGTCCACGCAAATTTCTCTCTGAAGTGGACATGACCCTTTGGCCTCTCAACACTGGGGATGCGCTCAAAATAAGGTTGTAAGGCTCTTATCACTGAGTCCAATTCGACCAACCCCTTTACTCAGCAACCACCTTGCCGCCGGCAGCCTCTATCTTCTCCATAGCCTTAGGCGTGGCCTCGAAGACTTTAACTTCGATTTTTCTTGTCACTCTTCCGCTACCAAGCAGTTTGGAGTATCCGAGTTCAGTCAGGTCTATTTTGTAGACATCCCCATCTTTTTCTGCCAGACCCAGACTCGCAAGTCTGTCGATGATTTCATCAAGGTCACCAGCATTTAGCTCAGGCCTTGAGTAAAGGAAGCGGTAGGTGTAGTCGTCAAGCCTTCCTTCCTTTTTGAGCCACCTGAGAGTTTCCCTTACAGCCTGAACGTTAAGATACTCTTTTGTGAGTATCTTTGGCCTTGTAAACCCATACTTGCCAAACAGATACTCTCCCTTCTTTGCAAGTTTGACGAACTTGATGTACTTGTGCTTGTGAACACCTGCATTTCCTGCTCCTCCTCTGCTACCCCTTCCTCTTCTTTTCTTGTGGCTTCCCCAGCCGAAGGTTCTTGATCCGCGGAACTTCTTCACCTTCTTCTTTGGCATCAGAATCACCTCATCTTGTAAAGCAATTTGTTAATTTCCTCCCCATGATAACCCAAATTCCCTCTCGGGTAGTGCCACTTAATGTTTTTTATCCCCTTTCTCGGTGGGTGCAGTCTGAATACTGGCTTCAAATCCGGCAGGTCTTTGAGGCTCGCCTTTCCCTCGACAACAGCTTTTGCAAAGTCTTCAATGGTCTCATAACCAGTTTTTTCCTTAACATACTCATCAGTCAGCTTTCTGTCTCCAGTAAGCCTCCCTCTCAACCTAAGAAGCAATGCAAGGGTTTCTGCGTTGATTTCGCCAAACGCAACGTAATCCTTAACAACCTGAAGCATTCCTCTGTAAGAAGGTGTGTCCGGAACAACGACGCAGTGGTACTTCTTGTGCAGCCTGAGCATTTTCAGCGTTTCCTTTATCTTGCGATGCACATCAACTGTTCCTCTCATCCTAACAACTGCAAACATCTTCAATCACCTCTTCACGTACATTGTCTTCTTCAATGCCTCATAGGTTGCCTTTGCAAAGTTTACAGTCGTTTTTGTCTGCCCCTTGGTAAAGCTCCAGACATCCCTCACTCCAGCAAGCTCTATAACTCTCTTCGCCACGTCTCCAGCCACAATTCCAAGACCCTTTGGCCCGGGAATTAGTGTGACTCTTACACTTCCACTTGTTCCGGTCACTTTAAATGGAAGTGAATGGTCTCCACCGCACCCGCACTCCCATGAGCCGCAACCTCTCTGAACTTTGAAGATGTTAAGCTTGGCGTTGTTGATTGCCTTCTGAATTGCCGGTGCTACTTGTGAAGCTTTTCCTGTTCCAATTCCTACGTAGCCATTTCTGTTGCCAACAACAGCGGTAACTCTGAACTTCGTCCTCCTTCCGCTGTCGGTCATTCTTTGCACCATCGAAATCTCAAGAACATCATCCTCCAAATCTGGAAGGAGCACGTCAACTATTTCGGGCTCCTTCAGCGGAAGGTTGCTCGCAAGGGCTTCATCCATGGTCTTTATTTTTCCGTCCGCAACCAGTCTCCCGAGTTTTGTTCTTGGCACCCAATCCTCGGTCATGATATCACCATCAGCTTCTCCTTAACTTCATCAACGTGAGCGGGAAGGTCTGAGGGCTTTAATCCTCTTTTCTCATACTCACCAAACATTTCAGGTTTCATTTCGTAATAAGCTGCGATGTGCTCACCTCTAACTCTTGAGTCATCCGGAAGAACTTCTTCGCTGTGGGGAACGTCAAGTCCTCCCTCTACAGCGCCTCTCAGCACTGCAAAAACTCTTGACCCTCTTGTTGGTGTGTGGAGGCCGATGTCCAGAACAGCCTCATTAACTCCCTTTTGAAGAGCCCTCTTGGCAATGAGGATTCCTGTAAGGTAGGCTGCAGGCGTGTTGTTCAAGTCCCCCTTCCAGCCATACTCTCTCAGCATCGTTGAATCGACTCCAACCACTACTTTGTCCCCTTCGGGAGCGTATTCCACAATCTGAGCAATAACTCTTCTGTTGGTAATCCTGACCACTAATCTCGGCTTCCTTGAAAGGAGGAGCTTTAACCTCTTCCTGTAGTTCGTCTTACCTTCCCTTCTTCTTCTGAGTGGAACCTTGTATCTCGGACCTCTCGCCAATTTCATCACCTCTTCATCTGCTCAACATAACTCTTCAGGTGGGCAACGCTCCTGAACTCTCCACCTTTCGCCTTTCTGTAGAGAAGTCTGTACGTCGCCCTGTCAACAACACCCTCGGCTTTCATCTGCCTCAGCGCCTTTCTGAGTGCCCTTATTCTGAGAATCCACATCCTCTTCCTCGGCATTCTAGCTCCCTTGGCTCCCTTTCTGCTTCCATGGCCTCTTCTTCTTCCTTTCCTCTTCTGAAGCTTTCTCTTGTTTATTCTCGCCCTGCTAACACCAATTACGGGTTTTCTCTTTATAACACCCTGCTCGACAAGTTCTCTTATGTCCTCCTTTGTTGCTGCTGTTGCAATATCTTCCAGTGCTGTAGGGTCGAACCATACCCTGTTTTCACCACACTTCAGTACAGATGCCGCAAGTCTGCGCTGCAGTCTCAAATCCATAATCATCACCCTGAAGGATTGAGGACCTTAATTCCCAGCTCCTTCGCTTTATCCTCAATCGCCAATCTCTTCTTCATTCCAACACATGATGCAATCCTGACCGCCTGTCTTTCTTTGTCTATCTTATCCAAGTCTGCAGGGTTGTAAACGAGAACTTCCTCATAACCGCTCGGATGCAGACCTCTCACTGCTTTTGGAGAGCCGAATCCAACGTTTACCGGAATTCTGCCACTCCACTTACCCCCATATCTTCTTCTCAGCTTGTTGAACAGACCTCTAGGCCTTCTCCAGCTTTTGTTTCTCAATCTCAGCTTCTTGTTCCAGCACCACCTTCTGAACTCTGGCTTTCTTGCCTTCTGCCTTCTCCTAACCTTAAGAAGTCTTTTCTGCTCCATTATCATCACCTCAGGGCTTCTTGACGATGTAAATTCCATCCTGGAAAACACGTGGATCTTTTCGCTTAATTTTCGTCGCCTGCTCAAGATTTGCTGCAGTTTGGCCGCACTCCTCTATGTCAATCCCTCTTACGTAGATATCCTGACCCTTTATTTCAACCTGTGCTCTTCCGACTATCTTGGCCCTTCTGGGATGTTTCTCACCGATGAAGTTCTCAATTATAACCTCATTACCCTCAACCCTGACCTTAATGGGGAAGTGAGCATAAACCACCTTCAAATGATACTCGAAACCATCTTTGACGCCGGTTATGAGGTTCTCAATGTGTCCTGCAAAGGTTCCGACAATCGCCTTGTGTGTCTTCTTCGGAGAGGTTGTGTAAACCCTCACTTTTCCGTCTTCGACCTCTATGAAAACTCCTCTGTACTTCAGGTATCTGGTGTTCTCTCCCTTTGGCCCGACAGCCTTCAGCGTGTATCCTCTGAAGCTGTCACCCTCTATGGTTATCTGCACATCCTCCGGCACTTCAACAACTCTTTCTTCGTAAACTTCAGTAGACGTAAGCAAGGAGAACACCTCCTAATCTAAGCTTTCTTGCATCCTTCTGGGACATAACACCCTTTGTAGTCGAGACTATCAAAATTCCGAAGTCCCTTGCGGGGAGATACCTTTTCTCGTACATCTCGTATTCTGTAACTGACGATGAGAATCTTGGTCTGATAGCTCCGCAATCGTTGATGTTCCCTGAAAGCTCAACTATGAACTTCCCTCCCCTGTGATTCTCAACGTACTCAAAGCCCTTGATGTATCCGTAATCCTTCATGACTTTGAGCACATTACCGATGAGCTTCGAGGCTGGCTTTATCTCGCACTTCTTTTCGCCAACCATTTCAGCGTTCTTTATTGCTATCATTGCATTAGACAGAGTATCGACGCTCATAACCATCACCAGTACTTCTTAAACCCAAGCTCGGCAGCAGCTTCTCTAAAGCACTGTCTGCAGAGATACAGACCGTACATTCTTATTAAGCCTCTCCTCCTTCCACATCTCCTGCACTCATTCGCCCCTCTACCAAAAACCTTCGTTCTCTCTTTCTTCATTCTACAATCACCCCCAGAGACTCAAGCCAGCGGATTGTATCATCTTTGGTCACTCTGTGAGATGTTGCAATCTTCGCTTTCTTTCTCCTTCTTCTCGCAACTCTGTAGCCCCTCCTTTTCAGGGATACGCATATATCCATCCCGAAAATTCCAACATCGGGGTCGTAATCAACTCCTGGCAGGTCAATGTGCTCGGCAATACCAAATGCGAAATAACCATCACCAATAGACTTTCTGCTCAGTCTGTTCTCCTTCACGGTGAGCGCATCCTTAATGAACTTAAGTGCCTTCTCACCGCGAAGGGTGACCTTAATTCCAATCGCCTCACCCTTTCTGATTCCGAAGTTCTTGATCGTCATTTTAGCATAAGTTATGGCGGGTTTCTGGCCAACAAGCTCCTCTAAAAGGCTGTAGGCTTTTTTGTGTCTCTCTCCGCTCTCACCAACGCCGATGTTAATGACGACTTTATCCAGTACCACTTCTCTCATCGGGTTCTCCTTCAATTCATTCTCTTTCTTTTCAACTTCGACTGCCTGCATTGCTTACACCCCCAGGTCAATCACGGGTTTGTCACTGTCCTTCTTACCCACCACGAAAACATAATCTTCAATTGTTGTAATGTCCCTCTCCTCACCCTCAACCGTCACTAAGTTGGGGGCTGAGCTTCTAACTATCTTGTAGCTCTTGATCCTGCCTATTTCACCAGCGTGAGTTCCACCCGTAATCATCACGAGAGCGCCTTCCTCAAACTTCAGGTGGTCAACGACCTCCTTTTCAGGAATTCTCAGAAGAATGCTATCCTTCGTCTTGTATTCATTGCTGCCAAGGATGTTCGTACCATCGAAAAGGTTGAGCTGAACCTTTCCTCCTCTCACAAGAGTCTTGTTGGTTATCTTGTAAAGCTTGAGGTCGGCATCTTCAACCTCTTTTGGAATGTACCTTCCCTTCTCGTCGAAGAGAATTCTGTAGCTCTTCTCCAGCTTCGGAATCGTAACAACATCGAAAAGGCCCACAGGGAACTTGTAATCCTTCCTCACAATCCCATCAACGAGTATCTCACCGGACGAGATTATCCTCCTTGCCTCTCTCCCCGTATCGGCCAGCTCAAGGAAGTCTCTAACAAGCACAAGCAGCGGGATTGCTTCCTTGTTGTGCGGACCTGGAGAGGGCTTTACGACCCACTTTGAAACTTTTCTCGGTATTTTATATGTTTTTGGAGCTGAAAGTCTCTTCTGATGCAACTCAATCACCTCTCAAGTATTTTCTTTCTGACCTCGTCAACTTCACCGAGGTCTATGATCATGACGTTTGACGGATGAATGGGAACCGCAACCTCAGTTCCGTCAGACTTCGTAACGGTGGCGCCATCAACCGTGATTCTGCACCTCTTCATGTCGACTTCAAGCACTCTTCCTTCGTGGCCTGCAAACTGACCTCTCATAATTCTGACTTTATCTCCCTTTCTGACCCTTATCGCCCTCTTTCCGTATTTCTTCCTGAGGTCCTTCGAAAGTGTGGTGTGAAGAAGCTTGTGTCTTTCATGAAGCTTGGCCGTCTTGTAAAGCCATCTTCTCTGCTTCCTCGGTTGCTTGGACTTTGGAACTGCCATTTTTACCACCTCACACTATAACGGATGCAATCGTACCTATCTTCGCGAAGCGCTCTGCAGCCTCCCTTGCAACAGCCCCTCTGATTTCAGAACCTCTCGGCTCTCCTCTCTCGTTTGTTATTACTGCCGCATTGTCTTCGAACTTCACTCTCGTCCCATCGGGGCGGCGGTACTCCTTTCTCTGCCTGACAATAACAGCATAGTGCACCTGCTTCCTGATTTCGGGAGTGCCTTTCTTAACCGTAACAACAACTATGTCCCCAACACCTGCTGCAGGATATCTCCGCCTTACACCCTTGTAACCCTTAACAGCGATGATCTCGAGCACTCTTGCCCCCGTGTTATCTGCACAAACCAGCCTTGCTCCTGTTGGCAAAGCCCTCGGAATGTTAGCTCTTATTGCCTTCATTGCCTACCACCTCTAAAATCACGAAGCTTTTCGTCTTGCTAATCGGTCTGCACTCGCCAATCGTGACTATATCTCCCGGTTTTGCTCTGATGCATCTTGGGTTGTGAGCGTGTAGCTTCGACCTCTTCTTCATGTACCTCTCGAACTTTGGAACGTATCTGATAAGCTCTCTTTCAATCACTGCAGTTTTTCCGTAAGTCTTAACCACCTTACCGCGAAGCAACTGCCCTCTCACTGATAGCGTGCCGTGAAACGGACAGTTTTTATCCTCACATTCCCTTTCAGGAGGTTTCACGTCAATACCAATATCCCTCATATCCACACACCTTTGGCTCTTTTAAGCAGCATCAACCCTCTCTTTATCCTATCCTCCGGCCTGAAATTTATCAGATCACCTTTTATCCTCATGATTTTACCCTTATACCACACTCTGAAGGTTCTACCTCTTTTCGCCACGACTTTTAAACCTTTTTCAGTCATTATTTTGAGCGTGTTTTGAGTTTCATCAACCACTTCTCCCTTCATCCCCACTTCACTTTTGTTTGGACTCTCGACAACCTCCACCTTCAGGCCAATCCAGTCTCTGGCTATCACTTCTACACCCTGTAGCCTTCCTCGCATAATGCCGTCTTCAGCCTTGCGATGTCCTTTCTGATGAGGCTAATTCTTCCCGGGTTTTCCACTGCACCGCCGCTCCTCACGAGAGTTCTGAGCTTGAGAAGTTCAAGCTCCAGTTCCCTCAGCTTCTTGAGTTTCTCCTCCCTGCTCATCTCCCTTATCTCCTTCATCTTCACCGCTTTCACCCCTCAGCTGCTCCACATTAACATCCTTAACTTCAAACTCATCAGGCAAGGTTACATCGGGTGGGATTATTCTCACGCTAACCCCAAGAACTCCCAGCTTTTTGATGGCTATGTCAAAGCCTTTCTGAACCATGCTCTCAGCGGGATCTCCGGTGTGGATAATCGTGCCTGCAACGAACTTCTCGGTTCTGGCCCTCTCGCTAACAAGCTTTCCGCTGATTTCAATCTCGCAGCCTTTCGCCCCAGCCTCCATGATTCTGTAAAGGAACCTGTAGCCAGCTCTTCTGAAGTACCATCCCCTCTCCAGAGCCCTTGCAAGCAGTGAAGCCATTAGCTGGGCGTTGAATTCTGGCTTCTCAACCTCGTCAACGCTAACCTGGGGATTCTCGATACCGAAGTCCTTCAACTTTTCCGTCAAAGCTCTAATTCTCCTTCCCCCCTTTCCAATGACCAGTCCTGGCCTTTCAACGAACAGCGTAACCTGAGTTCCGAGGGGGGTTCGCAGTATGTCCACTCCTCCGAAACCTGCGCTCCTCACTTCGTCCTTGATCCACTCCTTGACCATCAGCTTCTTCAACCTATCCTGAACGAACTTTCTCTCTACCGCCATTACCTCACCTCTGCTACAAGCTCTACTGTTGTCAGCTGCTGAAATCTCGGAGTTGCCCTTCCAAACGCTCTCGGCATGTATCTCTCAATAACTCTCCCTTTCTGAGCCTGAGCGTGCACTATAACCAGATTATCCATATCCAGACCCTTGTACTCCGCGTTTGCTCTGAGATTCTGGAGAACCTTCAGAACGTACTTCGCAGCCTTCTGCGGATATCTCCCTGCATACCACTTCTCCAAACCCCTTCTGTGCGCCACCTTCTTCTTGTGCCTTTTGAATGGAATGACTCTTCTCATCTCAGCTACTTCCTCAAGTAGTTTTATTGCCTCATCTATCTTCTTTCCCCTGATTTCCCTGCAGATTTCAACGGCATGCTTGAAGCTGATTGGCATCTCGTAGCCCATTGCTTTAGCAGCTTTCGTTTCATCCTCAGGCTTGTAAGCGTAGTTCACTCTCGCCATAGGCATCACTTCAGCGGCACGTACTTACTGCTCCTAGTAGCACCGACACCGGGACCGCTGTGCTTCTCGAAGCGTCTGGTTAGTGCAAACTCTCCCAGTCTGTGACCTATCATCTCCGGCCTTATCTCCACTCTGACGAACTCCTTGCCGTTATGCACAAACACAACCTTTCCAACCATCTCGGGCAGCACTACCATGTCCCTGCAGTGTGTCCTCGCCAGTCCCTTCTTTCTGAGCTTTCTCAAGAGCTTTTCTTCCTGCTCGGTGAAGCCTCTTTTTAGTTTTCTCCTCTCCCTTGCCGGGAGAAGCTTTGCAAGCTCGTCAAGTGGCATTTTTTGAAGCTCTTCGAGTGTGTAACCGCGATACTTGAAATCTCTCGGTCTGACAACCTTACTCTTTAACGCCACATTATCACCTCCTCACGCCCGTCCTGCGGGCTGCAATACTTCCAACCTTCCTTCCTGGAGGAGCGTTACGGCTAACAGTCTTGGGCTTACCAACATGCTGATGTTTACCACCACCAAAGGGGTGATCCACGGCATTCATCGCAACTCCTCTCACCCTTGGCCACTTTGCAGCCTTGCTCTTCATCTTATGGTACTTCTTGCCAGCCTTAACGAATGGCTTATCAGTTCTACCTCCGCCTGCCACAACACCTATCATCGCCCTGCAGTTCGGATGGAACCACTTCTGCTTTCCAGAAGGCATCTGAACGAGAACCTTATCAGCCTCTCTTGAAACAACAAATCCGAAAGTTCCACTTGCCCTGATAAACTTTCCACCATCACCAGGCTGAGCTTCGATGTTGCAAACCGGAGTTCCCTCGGGAATGTTTTTCAGATAAGTCGTGTTCCCGGATGCAATCTCAACCTGATCGCCAGCGTAAATAACATCACCAGTCCCAAGACCTTCAACTGCAAGAATGTAAGTTTCAGAACCATCAGGGAGTCTAACCAGAGCAACAGGACCGTTTCTTGCAGAATCGTGCTGAATGTCAATAACCCTCGCCTCAATTACCTCTTCTCCAAATTTCAGAAGCTTTGCGTCTGTCTTATACTTATGAGAGGGAGCCCTGTATGTTGGGGTTCCTTTTCCTCTATTCTGAGAGATTATTCTTTTACCCATACATCACCACCTCAGAACACTCCGAGTTTGGAAAGAATTTCCTCAGCCGAATAATCGGGCTTCAGCTTGATGTAGGCTTTCTTCTCACCCTTTGGGGTTATCAGCGTGTTCACCCTCTCCACTTCAACGTCGAACAGCTTTTCGATCTCCCTCTTGATTTGCTCTTTTCTCGCTCTTATATCCACTATTGCCGTCAGAACGTTCTTCTCAAGCTCTGCAACGCTCTTTTCCGTTACAAGGAAGCATTTAATCAGCATAACCACTCACCCAGATATACAACTGCAGATTTCGTCCATACAGTCAATCTTCCCGGATGGCAGCCGGGGGCGAGAAGTTCTACATTCAAGTCCTTAACAAGGACTGCATCAACACCCGGCAAGTTCTTCGCAGCCTTTACAACTCCACCATCCCTGCCAACGACGAGCAGAACACTCCTCTTTTTGACGTATCTTCTTCCTCTCATCTTTCCTTTGCCAGCTCTGTACCTCTTCCTATCCTTTGCTCTCTCAACATCAGCGTAAACACCAATCGCCTTGAAAACCTCTGCAACGTCCTTTGTTCTATTTACAGACTCAATCTCATCGGTCACGATTTTTGGCAGCTCTCCGTCAAACAGGTGGTTTCTCTGCTTCACAATCTCCTCGTTGGCGGTAGCGGCAATTGCTGACCTAAGAGCCTTCCTCATTTCTTTCTTGTTGATTTTCTCTGCCCACTTCCTCTCCGGCTTTGGTGGGTGAGCTCTTCTTCCTCCAACAGCCTGAGGAACAACTACCGCCCTTCTGCCGAGCTTCCATCTCGGAACTCTTGCGTATCCATGTCCCGGTCCCCAGTTCTCCCATGAGTAGTCAACACCACTCAGCGGATTCGGCCCGTAGGGCTGCCTGCGGTGAGATTGAATGGCCAGCACAGCTCTTTTGATTATGTCTGGTCTGAACTCTTCCGAGAATACCTCAGGAAGCTCTATTTCCTCTGTTACTTCTCCCTTCAGGCTCAAGACCTTTGCCTTCATACTCATCTCCCCTGCTTGGATGTCGTACTTACGTAAACGATATTCACACCATCAAACTCCGCCTTTGGTGGCCTGATTGCATCCCTCATTCTTATCAACCTCTTAACCGGCCCCGGAACCGAACCAGTCACAAGGACGTACTGAGTTCTGATTACACCGTAATGCAGAAAACCTCCTTTTGGTGTGATCTCCTCTCCGTTCTCTCCTATCTTGATCAGCCTTTTGTTATACTCGGTTCTCTGGTGGAATCCCATCTGTCCCGCCTGCGGAACCGTCCATCTCACGTGGTGGGGGTTCCACGGGCCGAGGTTCCCAACTCTTCTGTGCTTGCTGCTCCTCGCATGCTTTGCATCCAGCGTAATCACACCCCACCTCTTTACAGGCCCCTGGAATCCCTTGCCCTTCGTGACAGCTATAACATCGATAATCGCACCCTCATCAAAAACTTCGGAAACTTTTATTTCGCCACCAAGCTTGGATATTGCGTAATCGAGAGCCTCTTCAACATTTCCTCCAATTTTGTGCTCCATAACGTCAGGAACTTTCTTCGGAACTCCCGTGATGAGATACGGCTGCGTGTAGGTTACAACCCTCACCTCCGAAGCACCGTTTTCAACCGCTTTCTTGAGCTTCTCAACATCGGGCTCCTTTCTGGGAAGATTCAACCTCCTGTCGAGGAAATCATCCAAGTTGTTGCTCCAGACCTCTGCTGCAATCTGCATTCCGTACTGCGTCTTCTTGTAAACCCTCACCGCTGCAACCTTCATCGGTGGCGTCTCTATTACCGTAACGGGAACCACAACCTCCTCACCGTAGGTGGGAGAGTTCTTTCTGTCGTCTATCATCACCACGTGTGTCATCCCTGCTTTGTAGCCTGCGAATCCTTGCATCCTCACCGTATCGCACTCTGGCCACGACCTTATTCTCGGAACGATGCTCTTTGCCCTTTTTCTTGGAGAAAACGCTAAAGAACCCCTTCTCGGTCTGTGATACTTCATTCCAAACCACCCCAGTAGTCTGCAAAATTAACAAGTGAAAGAGTCGCAAAGATAGCCTCCTCTAACCTCACGGTTTTCGTTCCCTGATTCGGCACCACATTCCAGCACTCTGCCTCCATCTTGATCCCCAACCTTTTCGCGATTTCAAACACACCCTCTTCCGGATTTCCGAATACGATCGTAACGTCCCGTCTTAACGCTGGTGGTTTCACAACCTCACACTTTCGTGAGGTTACCACCAGATTTTCCCTCTTTACGAGCTCCTCCAACCGGAGCTTTTTCACTCTGTAACCCCAATACTCCTGGGGCTCCGCTTCTTCCACCCGCAACGGCGTCTTCGAACAGATCCTGACGGTCACGCGGGCGCCCTTTTCCGCATCACTTTTCAGGGGCGCCAGGGCATCGATGCCAACATCCACCCATCGCGTCCCGTCAGGGGCAACGTGTCTTACAACGCCCTCCCTCACTTCACCGACTTTTAAATGTTTCGACGTGTGGGAGGGGATGGCGAGAGGAGGAAGCAAACCGGCATACCTCAATGATTTTTTGAGAGGAAAAAGCTGTTTTCTCAGATACTGCGGTGTTTCGAGGTATTCGAGTATTTCGGCAATGAAGTCAGACTCATCAAGTATTGGGTCGTAATATATTATTATCTCATCTACTCTGAAAACTGCCGCTGCTCTCGCTATCATGCCCACCTTATATGTCTTGATCTTTTCATCCCTCTCGTTGATTAGAGAGGAGGAGGGTATTGCTATTGAGAGCATTGGGATAAATCAGCAGGCAGTTGATAAAAGTAATTCTTGAAACTCAACCATCGAATATTTTCGGGAAAAAGGTTATGCCTCACTCTAACCGAATTGAATTTGGTGATAGATATGTTTCCCGGTGAAGAGTGGGTAACGGTTATTTCAGCTTTTGCGCTTTTGGGCGTGTCGGCTATGCTGTATTCGAGAGCAAGACATGTGGCAGCGATTTTGTGGGCAATCTCATCGCTTTGCTTCCTGATTATAACAATTGCTCTCGCAACGATGGGTTTGGATGCTCTGCAACTATCAGCGACTCCTTATCTTGGTTCTTTGTACCCGGGACTGCTTGCTACCGGAATAATTGCGAGCAGGAGTGAATACTGGAAGCACTATCTCGCGTTCGTGGTTTTAATGCTGATTCTCATAGCTGTTGGTGGAGAGCTGGCAAGAATTCCAAGGGTGCTTGTTCACTCTATTTCCGGACTCATCATTGTATTCTTGCCACTCATCCTTGCAGCGCGAAAGCAGGTTTCTGCAACAGCAATAGTTGTCAGCGTTGGTGGTTTGCTGATATCAGTTGGTGGCTTAGCATTGGCAACGCTAATGGCGGGGAAGCCCTTACTGCCCTTTGAAACTGTCGTGTTCTTGCTCCATCCACTGCTATTCCTCTCAGCCTTCGTTATGGCTGCTGGACTTTATGCGAGCAAGGGACTGGGTTGTTGTGAGTGAGGTGGCGAAATGAGAGCAGAGCACCACATGCTTATTGCCTTCACATTAGCGGTGATCATCATAGGATTTGGTGTTCTGCTCTCACCACCCTTTAAAGACTTCAGGAAAGCGGTGGGATTGCCTGAGGAGTTGCCTGGTTCGAGATACTCAAACGGAGGTGCAGAGATAATTAATCCCGACCCCGATATGGCGGAGTTTTATCTTACAAGAGTTGCGCACTACTATCATGCGGTCTTCATCATACTGATGTATGGCACGGTGGCGCTGATTGTAAGGCAATACCGCTTAAATACTGATGCACTTAACCTCATGCTGATTGGGGCTCTGATGGTCGCAATAGGAGCCATAACCTACTCTTACATTGATCACACCTTCTTCTGGCACGGGCTTTTCATCGCAGGATTGGCGGTTGCTTTTTCAGCAAGCCTTCTCGTGCTCTTCGAGCTTCTAAGGCGAGAAAAAAGTCTGCTGGACTGGGCGATAATAATCGCTGGTATTTTGCTTCTGGGTGGGGCGCTCATAGGTGGGTGGGTTGGGAGCAGCTTTATAGACCACACCACAGCGGAGAGCTTTCTCGAAGCCAAAATTCAGAGCAGGTTCAATCCTGACTTAGCGGAGGAAAATGAAGTCTGGAGGGCGATGACCGGGCATCTTCATGCGATGATAGCTCTTTCACTCGCCCTTGTGTTTTTGGTATCAGTAAAAATTCTGGAATTGAAGCCCGGAAAATGGACGAAAATTTCAGTATACGCAGTTATTTTTGGCGAAACCGTGATGGCTCTCGCCTCCTATTCTGTGTGGTTTTTTGGAAAAATTGCACACCTGATAATCACTCCAGCAGCACTCGCTCTAATCTTCGGCACACTCATGCTGTCGTTCAGAACCGCTAACTACGAGATAAAAAGCCCGAAGGGTGTGTTAAACTGGGGGTTGAAACTCGGAAACCTCTGGATATGGGCGTTTGTCGCTGCACCCGGAGCCATAGTCGCAATCAGCCTCAGAAAACCAAGGTTCTTCAATCCAGAATTTAGGGCGGAAGTATGGGATTGGGCCGAGCTGGCATACAACATCGGGCACTGGCACATCCTGCTCGTGTTCTGGGGAGCAGTTCTGCTGCTTGCCTATCTTACATTGACAGAATCAAAGATTGCTTCAATTGCCGGGTGGATCACAATGGCTGGATTGCTGCTTGCAACCTCTACCGTAAACCTCTACATGCTCGCAAATCCCGCTCAGCCATACACTCCCAATCCCTACAACAACTTCTGGCTCCAGTATTTCGTCGAGCCGGGGTTGGGGCTGATGAGCATTGGAGTGATTTTATCTTACTATATATTTACTTCCATGTTACGACGGGAGTTTAAAATTAAAAAACATTGAAAATCCATTCTTTATTGACACAGCCAAAAAGAGAACGGTTAAATAGTATTTGTTGAGACTTCCCTAAAAACTTTTGGTGGTAGCATGCTGGAAGTGGAAGTTATATCTGGTAGAACCCTCAATCAGGGGGCCACTGTTGAGGAAAAACTAACCGAAGAGTACTTCAACGCCGTCAATTACGCTGAACTAAGCGAAGATGACTGGAACGCTCTCGGACTGCAGGAGGGCGACAGAGTAAAGGTAAAAACAGAGTTTGGCGAGGTAGTTGTTTTCGCAAAGAAGGGAGACATGCCGAAAGGAATTGTATTTATCCCAATGGGCCCCTACGCGAACATGGTCATCGACCCTGCAACTGACGGAACAGGAATGCCGCAGTTTAAGGGCGTAAAAGGAACTGTAGAGAAAACGGACGAGAAGGTTTTGAGTGTTAAAGAGCTTCTGGAGGCGATTTAAATGGCCGAAGAAAATATAATATGTACTTTTTGCGGGAGTGTTTGCGACGACGGGCAGTTTGATACTGAGAAGTTCAAATCAAAGAGGCTCTGCAAGCTTGGAAGCAGCAAGTTCTCGAAGAAGGAGCGCATTAAGGCTCCGATGATTGATGGGAAAGAGGTTAGCTATGAGGAGGCCATCGAGAAGGCCGCTGAGATTCTCGTCAATGCGAAGAAGCCTTTACTTTACGGCTGGGCCTCTACAGTTAACGAGGCCATCAGACTTGGTGTGCTTCTGACGGAGAAAGTTAGGGGCGTTTACGACCAGTGCGCAAGTGTCTGCCACGCTCCCGGAACACTGGCAGTAATTGAAGAGGGGCTTCCGGGCGGGAGTCTGGGAGCGATAAAGAACAGGGCGGATGTTGTGGTATTTTGGGGAGCAAACCCGATGGAGGCCCACCCAAGACACGGAATGAGATATTCCATCTCAGCCAAAGGTTTGCTGATTAAGGACAGGAAGCAGAGGAAAGTGATTGTGGTTGATGTGAGGCCTACAAAGACGGCAAAGCTTGCAGATGAGTTCATCCAGATCAAGCCCGGATACGACTACCCGATAATCTCTGCTTTGAGGGCAATAATTTCTGGCAATGCTGATGCAGTGCCGGATGAGGTTGGAGGGGTGAGCAAGGAGAAGCTGATTGAGCTTGCAGAGACAATGAAGAACGCCAAGTATGGGGCTATTCTCTACGGTCTTGGTGTTACACAGTCAAGGGGCAGAGACAGGAACATCGAAAATGCAGTAAAGCTGATTCAGCTCCTCAACCGCCACACAAGATGGGTCATCTGGCCGATGAGAGGGCACTACAACGTTGTTGGTGCTGGAGAGGTGCCCGCATGGGAGGTTGGTTACCAGTATGCAATTGATTTCAGCAGAGGGTATCCGAGGTTCTCTCCTGCCGAGTTCTCAGCGGTTGAGGTTCTGAAGAGGAAAGACTGCGATGCTGCCCTTGTAATTGCCTCAGACCCAGCGGCACACTTCCCGAAGGCAGCGGTAAAACACCTCAAAAACATCCCCGTGATTCAGATCGACCCGTTCCCGAACATGACAACCTTGGTTGCGAATGTCGTCATTCCCTCAGCAGTTGCGGGGCTTGAAGCAGAGGGGACGGCATACAGAATGGACGGAATTCCGCTGAGAGTCAAGAAGATCGTGGAAACCAGCTACTGGAGCGACGAGCAGATTCTGGAGAAGCTGTTTGAGAAGGTTGAGGAGCTTAAGAGGTGATTGTCAATGCATCACGCACTGCATATTAAAAATGGTATTGTTATCGACCCCAAAAATGGGGTTAAGGCGGAGAAGATGGATATCTTCGTCAAGGACGGTAAAATTGTTGAGGAAAGCGAGGTAAAAGGAGAAGATGTAAAGGTTATCGACGCCTCAAACAAGCTCGTGGTTGCCGGCGGAGTTGACATGCACGCGCATATAGCAGGCAGCAAGATAAACACGGGCAGAACGATGCGTCCTGAAGAGATGAGGGTTGTGAGGAACATTGCAAATAAGTTCAGGGCTGCTGTTGGTAGAGTTCTGCTCACCTCTCCAGCAATCGGTTACGAGTATGCAAAGATGGGCTACACATCCTCATTTGAAGCTGCACAGCCACCAATCGGTGCCATGCACACACACGAGGAGCTTGACGCGATTCCGATGATCGACAAAGCCGCCCTTCCGGTCTTCGGAAACTGGCACTTCGTGTTCAAGTACGTTGAGGCGAAGGATATCGAGAAGCTGAAGACGTTCATCGCCTGGGCGCTTGAGAGGACAAAGGGATTCGGTGTTAAGGTTGTGAATCCGGGTGGTGTTGAGGCCTGGATGTATGGAGGAAACGTGACAAGCCTCGATGATCAAGTTCCCGGCTTTAATGTCACTCCGAGGGAGATAATCACGTCTCTCATTAAAGCAGTCGAAGAGTTGAAGCTGAACCACTCCGTCCACCTGCACTGCAACCGCCTTGGCGTGCCAGGAAACTACGAGACCACCATCGAAACCATAAAGCTTGCAGGTGGATTCAGCAATGATGCAAGGCAGGTTCTCCATGTCACGCACGTGCAGTTCAACGCCTACGCTGGAGATAGCTGGAGGACTGTTTCGAGTGGTGCGGAGGAGATAGCTAAAACCATGAACAGCATGGACAACGTAACAATCGACATGGGGCAGCCAATTTTCGGACACGCAACTGCAATGACGGGAGACGCGCCATTCCAGTTCACACTCCACAAGCTGACGGGAGCGAGGTGGAGCAACAAGGACAGCGAGGTTGAGGGTGGAGCAGGAATAGTTCCGCTTGTTTACCTGCCGAAGAATCCAGTTCATGCGCTGCAGTGGGCTATTGGTCTGGAGCTAGGTTTGCTGATTGACAGCGACAAGGTTGTTCTGACAACAGACTATCCGAATGGTGGACCTTTCACTGAGTATCCGTACGTCATGGCCATGCTAATGAGCAAGAAGATGAGAGAGGGTGAGCTTGAGAAGGTCAGCCCATTCGTTCAGAAGGCCACAAACCTCCCCGCTATCGACACGGAGAAGACACTGGAAGAGATCATACACATGACACGCTCTCTGCCAGCGAGAATTCTCGGTCTGCCACAAAAGGGGCATCTCGGTGTTGGAGCAGATGCTGACATCGCAATTTACGACCTGAATCCGCTTGAAATTGACACCTCAAACGACTTCGAGAAGGTTTACAAGGCCTTCAAGACCGCAGAGTACACGATAAAGAGCGGTAGGATTCTGGCAAAGAACGGTGAGCTTGTAGATGAGTGCTGGGGCAAGACCTACTGGGTCGATGCAACGGGCAGAGTGGACATGGAAGCAATCAAGCCAGACCTTGAGGACTACTTCAAGTACTACAGCGTGGAGCTTCAGAACTACGGTGTTGAGGAGGAATGGTTGAAGAAACCAGAGAGGATAGTAATCTGAGGGGGTGGTAAAGGTGATCATCATAAAACCTAAGACGGAGTTTGTTGTGACGGTCGAGGCAGAACTCACACCAGACCTGGCAGAGAAGGACGTGGGAGAAATCAAGAAGTTCAAGGTGTACTATGGGAAAGATGTGGTTGAGCTGGGAGAACTCTTTGAGATAACAAAGGAGGGAGACGACAAGAAACTCGTCCTTGACGGGGACTTCAGCAGGGTGAAGTGGGTCGGTTGCAGGATGAGTGATGGCGAAATAGTCGTCAAGGGGAGTGTTGGAGCGAACTGCGGGGCATACATGGCAGGTGGTAAAATAGTCATAGAGGGTGATGCGGACGACTGGCTTGGGGCAGAGATGAAGGACGGAGAGATAGTCGTCAAGGGAGATGCCGCAAACCTGGTGGGCTGCGCCTACTACGGCGATGCTACCGGAATGAGCGGTGGAAAGATCACCATTGAGGGCAACGCCGGAAACTACATTGGAGAGAAGATGGCTGGCGGGGAGATAGAGATCAAGGGAAATGCTGGAGATTTCATTGGCACAGAGATGAAGGGAGGGACGATTGTCATTCACGGAAACTGCGGATTCGTCGGAGGAGACATGAAAGCCGGAGAGATAAAGATCGGCGGAGAGTTCGAGCTGATGCCTACCTTTGTAAAACAAGAGGATGCCTGGGTCGGAGACGTGAACGTGAAGGGAGAGGGCGTGGTAAGAAGACTTTAATTTTTCTTTCTTTTTGTGTTTATTAAATTTATCTTATGTAAACCTGAAATGCTCATAATAAACCTTAAATAATTTGGAAACCACTGCTCGTATGATTCAGGAATTTGAATACCTCTGGCAGTATCTCGACCACTGGGCTGAAGTGAATGAGACGTATCCGGCAATAAAATTCAAAGACAAAGAGATCAGCTACGGTGAGCTAAAGGAGAAAGTAGACAGACTTGCGGCATCACTTCTGAAGCTCGGAGTTAAGAAAGGTGATAGAGTAGCTACAATTCTCCCCATGAGTCCTGAATACGTTTACACCTTTTTAGCCTGCTCGAAAATTGGAGCAATCTGCGTTCCGATGGATGTTAGGTACAGAACAGCAGAACTAAGGAGGTTTCTGGGTCACGCAGAACCAAAAGTTGTAGTGTCTGTTGAAAGATTTCAGGAGAATGATGTCGAAAAAATCCTCTCAGAGATAAGGGGAGAGGTTGGCAATCCAGAGATATATTTTATCGAGAAGAATTTTGACGAACTGCTGGAAGGTGAGCCAATAAAAAAAGCTGTAGAGCAAACACCGGATGACGATATCCTGATAATTTTCACTGGCGGAACGACTGGGGTTCCAAAGGCAACTCTCCTATCTCACAGGAATATCGTGTCAATGGCATTGGGTGAGCTTAGAAGCATAATCAGCTATGTCGGCAGGGAAGAAAGAGTGAACATGCTTGTGCACCTTCCACCCAGCCATGTTGGTGGCACCACTGAATTGTTCGCTACAGGATTGGTTAACGGATCGAAGATGATTCTGATTGACCACTGGAGACCTGATAGAGTACTAAAAGAGTTAAGAGATGAGAAGATAGCATTTTTTGGGGCGGTGCCAACAATGTTTGCTCTCATCTTCTCATTGAATGCTCCATTACCACCCGTTGAGCTTCTCGTGACTGCAGGAGAGAAACTAAATCCGGAACTTCTAAAAAGAATGATGCAATGGTGCGAGAAGATCGGTGTTGGTTATGGCTCAACTGAAACTGCAGGCTTCGCAACTTTTTCTCGACCAGAAGATGACCCAATGAAGTTCACAGAGGGTTACGTGGGTGTGCCCTTTGAGGGTGTGGATGTGAAAATTGTTGATGAGGAAGGGAATGAACTGAATGACGGAGAAATTGGAGAGGTGCTGGTAAAGGGCCCGGTGGTGAGTAAAGGGTATTTCAGACAGCCTGAAGAAACAGAGAAGGGGTTCAGAGATGGTTACTGGGTCAGCGGCGACCTGGGATATAAGAAGGGGGAGGAGCTATACATTGTAGGAAGGAAAAAGGAAGTGATAAGGGTTGGAAGTTACACAGTGCTCCCCTCAGAAGTCGAGGAAGTGGTTATGAAAAATCCAAAGGTAGGAATCGCTGCAGCTTTCGGTTATCCCCACGAGATATATGGAGAGGTCGTATGGGTTGCAGTTGTCCCCAGAGCTGGAGAATCGATTAGTGAGGAGGAAGTCATCGAGGCTTGCAAAAAAGAGCTTGCAGACTTTAAGGTTCCCAGGAAAGTGCTGATAATGGACTCAATCCCACTTACGAGGCTTGGAAAAGCTGACAGAATAAAATTAAAGGAAATCATTTTGAAGGATTTTTCCGAATGAGAGCGGAGTAGAGGGCAGATAGAACAGCCTCTCCCCTCTGATTTTTTACCTCAAGCCTGTATGTAACCACTCCACTTATTTCGTTAAAATCCTGCTTGTCCACAACCTCCGCCGTGGCTGAAATGGTGTCACCAATGAAGACCGGTCTTAAAAACCTCACGTCCTTAATTCCGAAGAAGGCTATTATCGAACTTACGTCGTAGTTGGACAGGATCACTTGATCAATCATTCCTAAAGCTATGCTGAGAACAAGCATGCCTTGTGCGATAGGCTTCCCAAATATGCTCTTCTTGGCGAATTCAGCATCAGTATGGAGCGGAAAAAAGTCTGCTGTCAGGTATGCAAACGTCCAGATGTCTGTTTCGCTGACTGTTCGCGGTATAGACTCGATTTTTTCTCCAATTTCGATAGACTCAAAATAAACTGGGCTTCTCGGCATGTTAACGAGATAATGTGAAGTTTAAAAAATCTTTTAATCAAATATGAAACTTGGAATTCCTAGCATCGGATGAATTAAAGAAACCAAAGTAACTTTAAAATACTAAAAATCAAACAAAATTTATGAACGTCCTTCTCAGCAGAAAGGACACCATCAGATTCCTTATTCTGTCCGAACTCATGGTCAACCCCGAATGCAATCAGAGAGACATTGCGAAAAAACTTGGTTTAACTCCTCAGGCAATTTCAGAGCATTTTAAGGAGATGGTTTCTGAGGGGTTTATAAATGTCGTTCACAAGGGCTACTACGAGGTGACAAGGAAAGGAGAGGAGTGGATGTCCAGAAATCTCATAGATCTACACCTTTTCAGCGAGGAGCTTCTAAAGAAGATTTACTCAAAGACAGTTGTTGCCATCGCGAAGGGAAAAATAGCTGAAGGCGATTCGGTAAGATACTGGTTCGGAGATGGTTACATCTTTGCAGAAAAAAGTGCAAAGGGGAATGGTGTGGCTTTGACATCAGCCGAAGATGGTGAGGATGTTCTGATCAAGCCTACAGGTAGCTTTGAGCCTCCAGAAAAGGGAGAGATAGTCATAGTTAAGGTTCCGGGAGTTGCGGAGGGGGGAAGCAGGAAAGTTGACCTCGACTCGTTTAGAGAACTTGTAAAGTCAAGGCCAACGAGCATAGTCGTTGCCATTGGAATAGAGGCTCTTGTTACCTGCAGGAAAATAAGGGTCGAGCCAATTTTCTTTGGGGCAAAGGATGTATGCATTGAGGCCGCTCATCACGGGAGTGGTGTAGTTGTTGCATGTACTGAAAGCATGCTGAACGATTTGCTGAGAAGTCTTATAGATGAGGGGCTTGAATTCGAGATTAAGGAGTTTGTAAAAACTTAAGGTTTCTCTTTGAGGAATATTATATTTCCCCTCCCCTTCTTCACCTTTTCCACAATACCCCTCCGCTCAAGGTCAGCAATGATCAGGCTCATCTTGGCCTCACTGTATCCCAGCCTCTTTCGCAGCTCCTTCTGTGTTATCCTTCCCCCCTCTTTTGCTATTATTTCCACAACCTCCGCAAGGTCTTCGGGAAGGTCATGCTCGGTTGGTTTAATTTCCCATTCAACAGTTGGTGGCTGTTTACCAGAGCGAATTTTGATGAAGAAGAGAGTGGCCAAAACGAAACCAGAAGCGAAAATTGCAATGATGTAGTAAGGAAATTCCTCTTCTTGCTCCTCAACAGCCGGAAAGTCAGGAATTTCCTCCACATCCTCAAGCTTTGGGAACAGGATGAGGTCAAACCTCATGCTACTCTCAACGGTGACGTTCTCAACGGCATAGTACTCTCCAGCTTGAGCTATAATCATGTAATTTCCGGGAGTGACGTTGAACCTGTATTCTCCGTTTTCAGAGACCATTCTCTGGACAGCGTCATCTCTTATTTCAACAACAACATTATTCACAACATCAAGAGTGTCCCATCTGTAAATCTTCCCGTAAATCTCCACGGCAGAGGCGTTTGTAATTGAAATGACAATTAAAAGCAAAAGCAAAACTTTTTTCATAGTAAATCTCTCACCCTGGCTACTGGGGGCATCTGCCTCTTGTGCTTCGACCTCTCAACCATCTTCAGGACTTTCTTGAACTTTTCATCGTCCCTCTTCTCCCCTTTTTCAATCAGCTTTAAAATCTCGTCAAGCTCGGCGTAACTTATGCCCATCTCCTCCTCATCAGTCTGTCCGGGCCAGAGGGCTGCTGAGGGCTTCTTTTCGATTATGTTCCTAGGAACTCCGAGATAAGAGGCGAGCTGGAAAACTTCTGTCTTAAATAAATCACCAATTGGCATGAAATCAACACCGCCATCTCCGTATTTTGTGAAGTATCCGACCATGAGCTCGCTTTTGTTTGAGGTTCCAGCAACAAGCCTGTTCATGCTGTTTGCATAATAGTAGTTGAGAACCATTCTTACCCTTGGCTTAAGATTTGCCTCAGCCATCTTACTACCCTCTCCAGCCTTCTCCTTAAAAACTTCGATTATTTCATTGATTTCAATTAACTTATAATCAATCCCTAGAATTTCCGCGACTTTGATGGCATCCTCCACATCCTTTTCCGGAGTTACACCAATCTCAGGCATTATGAGTCCAAAAACTCTTTCTTTTCCGAGAGCTTTAGTGCAGAGATAAGCGACGGTGGAGCTATCAACACCACCGCTTAACCCAAGAACCACACCTGTGGAGCCTGATGATTTGACAATTTCATCTATGAATTCACAGATTCTCTGAACGACTTTATCAAAGTTCATGTTACTCCAACCTTTCCCAAAGTTTAAAATTTTTCTGAAAAACGGGGAGGACAAGTAAATCAAGCCAGAATTTCAGGCCTAACGGCCCATAACAGCCTCCACTTCCTTTTCTCTCTTTCAAGGCACACAACACCACCGAATATGAATGTCACAGCATCAAGGTCTGGATTTCCTGTGAGGAGGTAGCTGGTGAGCCTGGAGAGGTGCGGGAGGTGGCCGACAAGCATTATATCTTCATCAAGCTTCTCGAGCCTCTCCGCCCACACCCCGATGTCAGCAAGAGGTTCGAGACCATCTGCCTTCTCCACCTTTACTTTCAGATGCTTTCCAACAATTTCGGCGGTCTGCTCAGCCCTCTTTTTACCACTGTGGTATATTCCTTCAACCTTAATTCCAGCCCTTTCAAGGAATTCTGCGGTCCTCTCAACCTCATCAGCACCTTCCTCAGTAAGTCCCCTTTCAGGATCCTCCTCCTTGGGCTTCGCCTTTCCGTGCTGCATCAGATAAAGCCTCATGTTAAATACTCACCTTTTCACCTAATAAGCCTTCCCGACATAAAGCAAATAAGAAGGGCGACTGATTACCACCTATGGATCTGCTCAGAACCGAGTACGACATACAGCATCACTTAGTGCTGTCCAAGAAGAATACTTTGCATCATGCTCTGATAAGGATGATAGCCTCGACTCTATCCACGCCGGAAGAACTCTTAAATTTGAGAAAGAGAGACTTCAGGTTCAATAAGGGGAAAAATCTGGACTACTACACGGTAAAGCTCAGCAAAAAGGGAAAAAGCAGGATATCTCCCGTCGATAGAAAAACGTTTGAGATAATCCAGACCATGCCTTCTCAACCCTTCACAATGAGTGAAGATGAGATGAATGAAATTGTGGGCTTATACAGTCCACCCGGCAAGAAATACAACTGCAAACGGCTTAGAGAAGCGGTTGAGTCTATCCTGTCAGACTCTGATTTGTTCGGAATGAATCTGAAGGACAATGAAGAGAAGTACGCATTCATGCTCGACTTTAACCCGCTTTACAGCGGTTTCTGGGATCTTGAAGATGAGGAAGGAGTTGAGGACTTTATCCTGAGCTACTCTGAAGTAACCGGAATAAGGGACTGGAAAAAAATCTCAGATGAAATCGGAATTGAAGCTGATGTCGTCAGGAGAGTTATTGAGAGCGGTAAAAGAAGCATCCTAAGGTTTCAGAGATAAAGTTTTATTTATTTAATTCGCTTCTTTTACTCGCTTCTTCCAACTACAGATTGACTCAAGCCGAAGACTTTTTAACTTTCCGCCCCCAGTCATTTGAGTGGCTCGCTGTGATGTGTGTGGTAAGGAGGTTACTCTTCCCTTCAAATGCAGATACTGTGGTGGGACTTTCTGTGCAGAACACAGACTGCCTGAAAACCACGACTGTGACGGACTGGATGAGTACTGGAATGTTCCCGTTAATGTGAAGAGAAGGACGCCTCCTCAGCCCGTAAAAAGGAGAGGGGGCATCGGTTTGATGAAGTATGGGGCGAACAACATTGTGCTGGTAACCTGCACAATCCTTTTCTTCATATCCATACTCGCCCCCCACGAGATGGTTTATCTTTTCGCCCTCCACCCCCAAATTGAGGTTTTGCTGTCAATGCCATGGCAGCTAATCACCAGCATCTTCCTCCATGTCGAGTTCTGGCACTTCTTCGTCAACATGTTCGTGCTGCTCTTTTTCGGAACCGAGCTTGAGAGGAGACTCGGAGATCGGAAATACATCGAGATATTCTTCGTATCGGGTCTTGTAGGGAACATCGGCTACATTGCCTACTCCTATGCTGTGGGAAGCTTTGCCCCAGCACTTGGGGCTTCAGCGGCGATTTTTGGAGTTATGGGATGCTTGGCTATGATTGCTCCTGAAATCAGAATAATCATTTTCCCCATTCCGATTCCGATCAGCATTCGAACTGCATTGTTTCTTTTCGCAGCCTACGACTTCTGGATGATGATCGCTAGCTACACAGGTGTGTTTTATACCAACGTCGCCAATATCGCTCACCTCGCCGGACTTGCTGCCGGGCTTTACTACGGAAAAAGGATTGGGAGGAGAAGTGTGAGATATGACTTCTATTTCTAAACCCATAATCTGGAAAGAGAAGGAGAGGCTTGACGGAGAGATTGTAAACTGTATGACGGTCATCCTGAGAACGAGGGGTTGCAGTTGGGACCGGTGCTATATGTGCGGTTACACCAGCGATGCTTACCCTGCAAGCGAAGAAGAGCTGATTCAGCAGATCAACTACGCATTCGAGCAGCTTGAAAATGAACAGGTGCTCAAAATTTTCACTTCTGGAAGTTTCTTCGATGATGCAGAAGTTCCACCAAAAATTAGAGCTTACATTCTGGAGAGGTTCAATCAGGCTGGGTTGAAAAAGCTAATCGTTGAGAGCAGACCAGAGTACATTGCGGAAGATAAACTCAAAGAGTTTGAAGGTGTAAACTTGGAGGTTGGCATCGGCCTTGAAACAGCCAATGACAGGATAAGGGAGCTATGCATAAACAAAGGCTTCAGCTTTGATGATTTCAAGAGGGCCGCAACAGTGCTGAGAAACGAAGGATTCAGAGTTAAGTGCTACCTTTTACTAAAGCCTCCTTTCTTGGCTGAGGGGGAAGCGATTGAAGATGCTATAAAATCAGTCATCGCAGCCAAAAAATACGTCGACGTATTCTCCCTGAACCTCACAAATGTCCAGAAAGGCACTCTTGTAGAGAGGCTGTGGAGGGCAAAACTCTACCGCCCACCTTGGCTGTGGAGTGCAGTAGAGGTGCTCAGAGAGGCAAAGGAAGCTGGTGTTGAGATACTGAGCGATCCTGTGGCTGCGGGAAAGCAGCGAGGCCCGCATAACTGCGGAAAGTGCGATGAAAAAGTGGCAAGAGCTATCAGGGATTTCTCGCTCACTCAGGATATCTCTCTGCTTGAAGGGCTGGATTGTAAATGCCTTGAAAAATGGAAAAAAGCTGTTGAACTCGAAAAGTCTTCCAGAGTCCCGCTTTTCTAAAACTTTGCATGCCCCATCTGCATTGGCGGTGGTGTGAAGAATAACATCCAGACTCCGAAGATGAGCAGCAGAGCAACTGAAACCAGAAATATCACGGCTCCTGCTATTATCGTTGCTGCGAAGGCTTCAATGAAGCTTATGTCGAGCAGCGTTTTGAGGACGTAGAGGTAAATCAGAAATCCCAAAAAGGGAAGTATAATTACCAGAGGTGTGAAATGCAGGATAAACGCCACAAATGACGTGATGACAAAGGCAGCAAGGTTTGCCATTCCGCATCTCAGCACTCCTCTCTCTTTTCCTATAGCCTTCAGCCCAATCCAGATGAAAATGCCCGGAAGCACTATTGCTGACAGAAGAAAGACAAAGAATCCGATTCCTAGAGATAAAAAATCAAAGAAGGGCGGCACCGTCTTCAGCCCCCATTACAAGCTTCGCATACTTTGCCAAATACCCCTTCAACTCCCTTTCCTTGGGCTTCCATTTCGCCCTTCTCTCTGCAAGCTCATCCTCGCTGACCTTCAACTCAAGCTTCCTCGCAGGAATGTCAATTGAAATCGTATCTCCCTCCTCGACGAGGGCAATGTTACCTCCAACTGCTGCTTCAGGTGAGACGTGGCCTATGCACGGCCCTCTCGTTGCACCGCTAAACCTTCCATCAGTGATTAAGGCAACCTTCTGCAGTCCAAGCCCTGAAATGGCTGCAGTTGGCAGGAGCATCTCCGGCATTCCCGGAGCACCCTTTGGCCCCATGTACCTTATCACAACAACATCTCCCTCCTCAACCTTTCCATCCAGTATTGCGTTCAGAGCCTCCTTCTCGCTATCGTAAACCTTTGCCGTTCCTTCGAACTTCATCATGTCCTCGCTAACTGCAGCAGCTTTAATTACAGCCCCGTTCTCTGCCAGATTGCCTTTGAGAATCGCTATACCTCCCTCTTTGTGAAGCGGGTTGTCAGGAGAAGCTATTATGTCCCTCCCTCTAAGCACCGCCATCTCCGCAATCTCGTAAAGCGTTTTTCCGCTCACGGTCATTTCGTCATGGAAGTACTTCTTAGCCTTCTTTATGAGCATCGGAACTCCTCCGCTCTCGTCCAAGTCAACAATCATCTCCTTGCTTGCGGGGTCAATTGAGACGATGTGCGGAGTTCTCCTGCTTATCTCGTCAAAGAGGTCGAGGCTCAGCTTTATACCCGCTTCCCTAGCAATTGCGGGCAGATGCAAGACGGTGTTGGTTGAACCCCCGACAAGCATGTCCATTGTGATGGCATTCTCGAACGACCTCTCGTTGATGAAATCAAGTGGTTTGAAGTCCTGCCTGACAAGTTCAACCACCCTCTTTCCGCTCTGCTTTGCTATTCTAAGCTTTCTCGAAGACGGACATGGAGAAGTTGAGCAGTACGGCAGGCTTAAACCGAGCGTCTCTGTCAAGAGCTGCATGCTGTTGGCCGTGTATAGACCCTGGCAGCTTCCGCAGGACGGGGCACAGAAGTCCTCGTAAAGCTTTAATCCTGCATCATCCAGCTTTCCCGACTTGTACATCCCTGCAGCCTCGAACGCATCTTTGATCGACACCTTCTCTCCACCAACTCTCTCGTAAATCATTGCCCCTCCTGTGACCGCTATAGCAGGAATGTTCAGGCGGAGCATCGCCATCAGCATTCCGGGAATGATTTTGTCACAGCTCGCAACCACCACAAGTCCATCAAACTTGTGGGCCTCAACCATCGCTTCTATGCTGTCAGCAACAATCTCTCTTGATGGCAGGGAATAGCACATCCCCTCATGTCCCATGGCTATACCGTCACAGATCCCTATTATGCCAAACTCGAAAGGCACACCTCCTGCAGCGTAAACTCCCTCTTTCACCGCTTGAGTCAACTTGTCAAGAGTCATATGGCCGGGAACAATTGTGTTGTAGGCGTTGGCAACTCCGATGAAAGGCTTGTCCATCTCATCATCAGTCACGCCAAGAGCTTTGAGAAGAGCCCTGTGGGCTACCCTGTCTATTCCTCTCTTAACCTCATCACTTCTCATGCTTTTAACGAGTGTTTCACTCTTTTTTAAGTTTTGGTCTTCCCACTTTACTCGTACCTCAAAGCTTCGATAGGCTCCAGGCGGGATGCCTTCCAGGCAGGATAAAGACCGCTAACCACTGAAACGAAAACCCCTACGCAAAAACCAAGAGTTATGTACAGAAGAGTCGAAAGCTGAAAAACGTAGCTTGCATCCTGAAGAATAGCCAAGTCAATTAAATAACCTCCTACCACACTCAGAACGCTTCCTATCCCGCTGCCAATCAGACCAAGAATAAGAGCTTCCATTAGGAAAATTTTCAGAATAGTCGACCTGTACGCGCCTATTGCCCTCATAATGCCTATTTCCTTCGTTCTTTCGATTGTTGACATCAGCATGATGTTGAGAATGCTGACTCCAGCGACAAGCAGGGAAACTGATGCTATAGCCATCAGAAAGATGTTAATCTGGGAAAAAGCCTCGTCTATTCCCTCAAGAATTATTTTAAGGTCAAAAACGACCACTTTTTCATCCCTGCTGTTAATCTTTTCCTCGATCTCATTCTTAACGTCATCCACCTTCTCCAGACTATCAGCTTTCACTATCAGCAGTGTGTACCCAACATCGCTGACTTTTTCGAAGTCCTCTGGAGAGAGGATCACAGCCGAATTCGGATTTATGTCGAACCTCGCCCCGGTGTCTTCGAGAATGGCTGCGACTCTGAACTCTCTACCTCCAATGGTGATTTTCGAGTTAACCCTAATTTCAGCGAACTCAGCAAGCCTCTTTCCGACAACACAACTGCTTTTGAGCCTTATCGAACCCTTTTCCGCTTCGAACATCTCCTCAACATCCTTTTCATCCATTGCGTAAACTACTGTATAGGACTTCTTTTTCTTCGTTTCAATCAGCAAAGAGTCTGACTTAATCGCTATCGCCTCAGCCACGTTTGGAAGCTTTTTAATCCTGTTTATGTCCTTCTCCTCAAGATACTTGTAACCTTCCTGAAAATTCGGGCTTACTATTAGTTCATTCGCTACCTCCTCGAAGTTCTGGGCAACTGCCGCCTTCAGACTTTCTCCAAAAATGCCGATTGCGGAGACAGCCATTACACCAATCAGTATTCCTACTACAGCCAGAAGACTTCTTACCTTAGCTCTCTGCAGGTTCCTCTTTGCAAGCTCAAGAAACATGTTCAACACTCTCTATCTTTCCATCCCTGAGCCTTATCACTCTATCTGCATATTTTGCAAGTGACGGGTCGTGAGTGACGAGAATTACCGTAACCCCAAGCTCCTCGTTCTGGTGCCTTATAATTTCCATGACCTGCTCCCCCGATTTCGTGTCAAGATTGCCTGTTGGCTCATCGCACAGCAGAATTTTCGGATTGTTTGCCAGAGCCCTCGCAATGGCAACTCTCTGCTGCTGCCCCCCGCTCATTTCATTCGGCTTTCTGTTCATCTCCTTCTCAAGCCCCACACTTCTGAGGAGCTCCTTCGCCCTCTCTTCCCTCTCCTCCCTGCCCAGCCCCCTGAAAATCATCGGAAGCTCCACATTTTCCAGCGCGGTTAGAGTTAGGATGAGGTTGTATGTCTGGAAGATGAAGCCTATGGTATCCCTCCTCAGCTCGGTAAGCTGATTATCGTTCAAATTTGACGTCTCAACACCGTTGATAAGCACCTCTCCCTCACTCGGCTTGTCGAGACAGCCTATAAGATTCAGCAGGGTTGATTTCCCGCTCCCAGAGGGCCCCATTATGACAACAAACTCCCCATCCTCGACATCCATGCTTATTCCATCAAGCGCCCTTACTTCATAATACTCCGTTCTGTAAATTTTGTAAACGTTCCTCAGCTCTACGACCTTCATTTTCTAATCTGCCTGTATATTATGAAGCCCACGATTGCCAGAATAACCACAGCAACAGCGATGGAGATGTATGTCGGCATCGGATTTTCCTCAACCTCAACAAAGCTCTTTCCCTTAAGTTCCACGATTTCGGAGATGGCAAAGTTCTCTCCTATCTCGTTTGACCACTGCACGGTAACCTTGACGCTCCCGTTGCACTCAACAGGAAGCTCGAAGCTCTGGAAGTCCGAGGGGTCGATATTTCCGATGAAGTAGGCTGTCCTGAACCCGCCACATTCTCCTATTGCGTAGGCATTGTAAACCTCACCCCTTCCGTTGTTGCTCACATCACCCGAAACGCTGTACTTCAGCCCCTCTCTCGCCACATTGATGTTCGTAAGCATTACGGCGTAGCTGTCCAAGACCTCAATTGTGAATCTCTTGTCCACGCTCATCTCGTTTCCGAGCTCGTCCTTGTAATCAACTCTGAAAACAACCTCCCCCTCACCGGCCTTTGATGGGCTGAATATGAAGCTCAAAGTCTTGCTTTCACCGCTTTCGAGTTTTGCAATGCTGACGGGGCTTGATAGGCTTCCAAGAGGCGATTCGGCAGAAACGGTGATGTCGTAAATGGTATCACTTCTCAGATTTGTGACCTCAACCGGAATCGGAATGGCATCGCCGATGAAAAGGGTTTTGTAGGGTGAAGTTACGTTCAGCACGACGTTTTGCGGGTTTACCAGCCGCAATGTCACTTCCCTCTCAACTTCATGGTAGTTTCTGCCGTTGTAGAAAGAGATTTTGAACTTAAGCTTGTCCGAATTCGGAATGAACTTTATTTTGCCCTCCTTTCCTCCGGAAAAGTCGCCGAGGTAGGCTGTCTTGGGTATAGCATCAAACAATGCCTCCACTTTGACGTCCTTAAGCTCGACAGGTGAGGAAACGTAAAATTCAACTTCATTAACAACTCCCCTATAGACGGGAGATGATATGGTTAAAGAGGGAAAGTTGTCGTCAACTACAAGCATGATGTTCTGCGTAATCGTCTCGTTCTCGGTTGAGATTTTTACCTGAAGATTTTTTCTCCCGACCTGCTCACCTTTAACCGAGAAGGTCATGGTGTAGCTACCACTGCTGGGAATAGTTCCAACAGAGTATATCGCTGATGGCTCAGCCTTTGCTCCAGAGATTACAATGGAGTTAACCTTCACATCGGATGTGGATGGGTTGGCGAGGGTTAGTGTTACATCAGCATAATCGCCCGGAAGAAGGATTTCCGGCGAGACTTGGTAGCTTACCGAGACACCCTCTGCGTGAGCGACCTCTACAGCAAGCAGCAGAATCAAGATTAGCAGACTTTTTCGCATGATAACAAGAGTTCACCAAGTTATTTATGTTTAACTTATCAGCACCTTTTCCACTCCATCAACTTTGAGAATTTCTTCAACAACAGCACCTGGAATCTTCGTTTCTGTCACAACCGTCAGCTTTGACTCAACACTAAGCTCTGGGTCTTCTGCGAGAATGTACCTTATCGATATGCCTGCATTGGCGAGGGCTGATGTAACGCCCGCCACAATACCAACCTTGTGACTCTCAGCATAGACCTCAAGAACTCCGAAGCCGAGAATTCTCGCAACCTCAGCTATGTTCGCCACTGGCTTCAGCGCTGAAAAAACTTTCCTCAGCTCCTCGTCACTCTCTATGTTCTGAATGGCCGCAAGAACCACCTTTCTGTCAACCCCTATGGCCTCGGCAATTTTGGTTGGAACAAGCTCTATTTTGTCGCAGTAAGCCTTGCCGTTTCTGACTGAGATGCCGAGCCTGAGGAATTCTCTTGCAACCGCAATTTGAGAGGGATACTTATCGAACTTTTCAGCGACTTTTTTCCACATGTTTGTATTTTTGTCACGCAACTATTAAACTTTATATCTTCCAAAGTCAATAACCAATGGTGCTTGAGGTCAGAAATCTCGTTAAAAGATACGGGAACTTTGAGGCTGTAAGGGGAATCAGCTTCTCGGTGAAGAAGGGAGAAGTTCTGGGACTAATAGGTGAAAATGGAGCCGGAAAATCTACCACACTTAAAATTCTGGCGGGTCTGATAAAACCGGATGGTGGGGAGGTAAAATACTTTGGCAGAGATTTTGGTGAAGACACTAAGAGAATTATTGGGTACCTGCCTGAAATAGACGCGCTTTACGACAACATGACCGTCTCTGAATACCTCAACCTTTTTGCTGAGATTTACGGTGTGAGGGCAAACATTGACGGGCTTCTTAAGAGGCTGAATCTACCGGACAAGTACATCGCAGAGCTATCGAAAGGGATGAAGAGAAAAGTCTCCATAGCCAGAACTCTCCTCCACGACCCTGATGTGCTAATTTATGATGAGCCAACCGGCGGGCTTGATCCGACAACCTCTCTGAGCATAGCTGAGCTGATGAGAGAGCTGGCTGAGAGGAGAAAGATAATAGTTTTCTCAGCCCACAACATGTACTATGTTGAGAGAATAGCGGACAAGGTTGTGGTGATGAAGGGTGGTGAAGTTCTTTACTCAGGAAGTCTCGGAGAACTGATTGGTCAAAACACCACATACAGGGTTGATTACTCTTTCAACGGGCGAAGGGAAAGTGTAGAACTGTCAGAGATAGATGAATTACTTGAATTTGTTGAAAAAGTTAAGGAGCAGGGCGGAAAAGTGCTTGAGATTGAGAGAGAAGTTCCGAGACTTGAGAACGTTTACTTCAACCTGATAAGGAGAAAAGGAAATTAAGGCATACTTAGACAGAGTTTATGGATATCAAATTCAGATTGTGGATTGAGAAAGAGGAAAAGCATGTTGCAGGGAAAGGTGGTGTGGCTATTTTAAAAGCCATAGACGAAGAAGCCTCAATTTCCGGGGCGAGCAAAAAGCTTGGAATGTCTTACAGATATGTCTGGGGATACATCAAGAAAATGGAGAAAGCTGTCGGAAAGGTTGTTGAGAGTGAAAAAGGAGGAAGCGGTGGAGGAAGGACAGTCCTTACTGAGAGAGGAAAGGAGATTGTGAGGTTATACGAATTCTACGAAAATCTCGTTAAAAAGCTCGGAAAGGGAGAGTTTGAGAGAGTAATAATCAGAGAAGGAGAGGTAATCCCAAGGATTGAGGACGGCGATTATGTTCTGATAAAGCTAGATTATTAGATTTTTTAGAAGATAAAAGGCAAGAGATGGTCTTTTTAGAAGCCTTAAGGATACGTCGGTAATTTTTCTGATTAGAGTTGAAGGGCTGTCCATGTGCACTCCTGAGAAGTTAAAATCGCTCATCGCGTAAAAAAGCTGCTCAAGCTTCTCGTCGGGGAAAGAATATAGTTTTCTCACCAGATATCCGAACCTGTACTCGTTTTTCATCTCGCTCAGATATCTTTTCTCGTACTCTCTGAGATCTGGAAAGCTTTCAGCAAGCTTCTCTGCTGCCACGAGCAGGTAGTAAAGCCCCCCACCCGTGTAGGGCTTGACCATCCCGGCTGAATCGCCAATAAGTGCCACCCTGTCTTTCGAAAATTTGACAAGCCTTTCCGGAATCGCTCCAACGTTCAGTTCGATTACATTCCCCTTGACTCTGCCTGAAACAGAGGGATGCTTCTCAACCACATTTTTCAGGTAGTGCATCGGATTGCTTTTGCTGACAACTCCTATTCTCGCCGTATCACCCAGAGGTATTGCGTAGGCAAAAAAAGAGTCGCTCCACTTTTCTCCAAAGTAAAGCTCCACGTACTTTTCGTCTAAAGCTTCAAACCTCATTTCAGCCTGAACGGCAGTAAAAAATCCTGGCTTTGGAAATTTAAAGTGCTGACTTACGGTGGAGTTCACACCATCCGCCCCGATTATTTTTTCAGCCAGAATCTCCCTTAAATGAGTCTTAATCTTGAACCCGTCAAACTTGACTTTCTCCTTTACAAAGACATCCGCTCTCTCTGAAGCTTCCTCAAAAAGCAGTGTGTCAAGCAATTTTCTCTCAACAACCACCGCTTCACCTATGCCCTCTAGAACGACACTGGCGGAGGGGGAAAAGAAAAAGGCTCCTTTTACCCTGTTTTCCAGAGCTTTCTTCGCATTGCAGTACTCTTTCAGCTTCTGATAGCAGTTATCGCTGATTAAGCCAGCACACTGCACAGGAAAACCTGCAGTCTGGTGCTCCTCGAATAATGCTACGTCATACCTTTTGCCGAGCAAAATTGTCGTCAGACTTCCAGCAGGGCCACCACCGACTATTGCAGCATCCACAAACTGCCTTTGAGGATTAATTTTTTATCTTTTCTCTCCCATTCATTTCGATGATTCCCGTTGTTTACTCAAACCTTTGCCCGGTCTGTGGGGAAGACCTTGAGAGTAATGAGATTGAGAAGCACAAGTGCTTCAAGAAGGGGAAAAATCTGTGTTTGAGGCCGGAAGATTATCTGGTTAGAGAGTTTGTGGAGTTTTTCAAAAAATGCGTTGGTGAGCCGAGAACAATACAGAAAATGTGGGCAAAGAGAATACTGAGAAATGAGAGTTTTGCCGCCACAGCTCCCACAGGAGTTGGTAAAACTTCTTTCGGTCTGGCAATGTCCCTTTATCTCAGTTTAAAAGGGAAAAGATGCTATGTCGTTTTTCCGACTTCTCTCCTTGTGATTCAGGCGGCTGAAACCATAAAAAATTATGCAGAAAAATTAGGTCTAGAACTTGATAGGAATCTCTTGGGCTATTATCACGGAAAACTGCCGAAAGCTGAGAAAGAGAACTTCATGCAGAATTTGAGAAATTTCAGGATCGTTATAACAACAACTCAGTTTCTGTCCAGGTATCACAGGGAGTTGGGGCTCTTCGACTTCATCTTTGTTGATGATGTAGATGCAATCCTGAAAGCTTCAAAGAACGTTGATAGACTTCTGAACCTTCTTGGCCTCTACTACGACTCCAAAACAAAAACCTGGAAGGGTAGGGCGAGAGGATGTTTGATGGTCTCAACAGCCACGGCAAAGAAGGGAAAGAAGGCCGAGCTTTTCAGAACGCTGCTGAACTTCGACATAGGTTCTTCCAGAATTACGGTAAGAAACGTCGAGGATGTTGCCGTGAACAATGAGAGCATTGAGATGGTCGCGACAATTCTTAGAAAACTCGGAACAGGCGGGATAATCTATGCCAGAACAGCCGAGGAAGCGGAAAAAATTTACGAGTCTCTCAAGGAGGAGTTCAGGGTTGGCATTGTAACTGCAACAAGAAAAAGCGACTACGAAAAGTTCGTGGAAGGTGAAATTGACCACCTTGTAGGCACAGCACATTACTACGGAACTCTCGTTAGAGGTCTTGACTTACCGGAAAGGATAAGGTTTGCTGTATTTGTCGGATGTCCTGTTTTCAGAGTCACAATTGAGGATATCGACTCCCTCAGCCCGAATATGCTCAAGCTCCTCGCTTACCTCTACCGCCATATTCCGGAGATCGAGAAGGTTTTGCCGGCTGTTGAGAAGCACATTGACGAAGTAAGAGAGATTCTGAAAAGAGTGGTGGGGAAGGAAAAGCCTCAGGCGAAAGATGTCGTTGTCAGGGAGGGGGAGGTGATTTTCCCCGACCTGAGGACCTACGTTCAGGGTTCTGGCAGAACTTCGAGGCTATTTGCCGGAGGAATGACAAAGGGTGCGAGCTTCCTGCTTGAAGATGATGCAGAAATTCTTTCAGCCTTCGTTGAGAGGGCAAAGCTCTACGATATCGAGTTCAGAAGCATAGACGAAATCGATTTCGAGAGTCTTTCCAAAGAGCTCGATGAAAGCAGAGAGAAGTACAGGAGAAGGCAGGAGTTCGACCTAATAAAGCCGGCCCTTTTCATCGTTGAGAGCCCAACAAAGGCGAGGCAGATTTCACGCTTCTTTGGCAAGCCAAGTGTGAAGGTTCTGGAGGGTGCCGTTGTTTACGAGATTCCGATGGAGAAGTTCGTGCTGATGGTCACGGCGAGCATCGGACATGTAGTAGACCTTATCACAAATAGAGGGTTCCACGGCGTGCTTGTGAACGGGAAATTTGTGCCTGTGTACTCCTCCATAAAGAGGTGCAGAGGTTGCGGTTATCAGTTTACAGAAGAGAGGGACAGCTGTCCAAAGTGTGGTGGGAGTGATATAGACAATTCAAAGGTCAGGATTGAAGCTCTCAGAAAGCTCGCACACGATGCTGAGTTTGTCATTGTTGGCACCGACCCGGACACGGAAGGCGAGAAGATAGCGTGGGACCTCAGAAACCTACTTTCCGGATGTGGAGTGGTGAAGAGAGCAGAATTTCATGAAGTTACAAGAAGAGCAATTCTGGAAGCCCTTGAATCACTGCGTGATGTGGATGAGAATCTCGTCAGGGCGCAGGTTGTCAGGAGGATAGAGGACCGCTGGATTGGCTTTGTTTTAAGCCAGAAACTGTGGGAGAGGTTCAACAACCGCAACCTCTCTGCTGGCAGAGCTCAAACTCCGGTTCTCGGCTGGATAATACGCAGATACAAGGAGTCGAGGGAGAAAAAGAAAATCGCAATTCTCCGCGACCTCGACCTCGTTCTTGAGCACGATGAAAGTGAGTTCGACCTCACAATAAGGCTCGTTGAAGAGAGGGAAGAGCTGAAAAACCCCTTACCTCCATATACCACAGAGACTCTGCTGAGCGATGCAAACAGAATTTTAAAGCTTCCAGTCAAGCAGACCATGCAGATTGCCCAAGAGCTCTTCGAGAATGGTCTGATAACCTACCACCGAACAGACTCGACCCGTGTGAGCGATGTTGGGCAAAGGATTGCCAGAGAATACCTCGGAGAGGATTTCGTGGGGAGAGACTGGGGGGAGGGTGGTGCGCACGAGTGTATAAGGCCCACAAGACCGCTTACAAGGGATGACGTTCAGAGGCTCATTCAGGAAGGGGTGCTGGTTGTTGAGAACCTCAGAAGGGAGCACTTTGCTCTCTACGACCTAATTTTCAGGCGCTTCATGGCATCTCAGTGCAGACCATTTAAGGTGGTGATAAAGAAATACTCCGTAGAGTTCGACGGAAAAAGCGTTGAGGAGGAGAGAGTTGTAAAAGCCGAAGGGAGGGCGTATGAGCTTTACAAATCGGTCTGGGTTAAAAATGAGCTGCCAGAAGGAACATTCAGGGTTAAGGCAGAGATTAGAACTGTTCCGAAAGTTCTGCCGTTGACGCAGTCCGAGGTAATTCAGCTGATGAAGGAAAGGGGCATCGGGAGGCCCTCGACATACGCAACCATCGTTGACAGGCTTTTCATGAGAAATTACGTTGTAGAGAAGTACAGGAGAATAATTCCCACCAGACTTGGACTTGATGTGTATAGCTACTTGGCTAAAAAGTACGCAAAATTCGTCTCTGAGGAGAGGACAAGGGACCTTGAGAGCAGAATGGACGCAATCGAGCGTGGAGAGCTTGACTATCTAAGGGCTCTTGAAGATTTGTACTCGGAAATAAAAAGTATAAACTAAGGTTCTGCAAACTGAATATCTTCTTTCTGTATTTTTTACGGAGTTTGTATACTCATTCTTCGGAAAATAATTTACAATTTAGACCAACGTAGACCATGCACATCCTCAATCTTGCAAGGAATAGAAAAACGGTAAGAGCATTCCTTCCACACTCTCCACCTGAAAATCTGGTTCTGAAGGCGATAGAAGTGGCAAGGGAAGCTCCATCTGGAATGAACGCCCAACCGTGGCACTTTCTCATCGTATCCAATCCGGAGACCAAGGGCAAGATAAGAGAAACTTGTGAAAGAATGGAGAAGGAGTTCCACGAGAAAGTTGGTGGAGAACTTGGCAACTGGCTGAAGGAGAGGAAGTTTAACTGGCAGAAGCCGTTTCTGAGTGAGGCCCCTTACCTTATCCTGGTTTTCGGGATAAGGAGGTATCCATACTGGCTCCAGTCCGTGTGGCTGGCAATTGGCTACTTACTGCTCGCTCTTGAGGAGCTTGGCCTTGGGACTGTGACATACACACCACCGAATCCGAGAGAAGTCGAAAAGGTCGTGAATGCCCCCGAAGACCTCAAGCTGCAGACGATAATGCCAGTCGGATATCCTGCAGACCCAAAGCCAAAATATGAGAGAAAAAAGCTCGAAGAAATTGTCAGCTTCGAGAGCATTTAAGGCAAACTCAAATCATTCCTTGAGAGGTTATCTTACCCAGGTATTTTGCAATTTCCTTCTTTTCGAAATCGTAGCTTCTCCAGATCGCTATTTCTTCCATAACCGGCGAAACTCCTCCATACACTCCCGCCACAGCCATTGTGCCTGTGGAAGGGGGCGAAGAGGTGTGCTGCGAGAATGGCATACTTGTTCTCTCCACACATAAAAACGCGATCCCACGGCACAAAGACATCATCGAATATTGCCATGTTCTCGCCATTCCAATTTTCCATATACTTCCATCTCACTTAAAAATAAAAAATCAAACTCTCTCAATCACCACTGCAGCTCCCTGTCCTCCTCCAACGCAGGCTGTGGCAATACCATAATCACCGCTCTTCTCATGCAATATTCTGGCCAGAGTTCCTATTAGCCTAGCACCGCTTGCAGCAAGAGGATGGCCTATTGCTATCGCCCCTCCGTGTATATTCACCTTTTCGGGCTCAATTCCAAGCTCGTGGATTGCATAGAGGGGCACAACAGCAAATGCCTCATTTATTTCCCAGTAATCAATGTCGCTGACCTTCAAGCCAGTTTTTTCCAGTGCCTTTCTGCATGCAGGAACAGGTCCTGCGCCCATTATGTACGGTGGAACTGCCGCTGTGCCGTATCCAATGACTTTTGCTATCGGCTCAAGACCGAGCTCCTGCACCTTCTTCTTTGATGCAAGCAGCAATCCAGAAGCACCGGCGTTGAGCGGTGAGGAATTGCCAGCAGTAATCACACCTCCCGGCTTGAATGCTGGTGGCAGAGAGGCAATTTTCTCCAGAGTCGTGTCAGGACGTATGGACTGATCTGAGTCTACCGTTATAACGCTACCATCAGCTTGAGGTGCTTCTACAGGAATTATCTCTCCCTTGAAGTATCCCTCCTCTAGAGCTTTTGCTGCAAGCTGGTGACTTCTTAGAGACCACCTGTCGAGATCCTCCTTTGTGAGGTAGCCGGCCATTTCGAAGAGCGTTTCCGCAGTCAGGCCCATCACGAAACCTATTTCCATTCTGTAGTCCTTGTACTCCTCCGTAATCAGTTTGGGGTTCGGTGTGACGTGCGGATTGTCAGCTCCCATTGGCACTCTCGTCATGTGCTCGTAACCGCCCGATATCATCATGTCTTCGTTCCCGCTCGCTATCTCCAGATAAGCGTAGGCAGTAGTGGCCAGCGATGACGCGCACTGCATGTCCACATGAGATGCGGAGGTTTCAGGCGGGTACTTTGCCAGCAGCGTAGACATCCTCCCTCCATAGGGCCAGTTCTCAGACACGGGAAAAGCACATCCGAGTAGAATTCTTCCAACATCCTTCTTTTCAACTCCCGCCTTTTCAGGCAGCTTTTCCAGAACCATCGCCATCAGTTCATCTCCTCTTATCTGATGGAAGACATCTCTTTCCGGCTTTTTCGGCCTACTCCTAGAAAATGGTGTTCTCGCATATTCTACAATATACACTTCTTCCATTTACTCACCTCTTCTTAGCACGTTCACAATCTTCAACTATTTTTCCATATTTTAAAACTTTCGTTTTTTGCGAAATTAAATTTGCATATATTCACAATCTTTGAAACTCAATAATTTCTGATTTTGCGAAAAATGACTCAAAAGGGTTTTATCACAATCAATATGCTGTCAAAACCAGGGGAAGATAAAGATTTTTATTTTGTTTGTTCAAGTAGTAGCGTGCAGAATGTGGGCTTGGTAATGGGAAAGTCTTCAATAACGGATTTTAGCTTTGCCGTAAATCCGTCAGCGATTCCGAAATTTGGTGAATATGTTACAGCGATGAATCGTGATGGGGAAGAGGTAATAGGTATTGTAAGGGAAATCTCGAACTTCAACCGGATGATTCTCGACGAGGGCTTCAGCTTTGAGTATTTGGTCAAGAACCTGGACTTTTCGAGGAAGCTGATAGAGAGAAATGATGTGATTGTGGCAACAGCGACGGTAATAGGGGTAGTTAGGAATGGAGAGGTTTATCCAAACCGCACACCAATCAAACCCAATTCTGAAGTATTTCTTGCAGATGATGACATGCTCTCGTCCCTTTTCAAATGCGAGAAAGGCGTTGAGCTTGGCAGAATGATTGCTAGGCCTGATATTTCCGTCTCGTTGGACATAAAGCAGCTCGTTCTGAGGCACTTCGCAATTCTCTCCGTTACCGGTGGTGGGAAATCGAACACGGTTGCAGTCTTGGTCAACGATATTGTTAAGAAGCTGAATGGTACTGTTGTGCTCATCGACCCTCATGGGGAGTACGTGGGCTACACGTTTGAGGATGGCAGCGAGAAGGGGAAGAACGTTGTTCCTGCTGGTATAAGGCCTGAAAGGCTTGAACCCTGGGAGTTTGCCAGCCTGGTTGGTGTTGACAGGGAAAAAGCGGCCGTGCAGAGAATGCACCTTGAAAGGATTTTCACCACTGTGAGGCATGAGGGAAAGGTGGGAAGAGAGTTCGTCGAGAGAGTTCTTGACATTGCGGAGGACTGGATTAACATCGCTGCCGGCAAGGGGGAGGCGGAATACTATGATTTCAATGGGGTGAAGAGAGTTGCCACCCTTGACAGACAGGATTTGAATGCTTTGGCGAGGATAAAGGAGTACGTTTCGTCCTTCATGAGAAGGTACGAGGATTTGCTGAGTCAGAACGACATGCTTGCGAACATCAAGCCCGGCTACCTCAATGTGGTGAACCTCAGCGGCTTTGACGAGGGGCAGATGAGGGTTGTCGTTGCTTATCTGCTCAGGAATCTTCTTGTGGGGAGAATCAACTATGTGAGGGGAAAGAAGGGATGGGAGAAGGTCTGCCCGGCAATCGTCAAGCCTCTCCTTGTGGTGTTTGAGGAAGGACACATCTTCGCTCCTAAAGGTGTAAACAACGACGTGGTGACGTGGATGGGAAGGATTGCCAGAGAGGGGAGGAAGTTCGGCATAGGGTTGGGAATAGTGAGCCAGAGGCCTAAGAGGCTGAATGATGATGTTTTAAGTCAGTGCAACACCAAAATTATCCTCAGAATTACCGAACCGAACGACCAGAGGTATGTTCAGAATGCGAGCGAGCAAATCAGCGAAGACCTGCTGAAGGACATCGCATCTCTCGGTGTGGGAGAGGCTGTTGTTGTGGGACCAGCGGTGAAGCTGCCAGTAGCAGTAAAGATAAGAAAATTTGCAGGAAACTATGGTGGAAGGGACATAGATGTCGTCGAGGAGTGGCTTGGTAGAGAGGAAGAGCAGAAGAAGCAGGTAACCTTAGAGGATTTGGCAGTATGAAGTTTGCCCACATAGCCGATGTCCATCTCGGTTATGAGCAGTACAACCAGCCCTGGAGGGCTGAGGATTTTGCAAAAGCCTTTATGGCTATTGCGGAGAAGGCGGTTGAAAGGGATGTGGATTTTGTGGTTATAGCTGGCGACCTCTTCCACCGCAGTCTTCCAAGTCCGAGAACCATCAAAGAGGCGGTCGAGACGCTGTGGATTTTCAGGAAGGAAAACATTCCAGTTTTTGCTGTTGAAGGGAATCACGACAAAACCTCGAGGGACATCTCAGCCTACCATCTCCTTGAATCACTTGGACTGTTGAACGTCATCGGGCTGAGAAGAAGCCCGGTTTCTGGAGACAACGTAAGAAGTCTGAAAATTCAGAACGTTTACCTAGTTAAGGGCGTCGTAGGTGATGTCGAGATTCTTGGTGATAGGCACAGAAGCAGGTGGCAGCTTGAAAAGGTTTTGCCGTTGCTGAAGCCGGAGAGTGAGAAGAGCGTCCTCGTTTTGCATCAAGCGGTGAAAGAGGTTGTGGATATCGAGCTTGATATGGCTTATGAACTAACAATCAGCGATTTACCTGAGGCGAGCTACTATGCCTTTGGACACATCCACATGCCCAGGATTTACGAATTCAACGGCAGATTTATAGCTTATCCCGGCTCCGTTGAGCGTTATGACCTCAGGGAAGCTTCGAGAATCATAAGATACAAAAGCGATCTAGCTTTAAAAGATGGGATTAAGAAGGGATTTCTGCTCGTTAAGAACTTCAAGCCGGAATTCGTTGAGATTGGCACCAGAGAGCTTTATGACGTCGAAATAGAGGACGAAGGATTTGAGGGGCTGGAGAAGAAATTTTTTGAGGTTTTAGAAAAGCTGGACAAAGAGGGAGTTATGATTGCCAAGCTGAAATGCGGTGATGCGGTGGATGTCAGGAGATTCAACGAGGTTGCGGCAAAGAGGTTGCGTTACGCCGAAATCAGGTTTGAGAGGATTTTTGAGGAAGTAGAGGAGGTTGAGTTGAAGCAGGAAAGTGAGTTTTTCAATGAGTTCGAGCTAAAGCTTCTTGACCTTCTGAGGGGAGAGGCGGATGAGGACGAGGTTTACAGGCTGATTGTTGACCATTATCTCTCCGGTGGGGATGTTGAAAAGCAGGAGGTAATGGATGAGAAAATCCAAGAGATGGCTGAGGAGCAAACAGAACCGGAGCCTGAGCCAGTCGAAGAGAAAACAAAGCCGATAGAGGGCAAGAAAGAAACCAAAAAGCCAAAAACGCTTTTGGACTTTCTGGGGGAGGGGGAGGAATGATTCTCCTCAAAGAGCTTCAAATCAAGAACTTCCGCTCCCATTCGGACTCAAAAATTGAATTTGATACAGGAATAAACCTAATTGCTGGAAGGAATGGTGCAGGAAAGAGCTCCATACTTGAGGCCATTCTCGTTTCATTTTATGGATTAAAGCCCGCTGGGCTTAGAAAAAACGACCTGGTGAGGGTTAACAGCTCGGGGTACTCTCTAAATTTGACTTTCTACTTGAACGGTGAAAAGCTCACAATTTCAAGAAAAAGCAATGGAGAATCAATTCTCACCGGAAAGGAGATTGTTGAGGGTGACAGCAACATAACCGAATGGGTCGAGAGGCATATCTGCCCAGCGCACGTCTTTACCGGGGCAATTTACGTCAGGCAGGGAGAGATAGACAGCATAATAAGGGACGATGAGAGCAGAGAGAGAATAATAAAGCAGATTACAAGGATCGAAGATTACGAGAACGCGTGGAAAAATCTTGGAACTGTAATAAGGATGCTTGAAAGAGAAAAGGAGAGATTGAAAGAATTTCTCAGGCAGGAAGAAGAGATAAAAAGGAGAAAGAAAGAGAAAGAAGAGGAAGTTGCTAAAGCGAAGAGCGAAATTGAAAGGCTACAAGATTTGGAAAAAAGATTATCTGAAGAGCTTGAAGGGCTTAAAATCAGGCTTAAAGAGCTCGAGGATTATAAAACTAGACTTGAGCTTCTCAAAAAACAAGAAAATTCTCAACTGCAGGAGATAAGAGGTCTGGAGGAGAGGCTGAAGGGGCTTGAAAAGCAACTGGAGGAGGCCAATGAGAGGATAGCGGATCTCGAAAAAATGACGCAGGAAGCTGAAGAGCTCAGGCCCAAAGCCGAGAGGTTTCTTACACTTGAAAAACTTCTGACCGAGATAAGCCTGGCAATTAAGGAATTAGAGAAAGAAGAGAAGAAATTGGCAGAGAAGCTTGCCGGAATAAATGCCCAAATAAAAAAGGCTGAGGAGGACAGCAACAGACTTGAGGAGGTCAGGAGAAGAATAGAAGAACTTGAAAAAGAACTTGTTGAGTTTGAATCCAGTTACAAGCTTCTGGAGACTCTCAGGGCAAAGATAGAGAGACTTCAAAGTTTAAAGGCAAAGCTGGACGAAAAGAGTCTTACACCGGAGAAAGTTGAGAAACTGTACTCTTTGCTCTCAAAGGCAAGAGAGGAGGAAAAAGAGATAGATGAGAAGCTCAAAAAGCTAACTGCAAAGAAATCGTCCCTTAAAACAAGAGGAAAGCAACTGAAGAAGGCTGTTGAGGAACTGAAATCTGCCGAAGGTTCGTGTCCGGTTTGTGGAAGGGAGCTTGACGATGAGCACAGAAAGAAAATACTGGTAGAATATAAAGAAGAAATGAGAAAGATAGTTGAGGAGCTTGCAAGAGCCGAAGAAGTAGAGAAAACGTTGAAAGAGAAGCTTGAAAAGATTGAAAAAACTCTTGCCAAGCAGGAAGCAGTTTTGAAATACAAACAAATGGTCGAGGAAATAAATGGGCTTGAAGAGGAGCTCTCTGCTCATGATATTGAGAAGCTTACAGCGGAGAGTGAAGAGTACAAAAGGATTAGGGAGAGGCTCGATGGCCTTAGAGGGCAGCAGAAAGTCCTCTTAAGCTCAGCAGGCAAACTCGATGAATTGAAGAATCAGCGGAGAGAGATTGAAGAGCTTCTTAAGGAGATTGAGAATAAAAAGCAGGATCTTTACAAGAGAGTTGAGGAAGAGGATTTCAAATCTCTGGAGGAGCTTGAAAAAGAGGTTAAAAGGCTAAGAGAATACCACAACAGATGGCTCGGACTGAAAGATTCCGCGAAAAGGCTTGAGGATGAAGTCAAAAGAAGAGAAAAACTGGAAAGAGAGATTGCTGAAACTAAAATAGACCTTGATAAAGCTAATGAAGAGCTTAAAGCTATAAGGGCTCAGATTGACGACCTTCTTGAGGTTTACAGTGAGAATGAGCACAGAAGACTGAACGAGGAGTACTTGAAGAAGTCAAAGGAGCTTTCAGGGTTGAAGAGCAGACTTGAAATTTTAAAGGAAAGTCTGCAAACTGCAGAAAAAGACCTGAATTTCCTGAAAGAGCAGCTTGCGAAGATGGACGAGTACAAGAGGAAGGTGGATGTTTTTGAGAAAACAGCAATTCCAGAACTTACAAAGATTAGAGAAAAATTCAGAAAGTACAGGAATCTGATAGCTGAGAGCTCAATGAGGGAAGTTGAGCGTTACGCAAGTGAAATTTTTGAGGAGCTGACAGAGGGGAAGTATTCCGGAATAAGGTTGAAGAAGGTTACTGAGAGAGGAAAGGAGAAACTGAAAGTTTTCGTTGTTTATCAGGGGGAGGAAAGGGAGATAGGATTTCTGAGCGGTGGAGAGATCATAGCTCTCGGACTGGCTTTCAGGCTCGCCCTTTCAATGTTCATGATCAGGGGGAGGATACCGCTGCTGATTCTCGACGAGCCGACGCCGTTCTTGGATGAGGAAAGGAGGAGAAAGCTTGTTGACGTCACGACCAACTATCTCCGGAAGATACCTCAGGTCATAATAGTCTCACACGACGAGGAGCTTAAGGATGCTGCAGACAGGGTCATTTTTGTAGACTCGCAGGGTGGAGTTTCGAGGGTTAGGTATGTGGAGGCTCAGTGACGAGTTGCTGAGGGACTTTGAAAGGACGCTGGAGGAGAGCTACTCCAAGGTTGTGAGTATTGCCAGATCGATAAAGCAGAGGTGGAAAGCACTTCCTGAGCCGAAAACCTCCACGATATGCGGTGTGGATGGTAGCAGGGGGGTTGAGAGGCTTAGCGGTCTCGTTTTTTACATAATCTCTGCTGCTTCCGTTGGAGAGGATATCAGGGAAATGCATGAGGTTACGACACTCAAGCCTCACATTCACATCGATGAGAGGATAAGACTCCACATGCACACAAGCGAATACAGACTCGGCAGCATTGCTGAAGAAGATATCGTGCTCATGGACGGGACGCTTCGGGGGGCGATCATAAGACCACCTGCATATCTCACGAAGGACGTCTATACAGCACTCTCAAAACTCTACGACCTTGAAGGAGTTATCGAGGACTTTGTTGAAGTGCTTGATGAATGGTATGGAGAGATTACCGAAGACGTGAGAAAGGGAGTGGCAAGGAAGAACTACCTTCTTACGAGGAGCGAGTACTTCGACGGAATCGAGATGGGGTGCAGGAAAGGAGAGCATGGCGATAAGGACAACCTGATGATTCTAATGGAGTACATCGAGTATCTGCACGCTCTGAACAGATTGCTTGACAGGAATGTTGTTTTCGTCGCAAAAAGCTTCTACACGAGCGAGTTTACAGCAAACTCATCCATAACCGATTCTGCGGTCCTCGACTACCTTGCAAGGGAGCAGTTTGGAGAGGAAAAGGCCGGCTTCATCCAATTCAAACCCGTTCTGCAGAAATCTCTGCCCTGGTACTCCAGATACTTCAGAAATCTCGATAAGGCGGAGATTTACGGAGCGTTTGTGAGGTTCGCTGATGGAGGGAATATCTACATGCTTGAATCCACAAAACCAATTGAAGAGGGCATTATTGCAAAGCTCTGCAATTACGAGGCTGAGGGTTACCTCATTCCGCTAATTCATGCCCACAGACATGCAGAGATTAAAAGGAAAGAGCTTAAAACAATAATAAGTGCGATGCTCTCAGCAACAGACCCGAAGTATTCCTTCCTGCTCAAGAGGGGCAGGGATGTGCTTGAGGGTTGAGAAGTTCGTTAAAGGTTTTTCTAGGTGTTTTCTAACTCCGAGTTCATAAGAAATTTTAAATATTTTTTAATTTGATAACACAACATGGAGCACAGAATAATTGGAAGGCCGAGTTACAGCTTGCTGGAGCTTAAGCTGAAACCGGGGGAGGAGGTGCTTGCTGAAACAGGAGCTATGGTCTACATGAAAGACGTTGAACTCAAAACGGAGATGAAAGGTGGACTGTTAGGAGGTTTAAAGAGGTCACTGCTTGGTGGGGAGTCGTTTTTCGTCAACAGGTTCGTTTCCAGAGGAGAGGGACTTCTCGGACTCGCCCCGACATATCAGGGAGACATAATTCACGTCCCACTCAGCGGCATGATTTACGCTCAGAGTGGTGCTTTTCTCGCTTCGAGTGAGGGCATTGAGGTTGATACGAAGTGGGGAGGAGGTAGAACATTCTTTTCAGGAGAGGGGCTGTTTCTTCTCAAAATTGAAGGTAGTGGTGACCTCTTCCTCTCATCGTTCGGAAGCATAGAGGAGCTTCAGGTTGACGGCCATATGAGAGTCGACACCGGCCACATAGTGGCGTTCGAGCCGACACTCGACTTCAGGGTAAGCAAGGCGGGCGGGCTTAAGGCAACACTTCTCAGCGGAGAGGGGCTGGTTGTGGATTTTACGGGCAGAGGAAAAGTTTGGATTCAGACGAGGTCTATATCTGACTACGTTGGCTGGTTGGCTTCTCTCCTGCCTTCAAGGAAGTAACTTGAAATCCCTCTTAACTTTTTTGCTCTTAAGCACCTCAACACCTGCAATTTCTGCAGCCTCATTAACCATTCCCTTAACTGCCGAATTCACAGACTTTTCGTCGATGATGATGTACTCTGCCTCGCTCAGCTTTACTGCTTCCACCAGGAATTGAGCGTTTAAGTGCTCAAAAGTATACTTTGCGAAGTTGTGGCCAAAGGTGAAGGTTGTCGAAAGTATTATTTCAGTCTGCCTCGGTGCGTAATGCGTCCCCCCAACACCGACTGCTACATTCCAATCTCTTTTCTCCGACTTTATCGCTTCAACTATTGACTCGGCAACGATTTCAGCAGCTTCTCTGTCCTTCCACTCCTCCTCTGTTGAGCCTATCTCGTAGAATGCCGAAGGTTTAGAGATTTCAGACGGGCCGTGATGCGTAACCTCCATTGTGAACTCAAACTCGGGCTTCCTGTCCATTCTGTCTTTCAGGGCGAGGACGTAGTTCTTCATTGTGTGGGGAGAGGGCTTTGCAAGACTGTAAGGCTTTCCTCCGAAGTCAGCAGTTCCAACGTTGCCCGAAACGTGGACAGTAAAGATTTTTCTTCCGTCTTTGCTGCTGTGCCTTGAGGCAAACAGGATTTCCTCAAAATCAACGTATTTGGCAAGCTTCTGATCTATGTAATCGGCGTAGATTAGCCTCTCCTTCGTTTCGGCTAGGTAAAATTCATCAGACAGATACAGCTTAAACTCTCCCGCTCTCCTTTCCTCAAAGGTGGAAAAGCTCAGCAGGATGTCCTTGATGTTCTGGCCAGCTTTGTCACCTTCGCTGCAGACAACGAGTTTCATAACATTCCAACCACCACTGGCGTTATAAAAGCTTCAACAAAGGCTGCGATGAGCAGAAGTGGCAAGACTAACTTAACGTAGGCTCTGGTTGCCCGAAGCAGGTATATTTTGAACTCTTCTCCTCTGAACAGTGCAAGGTAAAACCTGTAACCCAGCCACACACCATAAGCGCATGCTATGATTATTGCCGGAATTTCGAGAATTCCGTGGGGCAGTATGGCGAGAACAACCTTCCACAGCCCCCACTCCGGCGTTCTCCATGAAACAACAACTCCAACGATGTATCCGTTTAGTAAGACAAACATTACCGGGAATATTCCGAAAAAGAAGCCTCCAAGCATGGCAATGAGCGATTTCCCGGCGTTGTTTGCGAAGATAATGAGGGCGAGAATCACCGGGTTTTCGAGGAATCCTCCAAAGTATTCAAAGAATTTTCTCAGCTCCTCTTCAACCGGATAATTCTTTCCCACCATATACCCGGCAAAGACAGATATTATAAAAAGCATGGTGAGCATTAAGGATGAGATTATGATTAAGCTTCTCTCGTCCCTCATTGTCTCTTAACCTCGAACTGAAGTTTGTAAAGCCTCTCAACCCTCTCTATCGTGTCCGCCTCATCCACGTCTTTGTCATCCCTAAGTCTCACAAATCTCGGGAATCTTAAGGCATAGCCGCTCTCGTACTTGGGGCTCTTCTGAATCTCCTGGTATGCTACTTCGAAAACGTACTTGGGGATGAATTCCACCTTTTTTCCCTGCTGGGAGGTGATGAGGGGCTTGAACATCTCCGTTAGCTCCGTCAAATCCTCCTCGGTGAAGCCGGTTGCAACCTTTCCGACCTTAAGCAATTTTCCTGTCACCGGGTCAAGGCAGGCAAGCTCGAAGGAGCTCAACCAGTGGCTCCTCTTCCCCTCTCCCCACTCTCCTCCGACAACAACGAGATCAAGTGTTTCCATTATGGCCTTAACCTTGAGCCAGTTCTTTCCCCTCTTTCCCGGAATGTACGGGGATGACGGCAGCTTGACCATCACACCCTCGTGACCTGCGTTAATAGCCTCTTCGTACATTTTCCTGACCTCATCAACCTTATCCGTGACTATCTGAGTTGCGAGCCTGATTTTTTCCGACTCCTTTATTGCAGACTCAAGCATCTTCCTCCTCTCTTTCAGCGGGAGGTCAATGCATTCATTCCCGTCATAGAGGATGTCGAAGAAATGAGCCTCAAGCGGAATCTTCTCGACCATCTTGGCAACGTCATGCTTCCTCCTGAATCTCCTCAGAACGTGCTGGAACGGCATCGGTTTTCCGTCTTTGACCGCTATGACCTCTCCATCGAGAATCACACCGGGCTTGACGTTTTTCTTTATCTCCTCAACGATGTCAGGCAGTGCATTGGTAACATTCTCCAGCCTTCTTGAGTAGATTGTAACCTTCTTTCCATCCCAGTGAACCTGAACTCTGCTTCCGTCGTACTTCCATTCAACCGCTGCCACCCTCATCTCCCTGATGGCGCTTTCAAGGCTCTCAGCAACCTGTGCAAGCATCATCCTGACCGGGATGTGGAGTTCGATCTTCAACTTCTTCAGTCCTTCTTCACCCTCTTTTTTTGCAACTACTGCAACTCTGCCGAGGTCATTCGTAATCATGTAGGCTCTCTCCACCGTCTCAGCTTCTGCTTTGAATGCCCTCGCTATCGCATCCCTCATTATACCCTCTCCAACACCCAGACGCATCTCATTCAAAATCAGCCTTGTTAGGTACCTCGCCTCGAGCGGTGATGCAAGACCGTAAAGGCCTGTGAGGAGCATTATCTTCCTTTTCATGCTTCCTTCTCCGGTCAGAGAGGAGATTTCGTCAAAAGTCTCCCTCACCTTACGGATTGTTAGCTCTTCAAAAGCGAGGGTCGTCATCTTCTTCCTTTTTATCAGCTGCTCCGCAACAAGGCCGAGATCGCCGCATTCTCTTATCATCCCCTCTATCTCAGCTCTCTTCACCCCGCTTACATTTTCAAGGGCCTCGTAGAGCAGTCCAACACCAACTCCAAGCTCCCTCTCATCCCAAGGAGGATAAACTCTGCCTGTGATGAAAAGAACAACATCATACAGGTCTCTTTCATCCTCAATTTTTTGAATGAAGGCAGCTATTCTTGCGGTAAGCTCAAGTGTGGAGGATATTTTCTCAAGTTTTTCACAGAACTCGGCAAACTCTGCGAACAGCATCATCGAATTTTAGTCTGCCAAATTCAATAAAATACTATCGCCAACCTTTTAATACTTTCAGTATAGTAGAGCCAATGGCTCTTGAATCACTGAAGGAAGTGGCCAGGAAGATTGCCGGATCATCCAGCATTGACAAAAAATTTGTCGAGGAAATGATTAAGGAGATACAGAGAGCGCTCATCAAGGCCGACATTAACGTCAGGCAGGTTAAGGAGATTAGCGACGCGATAAAGAAGAGGGCTCTCAGTGAAGACGTTCTCCCCGCTCTCAATGCGAAGGAGCAGATTCTCAAGATAGTTTACGAAGAGCTGCTCAGGGGAGTGGGAGAGGGACTTGAGATTCCGCTGAAGAAGGCCAAAATAATGCTCGTCGGACTTCAGGGAAGCGGTAAAACGACCACAACCGCAAAAATGGCGAAGTACTTCAAGGACAGGGGAATGAAGGTTGCTGTGGTTGCAGCAGACACCTGGAGACCTGCGGCATACGAGCAGCTAAAACAGCTTGCAGTTGAATACGGAATAACATTTTACGGTGAGAAAGGGGAGAAGGATGCGGTTAAAATTGTTAAAAATGCTTTGGAGAGGCTTAAGGACTACGACATGCTCATAGTGGACACCGCAGGGAGGCATGCGCTTGAAGATGAGCTTATCGAGGAGATGGTGAAGATTGCAGAGGTTTTGAAGCCGGACTACAAGCTTCTCGTGCTCGACGCTGCCATAGGTCAGCTTGCGAGCAAGCAGGCAGAAGCCTTCCACAATGCAATAGGGATTAACGGCATAATCATTACGAAGTTCGACGGGACTGCGAAAGGTGGAGGAGCGTTGTCGGCAGCGAGGCAGATAGGGATACCGATAGCCTTCATCGGAACTGGTGAGAAGGTTGAGGACTTTGAACGCTTTGATCCCGCCGGATTCGTTTCGAGACTGCTTGGAATGGGAGACATCAAGGCTTTAATGGAGAAGATTGAAAGGATTGCAAGCGAGGAAGAGCTTGACCCCGAGGCATTTTTGAAGGGAACATTCACGTTGAAGGACATCTACAAGCAGATTGAGGCGATGAACAAAATGGGGCCAGTGAGGAAGATTTTCGAGATGCTTCCATTCGGTCTGGGTATGAAAGTTGACGATGACGTCATGGATATGACGCAGGAGAAAATGAAGAGGTTCAAGGTAATCATGGACTCGATGACAGAAGAAGAACTTCTGAATCCGAAAATTATCGACTCTTCGAGGATAAGGAGAATTGCAATAGGCAGCGGAACCTCACCGCAGGAGGTTAAGGAACTGCTGACCTACTATAAGACTATGAAGAACCTGATGAAGAAGATGAAGAAGAACAAGCTGCCGATAAAGGGTCTGGGGAAGCTGGGTTTCTGATGAAGGCTGGAATAGATGAGGCGGGAAAGGGCTGCGTAATTGGCCCTTTAGTGGTTGCAGGAGTTGCCAGTGACGAGGAGGAGAAGCTGAGGGAGCTTGGGGTTAAGGACTCGAAGAAGCTGAGTCAAAACAGAAGAGTAGAGCTTGCGGAGGAAATAAGGGGAATGTGTAAAACGGAGGTTCTGAAGATTTTTCCTGAAAAGCTCGACGAAAAGATGGCTGTAAAGACGATAAATGAGGTTCTGAAAGAGTGCTATGCGGAACTAATATCCAGGCTGAAGCCGGAAATAGCGTATGTTGACAGTCCAGACGTTATTCCTGAGAGGCTTTCGGCGGAGCTTGAAAAACTGACTGGTGTGAAAGTGCTGGCAGAGCACAAGGCGGATGAGAAGTATCCGCTTGTAGCTGCAGCTTCAATCATCGCGAAGGTTGAAAGGGAAAATGAGATCGAGAAGCTGAAAAAGCAGTTTGGAGACTTCGGAAGTGGTTACGCAAGCGACCCAAAAACGAGAGAGGTGCTTAAAAACTGGATAGCCTCAGGCAAAATTCCGAGTTGCGTCAGAATGAGATGGAAGACCGTATCAAACTTAAAGCAGAGGACACTTGAGGAATTCTAAACGAAATCGTTATTATCTTTAAGGGCGGTGTTTTGATTGGCGGTGTGATTAATCTTACATAAAGCCCCGTGGTGTAGCGGTCAATCATGCGGGCCTTTGGAGCCCGCGACCGGGGTTCGAATCCCCGCGGGGCTACTTTTATTTAAGGTCTATAACCCCTTCACCAAAACACTGTATTTAGCCTTCCGTTAAACTCATAACCTTTTTAGGGTCCTTACCAAATCACATCTCAGCCAACCTCTGCAGTACCCTCTTTT
>NZ_JACDNT010000009.1 GCF_017656475.1 Archaeoglobus sp.
TATGGAGGTTGGAGACTTAAGCTTCTTCTTCAATGCGGAGAGTGTGGCGGTTGTTGGTGCTTCGAGGAATCTCCTCAAGCCCGGCGGAATGGTTCTGAACAATCTCAAAAATTTGGGGTTTAAAGGAAAAGTCTATCCCGTCAATCCCAATGCTGAGGAGATTCTGGGCTTCAAGTGCTATCCTTCTGTTAAAGCTATTCCCGACAGAGTCGACCTCGTGATTATAGCCATTCCTTCGAAAAATGCGACAAAAATTGTTGAAGAGTGTGCAGAAAAGGGTGTTAAAGGGATAGTAGTATTGAGCGGAGGGTTTGCAGAGGGCTGGGAGCTGGGAAAGGAGCTTGAGAAGCAGATTGTAGAAGTAGCCAGAAAAAGCGGAATGAGGATAATCGGGCCAAATACGATGGGAATTCTTGATCCAGAATCAGGCTTGACTTCCTTTTTCGCAATGCTCAGGAGATTGGGTAAAGGAAACATTGGTGTTTTAGCTCAAAGCGGTGCGGTTGCCAACTTCATCCTTTTGCCCCTCTGGCATGTCGGGTTTAGCAGAATCGTGGCTATAGGCAACAAGGCTGATGTTGGAGAAGTAGAGGTGCTGAACTATTTGCTGAAAGACCAGAAAACAAGAGTTGTGGCAACTTATCTTGAAGGCTTCACGAACGGCAGGAAGTTCTATGAGCTAATGAAGTCTGCTAAAAAACCCATTGTAGTTTTAAAGTCTGGCAGAACTGAAGCCGGAAAGAGGAGTGCCCTAAGTCACACGGCATCAATATCAACGAGCGAGGAGATTTTTGAGGCCGCTTGCCGACAGGCTGGTGTGGCGAAGGTTTACGACTTCGAGGAGCTTGTGGATACTGCGAAGGGTTTTGCCCTACAACCCCTCCCCAGAGGTTCGAGAGTTGGGGTAATCCAGCCTTCAGGTGCTGAATGTGTTATGTCTGCCGATGCTGTGATAGAGAACGGCCTAACTCTGGCGAAGTACTCGGAGGAGACACTTGAAAAGCTCTACGAACTCGCACCAGAATGGCACAGCATCAACAACCCCCTCGATTTGTATCCGATTGCCGAAAAGAGCGGAGATACGGTTTTCAATGAGGTTCTGAAAATATTCAACGAGGACGAGAACATCGATGCAATTGTTGCCGGCGTCTTCATCCCCAGCCTCATGAAGCTGGGTGTTGACTTTTCATGGACTAAGGAATTCAAGAAGCCTGTTCTCTTCAACATGAAGGATGATGTAGAGGAGCTCAGGAAAGCGAGGATTGAAATTGAGAAAAGTGGTATTCCTGTTTATCCTACACCTGAAAGGGCCGTGAGGGTGCTAAGACACATGGTAACGGTTGCAAAGAGGAAATTTTAAGTATTTTCCAGTATATTTTCTTTTGCCCGGAGGTGTACCTGTTGAAGTTTCAGGACATAATCTACGAGAAAGAAGGTAGAGTGGCGAAGATAACAATAAACCGCCCTGAAAAGCTGAACGCCTGCACTCCTGTGACTGTTTATGAAATCAGCAAGGCATTCATCGATGCCTGGACTGACAGAAAGATTGGTGTTGTGGTTTTCACAGGTGCGGGAGATAAAGCCTTCTGCGTTGGTGGGGATCAGTCCATCAGAGATTTGGGAGGATACAAAGGATACAGCAGTGAGGAACTTGAGGGGACTATTGCTGCTCTACCACTTGAAGTGGGATGGCAGATCGTCACATTTCTGATAAGGCACATTCCAAAGCCGGTCATTGCAAGAATTAACGGCTACGCTGTTGGTGGAGGGCACGTCTGGCAGGTGAACTGCGATTTTTCGATAGCATCAGAGAAGGCGAAGTTCGGCCAGGCAGGGCCGAGAGTCGGCAGTTTTGATCCCGGATTTGGGACGGGAGAGCTGTGGAGAAATGTGGGGATGAAAAAAGCCAAGGAAATCTGGTTCCTCTGCAGGCTTTACTCTGCAGAAGAGGCTCTCAAGATGGGGCTTGTGAACGCTGTAGTTCCCCACGAAAAGCTTGACGAAGAGGTGGAGAAGTGGTGCAACGAGCTGCTTGAGAAAAGTCCTACAGCACTGAAAATGCTGAAGTACGCTTTTCTGGCGGACACTGAAGGACTGGCGGGTGTTACAGAGCTCGGAGTTGGTGGGCTGAGCCTGTATTATGGAACTGAAGAATCAGTAGAGGGCAGGAACGCCTTCATGGAGAAGAGGAAGCCAGACTTCTGGAAGTTTGTTGAGGGAGGTGATTGAATGAAGCTGGAAGATATTAAAGTTATAGGTGTTGTTGGTGCTGGAGTGATGGGGCACGGAATTGCCCAGGTAGCTGCGAGAACCGGATATGAAGTTATTATGGTTGATGTTAGCGAGGAAGTGCTGAAAAAGGCGATGGAGCTAATCGAGTCGGGACCTTTTGGCCTGAAGAGGTTGGTTGAGAAGGGGAAGATGAGCGAGGATGATGCGAAAGCGGTGATGGCTAGAATAAAAACCTCAACTTCTCTTGAGGCTTTGAAAGATGCGGACTTCGTTATTGAGGCTGTAACTGAGAAAGCAGACCTTAAAAAGAAGATTTTTGCAGAACTCGATAAAATCTGTAAGCCCGAAACTATCATTGCCTCAAACACCTCAGCAATAATGATATCCGACCTCGCAACTGCCGTAGAAAGGAAGAGCAAGTTTATAGGCATGCACTGGTTCAATCCCGCTCCAGTAATGAAGCTGATTGAGGTTGTAAGGGGAGCTTTGACGAGCGATGAAACATTCAACCTCACCGTGGAACTTTCAAAGAAGATGGGGAAAATACCCATCGAAGCTGGAGATGGCCCTGGATTCTTCACTACAAGATTCATCAACTCGTGGCTCGTCGAAGCCGTAAGACTCTTCGAGATCGGCATTGGCGGGATAAAGGAAATCGACGAGATGTGCAAGCTTGCCTTTGGTTTCCCAATGGGCCCATTTGAGTTGATGGATCTCATCGGCTTGGACACTGCGCTTCATATTGCCGAATATCTTTACAACGAGACAAAAGAGCCGCACTATGCCGCTCCAAACACGCTGAAGAAGCTTGTTCTCTCAGGATACATTGGAAGAAAGCCCGGCAGCAGGGGAGGCTGGTACGACTTTTACGGCATCGAAAAATGACCTCTCTTTTTTCTTTCTTGGTATTACTACTGGTAATATATTGCTTCTCCAACATTACAAAAGTTTATATACCTTAACATGATGCTGAGTGCATGGTCAAAACGATTGAAGAGATTAATCAGAAAATCAGAGAGGGGAACGCCGTAGTTGTCACCGCAGCCGAGATGAAAGAGATTGTGGAGGAGCTTGGGGCTGAGAAGGCGGCGAAGGAAGTTGATGTCGTCACTACCGGTACATTCGGGGCAATGTGCTCAAGTGGAGCCTTTTTCAATTTTGGCCATTCAGACCCCCCTATCAAAATGCAAAGAGTATGGATGAACGACGTTGAAGCTTACACTGGTATAGCAGCAGTTGATGCTTATCTTGGTGTTGCTCAACTGTCCGAAACTGTCGAGGAGTACGGAGGGAGTCATGTCATTGAGGAGCTTGTCAAGGGAAGAGAGGTTGAGCTAAAGGCTACTGCTTACGGAACGGATTGCTATCCGAGAAAGGAGATCGTCACGGAAATATCGCTGGAAGACGTTAACCAGGCAGTCATGCTCAACCCAAGAAACGCTTACCAGAGATACAACGCTGCAACAAACAGCTCAAACAGGATTTTGAGGACATACATGGGCACCCTTCTTCCAAACTTTGGAAACGTCACCTTTGCAGGCACCGGAGAGATTAGTCCCCTCAACAACGACCCTGAATACAGAACGATAGGTGTTGGAACAAGAATATTTCTTTGCGGGGCAAAAGGATATGTTATTGGCGAGGGGACGCAGCATGCACCACCTTACGGAACCCTTATGGTCAAGGGAAATCTGAAGGAGATGAAACCTGAATACATGAAGGCAGCATACTTCCCTGGCTACGGTGCAACGCTTTTCGTTGGCATAGGCATCCCAATCCCAATACTCGATGCAGACATGGCAAGATTCACGGCAGTTAGAAACAGCGAGATAGAGACCAAGATTATTGACTTCGGTGTTGCAAGGAGGGATAGGCCGGTAGTAAGGAAGGTAACTTACGAGGAGCTGATCAGCGGAAAAGTTGAGATAAACGGCGAAGAGGTGAGAGTTTCACCACTCTCAAGCTTTTACATGGCGGAGAAGATAATGAAAGAACTTAAGCGAGAAATTGGGATGGGAGAGTTCTCCCTCACAGCTCCGGTGGATAGAATCCCCACAAAAAGAGTGTTCAAGCCCATGAGACAGAGGGAGATAAAGGTTGTGAAAAGTGTTATGGTTAAAGCATACACAATCCCGCCAGAAACTCCTATTGAGGAGGCCGCCAGGCTGATGATAGATAAGGGACTCAACCATCTGCCAGTGGTTGAAAACGACGTTCTTGTGGGCATAATTACCTCGTGGGATATTGCAAAGGCTGTAGCAAGGAACAAAAAAGGAATGGTTAGGGAGATAATGACGAAAAATGTAATTTACACGTATCCTGATGAGCCAGTGGAGGTTGCGGCGAGAAAAATGGAAAAGAACGACATCTCAGCATTGCCTGTAGTGGATTCAAAAAAGAGAGTGTTGGGGATAGTGACAAGTGAAGATTTGAGCAGGTTGATAGCGAGGTGATTGGAAGTGAGGTTGTTGCTGAGATTTGACTCAAAGACTGTTAGAGAGCCGGTGATTTCCAGAACAACTCTCGAGACAGGAGCTTTGATAAATATCCTCAGAGCATCAGTTGGAGCAAGGAGGGGTGAAATACTCATCGAAATTGAAGACAAGAAAGCCAAAGAAGTGGAGGAAGTTCTGGAGAGGCTTGGTGTTGATGTCGTGGAGCTTGCGGAGGCTGTTCAGAAGGATGATGAACTGTGTGTACATTGCGGAGCATGTGTGAGCATCTGTCCAACTGAGGCTATAACTTTCAACGGAGAGAGGAGAGTGGTAATAACTGCAGAGAAATGTGTACACTGTGGAGCGTGCGTGAAAGTCTGCCCTACGAAAGCTCTCAGCCTTCCCCTTTAATTTTCGGTATTTTTATCTCGAAAATTGCACCGGTTGGCTTGTTGTCCTTAACCTTTATTTCTCCACCAAAGATTTCGAGAATTCTTTTTGTAATGTAAAGGCCCAGTCCCATTCCGTCTCCTTTTGTAAAGCCTTCCTCGAAAATTTTCTCCTTGATTTCGTCGGGTACACCTTTCCCGTAGTCAATAACTCTTATTATCCCACTACTCTCGTTCGCTAAAACTTCCACCTTAGCCTTACCCCCTCCGTGCACAATCGCATTCTGCAGGACGTTGTTCAATACAGTCCTCAACCCCTCATTTGCCCTTACGAACACGTTTTCTCCCTTAACATCTATATCTACGTTTTTGAACTGCCCAACCACATCTTTCACAATTTCAACAACATTTATCGGTTTAAGCTCCTCAAGAGCCTTTTCAAGCTCTCTTGCATCGTTAATAAGCCTGAAAACGTAATCAGACCGCCTAATTGCGAGAGGAATTAACCTTTCAGCCTCCTCAGGAGAGTCCTTTATGATTTCCAGAATACCTCTGATTGCTGTAATCGCATTGGCGATATCGTGCCTCATAACCTTGTTCACGAACTCTAAATACTCTCCCTTTTTTTTGAGTTCGAGATTTAAATTGTGAATCTCAGTTGTGTCAATAACAGTAGCAGCAACAGCAGGCTTTCCCCTATAAGTGACCCTTCCTGGCCTCGCTGTAACCCACCTCACCTCACCATCCTTCCTCACTATTCTCCAGCTGTATGTTTCAATGATATCTCTCAGACCCTTTTCCCTCTCAACGTACCTTTTGTAAACAATCCCTCTGTCATCCGGGTGAATGAGGAAAAAAGGGTTTCTGCCAACGATTTCCTCTCTTTTGTATCCAGTAGCCTCTTCAAAGGCCTTATTAACGTAAATCATCACCCCATCTTGGAGGAGGTAAACAGGGGTCAAAGAGTCCTCTACAAGCGTTTTGTAGAACTCCTCACTTTCTCTCAAAGCCTGTTCAAGCTCTTTCGCCTTTGTTACGTCAATCCAGTTCCCTATGATGTAACTCTTACCCAAAAAGTTGAATTTTGCGGTGAAGCCCCAGACATATCTCACCCTGCCATCTTTGGTTATATAACGCGACTCGTAAAATTTCCCCTCCTCTCCAAGCTCGTTGAATTCCTTTTTCAGGTATTTACGATCTTCAGGATGAGCCAGCTCGAAAATACTGTCCATTGAATAAATTTCCTCTTTGGAGTATTTGGTGGCCCTTTCCACAATATCGTTGACGTAAAGAACCTTACCACTCTCATCTGTTATATAAATAGCTGCGAGGGATTTATCCACAACTTTTCTCCAAAAACTTACGTCGAATTCCATCTCTTCTTTCCTCATTTAAACGATTATTTAAAATTATCTAACTGCAAAAAATACGCCAAAAACACAACCTGAGTTGGTAATTTTGCAAGAGGCTACGAAGCTATGGTTGAAAGGCCAAATAAGCTAAGTCAAACCCCTCTCCATAAGCTCCCTGTAGCACTTCCTTAAAACCTTTCTTATCTCCCCCCTCTTCCTTGCCCCTCCGAGCTTTCTCGCGGCCCTCCTTATGCTCCCGTACTTCAAAAAAGTCTCCAACACCCTCCTGTCCCTCTCATCCAGTTCAAGATGCTCAAGGCTTTTTCTTGCAATCTCTTCCAGGTCAGCGTCTCCGTAGTAAAGGTTGTGAGGATTTACAGCTTCAAGCGGTTCGAAGTCGAAATGAATGAGATAAACTTCTCCATCATACCCAATCTTCTCAATTTCCCTTCTTAGCTCTTCAGCATCCCTGAAGCCATCAAGTCTCGCTTCCTCATCGGTTATATCCGTAATGTGTTTCTTCTGAACGGAAAGTATCCTCGCCTTACCTATAATCTTACCACCGCTGTGGACAAGAACCTCATCACCCTCTTTAAGATTAGTCCACTTTCTTATGGTGAGCTTTTTTTTACCCTCTATCAAAGCCTTTGCGTATCTCCGCTTGAACTCAAGGTGCTTCATTTTCCAACCACTCCGCAATCATCCTGTCGTATTCGGAAGTGAAGCGGAAAACTCTGGCTGCTGTATAATTCTTCTCTCCCTTCAGAATCTTTACTAGCTCGTTGAGACTCTCCAAGTCATAGGCCACCGGAATCCCGGCCTTGGCTGCAGCCCGCAAAAGAGAAATGCCGCCTATATCGATGTTCTCTCTGCATGGATTCTCTCCGAAATTGTAAGGTGTAACTACAACAGCCTTTATCTCTCCGGAAAAAATCATCTCGTAAACTCTCGGATGCAGAGTTTTAATAGTGCTGCTCTCAGCGATTCCGGTAATTTCAGACAACCTTCTAACTTTTAACCCCTTTAAGGCTAAATATTCAGCCGTACCGTCAGTTGCGAGAATTTCATAACCCATCTCTGAAAGCTGCCTTGCCGGAGTTTCTATTCCTTCTTTGATGCTTGATGATATCAAAACTTTCACCTTTCCACCCCAACAATTATTCCGTCTTTCGTGCTTACGACCTCAAACTCCACGAAATCTCCAACCTTTCTGTCTGTATTGACGGCAATGCTTCTGTTTCTCGCAACGCAGATTTTTTCTCCCTTCAACCTGCCTTCGCACACTATTCTGGCTCTAACTCTCTCACCCCTTCTGAAAGGACACTCCAGCCTGGGCCTCCTCTCCATACCAAAATCCTCCGGGCTTAAAACCAGCTTAACACCGTATTCCTTCTCATACTCTCTCAGCTTCTGGTAGAATTCCTTAAAGGGCATGCTTTTCCCTACTTTCCTCCCATAGCGATACGGGATGTATTTCTGAATTCCGAGAGGCGGATACCTCTTTCCCGCACCGATTTCGAGTGCAAATTCTATGATTTTGGGAATTTCTTTATTGTTATAGCCCGGAATCCAGACAGGGGCTATCAGCAAATCCATCTTGCTGTTGGCAATCATCTCCGCAACTTCCTTTACCTTCTTCACGCTGTACAGGCCATGCAGCGTTTTAGCAGTTTTTTCATCAAGAGAGCTTATTGAGAGATTTATTCTTGTAACGTAATCCTCAATAGCCGAAATTTTTTCATCGTTCAGCAATGTGCCGTTGCTCTGTATCGAAACAACCCCAATACCCTTTATTTTGCTGGCCCTTTCAAGGAAGTACTCCATGTAGGGGTAGAGGAAAGGCTCTCCCTGCCCGTCAAGGTGAAGCTCCACACCCTCCCCTTTAAACTCAACGACACTCTCAAGCTCTTCAAGCATATAGTCTGGATCCACTATAAAGTCAGCATTTCTCGTCCTGCTACTCCTGCCCTCATCAACGCTGCAGAAGATGCAGTTAAGGTTGCAGCCGGTTACGTTCCTTACCTGAAGGAGATTCGTCCCTCTGTCTATTATACCAAAAGCAGAGTGGCCGAACAAAGGGATTCCGCTCTCTTTCGTAATAAAAACAAGTTCTCTTCCCGTTACTCTGTTCAGAACTTTTTTCTCCTCGGCAAAGGAGATTATATACTCCTTCGAGTGCCTTTTCTCCAGCTTTTTGTAAACATCTTTCGGAATTCTTATTTCGATTAAACCTCTCAGGATGAATACTTTCTCGCCACCCTCTTCTCTTTCCCTTAACATTTCAAACCTTCAAACTCTTAAGGGCTTTTTTGCCTTCTTCTGTTGCAGAGTAAACACCCTCTTTTTCCTCGACAAAGCCATCTTTCACGAGCTCATCAAGAAGCCCGTTCACGAGATTTCCAGGCATTCTTGTGGACTTTACAATTTTTTCCTTCGTTAGCTCCCTCTTTATTAGAAGGTTCATAATTTTAAGCTTGTTGGGGTTTGAGGCTAACGAACCGGCTTTCATGTATTTAAATATCCTGTGGGGTTTAAGGAGTTTGCCCACTAACATAACTGTAATTTCTCAAATATAATTATCAAGTAAAAAGATAAATTTAAGAAGTGCTCTTGATGACTTGATCATGTGTCAGAGATAACGAAAATTAGCGAGAACACGGGAAACCTAGATTATAATGTGGGGGAAGTGCTCAAGATTATTGGCAGAAAGGGCATGAGTGACATACTCTACTGTCTGGGAAGCGAGCCGAAAAGGTTCTCACAGATTATGTTCGAAACCAAGCTGAATCCCAGCATTTTGGACAGACACCTGAAGGTTCTGCTGAAATACGGTCTGGTAGTAAAGGACGGCAACTTTTACAGGCTTACAGAGTCTGGAATCAGAGTTGTTGAGACCATTGACGATCTTCTCGATGTTTTTAGAAGGGGTGAGGGTTAGTCCTTATAGTTTAGCCACACGCTTTATGCTCGCAAAGAAGTTTCAATTAGCTATTCTCCTCCTTCCACTTTAAGTAGTTGCAGTACGGACAGCCAAGGTTCCAGTAACCCTTCTTCGTTCTTATTTTGACTTCCTTAATCCCGTGATCCTTGCAAAGTTTGGATGTGATGTAAAGAGTACCGTTCTGAGGCAAAGGAAGCGTAAAGGTGCAGTCTGGATAGTTGCTGCATCCTATAAATCTCTTTCCAGCTTTAGATTTTCTCACAACCAGTTCTGCACCACATTCCGGGCATTTCCCGACAATCTTGTCCTTCTTAACCCCTTCCCTTAAATCCTTGCTGAGCTTTCTGTAATCTATCGCTTTTAGTATTTGAAGGAGCATCTTCCTCGACTCGTCCACAACTTCTGGTTCTCGCTTCTTCCCTTCCGCAATTAGATCCATCTCGTTCTCAAGCTTTGCCGTCATGTCAGGCAGCGTTATCGTCTCAGCGCTCTCTTTCAGAACGTTTATTACGGAAAATGCCGTCTCACTCGGTCTGAATGGGTTGCCGTGAATGTAACGCCTGCTGATAAGCTTCTGAATTATTTCGTGTCTGGTAGACTTCGTGCCGAGATTAAGCTTCTCCATCATCTTGATTAGAGATGAAGCGGAGTATCTTCCCGGTGGCTTCGTTTCTTTCTCCTCAAGCCTTTTCTTCAGAATCTTCAACACATCTCCTCTCTTCAAAATCGGTAGCTCTGTCTCTTCAGCTTTTGAGTAGATGTAGATAGCCCTCCATCCCGCATCGATCAGCTTTCTGCCGCTTGCATTGAACTTCACACCATTGCTCTCAAGCACAGCCCTCCTCACATCCCACACAGCTTTTGGAGCGAGAGTTGCCAGAAATCTCCTCACCACAAGCTCGTATATTGTCCACTCGTCCTTGGAGAGTTCCCCTCTTTTCGCAATACCTGTCGGGTATATGGGTGGGTGATCCCTCGTCTCCCTCCTCCCCCTCGAAGGCACTATCCTCTCCTGCGAGAGCACGATTTTTGCTTCTCTTGGAAAAACTGCAGAAAGTGCTGAAACTATCTCTACAAGATTGATTGTTGAGGGGTAGACTGTGTTATCCGTTCTGGGATAGCTGATGTAACCGTTCATGTAAAGCGTTTCTGCGATGTTCATGGCTTTGTGCGGGGACATGAACTTCGACGCTTCTCTCAGAAACTCAGTTGTGTTGAAGGGAATTGGTCTGTTCTCTTCCACATTTTTTCTCGTAAACTCCTTGACTTCTGCCGTCTCGCCTATTTTGTTGAATACCTTTTCAGCTTCCTCCTTGCTGCTGTACTTTTTGGGATGTTTCGCAACGAATCCTTCAAACTCCGCGAAGATTTCGTAGTACTTCTCAGGTTTGAAATTCTGGATCTCAATCTCTCTGTCAACGATCAATCGCAGAGTTGGGGTTTGAACTCTTCCGACACTCAGAAAATCCTTGCCCATCCTGCCGGAGTGAATTGAAACGAGTCTTGTGAGTGTTGCACCCCAGATCAGGTCTATTTTCTGCCTCGCAAGGGCCGCGTTTGCCAAGTTGAAGTCAACTTTAACGGGTTTGGAAAAGGCCGCCTTTATCTCCCTCTCAGTCACGCTGCTGTACCTGACTCTATCAATCTTGACCTTGGGATTGACGGACTTGACGATTTCGAGAGCCTCAACGCCAATCAACTCTCCCTCTCTGTCGTAGTCGGTCGCAACCGTAACCCTGTCTGCCTTCTTCGCGATTTCCTTTAGGATTGATGAGATTGTCCTTTCTTTGGTTTTTTTCACAAGCTCAACCTGAAGAAGATTTTCAAGTGGAGTTTTAGACCAGTTGTTCAGCTCTTTCGGAAAATCAAGCTCTACAATGTGTCCTTTCAATCCAACAACGTAAGCGTCTTTTGAAGGGGAGTGGTAGTAGCTCACCCTGCCCTTTTTTAGAGTCTTAACATCTTTAAAAAGGATGGACGCTATTCTTCTAGCGGTGTTGTCTTTCTCGGTAATTATGAGCCAGCTCATAGCCAATCGAGACTTCTCGTTTTCAAGTCCCTCCTCTTTCTCTCCATGAACTTTATGACTGTAGAATGCTGCGCTCCATCGACGAGCATCATAACAGCCTCTCTGGCAGCAGCAACGTTTTCAGGGTCGCCAATAATGGCGACATGTTTGTCTGAAACGGAAATATTCACGTTCAGCATGTCCTCAATCTGTTTTCTCATCTTTCCCTCTTTTCCTATTATCCTGCCCTTTATTCTCCTCAATGCGTTGTCTGAAAGGTAATCTGACAGGTTTATAACATCAAGAACTAGATTTTCGTCATACAGGAGTTTTAAGGCCACGTCTGGAGAGAATCCGTAGGATATTGCGGAGACAACATCCTTAGCTCTCATGAAACCAAGAGCATCATCGCATTCAATCTTAACAACGTTGTGTTTCCCCATAACGGTCAACTTGCATCCTGTTTTCTCTTCAATAAGCTTCTTTACCTCCCCATCCTTGCCTATAAGCACTCCCACTCTATCTTCTGGAAGTTCCAACTCCACAACATTCATTTCAATCACCCTTAACTTCATTCAGGATTTCATCGAAATCTGCCTTTACACCAAACTTTGAAAAGAACCTGATCACATTTCTGACGTCTCTCTTGAGGTAGCTTTCGACCATCGGATGTTTGAGAGTCACAGCCTGCCCCATGTCTATGAAGTAAACTTTATCGAAGTACATTATGTTGTACTCGCTAAGGTCTGCATGAACGAGTTTCGCCTTCTGGTACAGTTTCTTCATGTTCTCCACAACATCGCTAAATATTTCCTCCACACCGAACTCCTTCAACTCTCTGCCTATCTCTATAAGAGTTGGAGCAGGAAGTTCATTTTCGCCTATAAACTCCATTAAAAGGACGTTTTTCATGTAGGTAAACGGCTGGGGAACGCTAACTCCAGCCTCCTTCGCCCTTTCAAGGTTTCTGAACTCCTTTTCTGTCCAAATGTAAACCTTCTCCTTTGGGGATATTCTCCTCATGTCGAATCTCTCATCTCCAAACAGGTATTCATCCATTTTGTCGAACTCGCTTGTCTCCATGCGGTATATCTTGACCGCCATCGCCACCTCTTTGCCGTCAAATACACCATCAGCGTAGAAGACGTTTGCCTCCTTTCCCGTGCTGATAACACCACCCATTGCGGTAATGTAGCCCTTCGCAGAAAGCTTGTACAGAGTTTTCAGAGTTCTCCCATCGAGTACCTCTGCATAAATTTTCATTTCCTCTCCGTCCTTTTCCTTTATCCTCAGCTTGTCGAGGTAGCTCTCGATTTTCCTTAAATCCTTCACAGAGTACAAATTGGTGGCGTATTTTATAAATCTAATGACAAAAGTCGAACATGGATGACTTCTCTATCCCATTCGAAAAACTTGGAAACGCGAGAAAAGTTGGAATACAGCTTCCTGACGGGATGAAGAGGAAAGCAATTGAGATAGCACGGCTAATTGAGGAGAAGGGGTATGAGGTTGTCATATCTGGCGAGACGAATTTCGGAGCCTGTGATGTTGATTTATCCATTCTCGAAGTTGTTGACGTTTTGCTTCATTTCGCCCACACTCCAATTCTGAGAGATGAGAGAATAATCTACGTTCCCAACTTTATCGATTACAATCCGAAAATCGACCTAGAAATCGAGGAGAAGAGAATAGCACTTATCGCAACAGCCCAATATGTGCACAAGCTTGATGAGGTGGCAGAGTGGCTCAGAAGCAAGGGCTACGAGGTGGAAATTGGGTCTCCCAAGGGCAGGGTTATCTATTCCGGACAGGTTCTCGGGTGCAACTACTCCGTTTTGAGAGACTGCAAAGCGGATGCGGTTGTTTTCATCGGTGATGGACTCTTCCACGCCATCGGGGCGGCAATATACACAAAGAAAAAAGTTTACGCTTACAACCCACTCTCAAGAGAAATTCAGGAAGTTGATACAAAAGATTTTGAGAGGAAGAGATACTTTGAGGTCTCGAGGTGTGTGGGAAAGAAGAGCGCGGGCATCCTTGTGTCGTCAAAGCCCGGACAGAGAAGGCTTAAGCTGGCGGAGAGGCTCAAGAAAATTGCAAAAGAAAGAGGAATGTTCTGCAGCATAATCTACATGAACAACATTGCTGCTGAGCAGCTTTACAACCTACCCTTTGACTTCTACGTCAACACCGCCTGCCCACGCATAGCTTACGACGACTCCTTTAAATTTGAAAGACCAATTATAACTCCACAGGAATTTGAGTTTTTGCTCGGCCTTAGAGATTCAATAGCCATGGATGAGATAGAGTTTTAAAATATGAGAATTATTTCGAATGTGGACAGGGAGAGGGCGGAAAAGCTAATCGCGATGAACAGAGCATTCAAAACTCTGAGGGAGAGGCAGAAGGTAAACCTGAAATTCTATCATGAGATTAAAGAACTGGCAAAAGAGGTGAGGGAGAAAAGAGAACGGTGTGTGGGAAACCAAAAACTCTTTGAAAAGGTGGTTGAAAACCTGAGAGGAAGAGGTTTTAACGTTTACGTCGCTTCAGACTCTGAAGATGCGATAAGCAAAGTTCTGGAAGTTGTTGGAGATGAAAAATTGGTTGTAAAGTCAAAATCGAACGTTACGAAGGAGATAGGGCTAAGAGAGGAGCTTGAAAAGAGAGGTGTGGCAGTTGTGGAGACTGATATCGGAGACAGGTTGCTGCAAATTCTCGATGAATCCCCCTCTCATCCAACCGGCCCTGCTGTCCACCTTTCGGTCAAAAGCATTGCAGAACAGCTCTCAAAACATTACGGAGTCGAAATCCCACCGGATGCAGAGAAAATTGTTGAGTTCCTCAGAAGAGACATCGAAAAATCGGTGGAAGAGGCAAAGATTGGAATTACGGGGGCGAATGCTGTTACAGCCGAGGGAAGTGTTGTAATTCTTCACAACGAGGGCAATGTTTTCGAGGTGCTTTCAAGGCCTGAAAAATGGATTGTTGTTACCGGAATCGAGAAAGTATATGAGAGCGTTGAGGATGCAGTAAAAGCAGCAAAGCTCCAGAGCTTTTATGCCACTGGCGAAATCCTCCCCGCATTCATAGAAATTGTTTCCGGAGTGGCGAGAACTGCGGACATCGAAAAGAAGTTGATAAAGGTGGGAAAGCCCAAGGAAGTCACTGTTATTCTGCTCGATAACGGAAGGAGTGAGATTGCAAACACTGAGTTCAGAGAAACGCTTTACTGTCTCGGCTGCGGTAACTGCGTTGCAAACTGTCCTGCTCACTCTGTCTATGGTGAAAAATTTTCTGGTGGGAGGTTTGCACTTTTAGATGCTTTTATGGGGGAAAAGGAGGCTTTGAAGCTGTGCCTATCATGCGGAAAGTGCAAGAAAAACTGTCCGATGAAAATAGACATTCCGGGAATGATACGAAGAGCCAGAGATGGTAATGAGCTTTACAACTTCCTCTTTTCCCACCTCCGCTGGATGAACGAGAGATTGAGACTTGAAATTCTGAAAATCGTTCTGGAGTTTGAAGGGAGAAAGAAAGATTAACTTTTGGTCATACGAGAGTCAATGGAAATATGGCCAGTGCTCGTCGAGCTGAAAATTCCTGAGAATGTTGGTTTCATGGCGAGAGTTGCAAAAAATTTCGGAATAAAGCGGCTGTGCCTTTATAACTGCAAGGTCACTGAGGAGAGCTACCACACCGCAGCGAATGCGAAGGACATGCTGGAAAATGCTGTAGTAATCGAAGACCTGCAGGAGTTTCTTCAAAAAATGAATCTGGTGGTTGGAACAACAGGAGTTCCGGGAGGGGATTACAAGTACCTGAGAAAGGAGCTTTTGCCACCTGAAGACTTACCATCAATTGCTAAAGGTAGGGTCGCCATTTTATTCGGCAGAGAAGATTACGGACTCTACAACGAAGAGCTTGAAATGTGCCATGTTCTGGTCAGAATTCCAACAAGCGAGGAGTATCCGGTTATGAACGTCAGTCATGCTGCTGCCGTGATACTCTACTTTCTCAGAGAAGTTGAGAGTTCTGGTGAAGATGACGAGACTGCCACTTCAAGGGATATCGAAATTCTTCTTTCCAACCTCGTTGAAATGTTAAAAATGGTGCGGTATCCGGAACACAGGATAAAAAGAACAGTTGTAATTCTGAGAAGAGTACTCGGAAGGGCAAGGGTTAAGAAGTACGAGGTTCACAGCCTGAATGCAATATTTCGAAAAACCGTTAGTTACATAAAGAGGATGAATAGAATATAGACATGAACAAATACTGGAGCTTGGTTCTGCTGGTGTCAATCCTTGCTGTTCTTTCTCTCACCTTCTACTTCTTCACACCACTGCTGGACGGCATTATTATGGGTGTGGTCTTCGCCTATGTCGCCAAACCGGTTAAGAGAAGAATTGAGAACATCGGAAGGATTAAGGCTTCAGTAATTGCTACCATGATCGTCATCCTTCCAGTATCGGTTTTAATGTTTTACGGGCTTATACAGGGTCTAAACCAGGCTATTTACCTTATCACGCACTATAAAGTTATAGAGTCCGGCATTCTCAACTTTCTGAACAAAATAGGTATTGAGGAGGGTGAGGAGTACGTGAGATGGATAACCTCCAATATCTTCTCGCTTTTACAGAGCACCATCCAGCCCTCAGCAGTCGAGATAACCAAGAAGGCAACTCTGCTGATTCTCAACTTCTTCATCTCAATAGTGGTTTGCTTCTACGCTCTTGCTGACATGGAGAACTTCGTTCGTAGAACAACGAGTGTTGTTCCTGAAGACAGGAGAGAGGAGTTCAGGAGATTTGTTGAGGAGATTGACGTTACCTTCGAATCCCTCTGGTTTGGTAACTTCGTTGTTGCAATTCTTATTGGCCTGGCCAGTCTTCCGTTCTTCCTGCACTTCAATGTCCCCTTCGCACCTCTGCTTTCAGGTCTGATGTTTCTCGCCGCTCTGATCCCCATTTTCGCAGAGTGGATGATCATCCTTCCCGTATCGCTCTACCTGCTTCTTGTTGACATTGAGAAGGGGCTGACTTTTCTCCTGATAGGCGTCATCTTCCTCTACATCCTCCCGGAACTCATTCTCCGCCCTTACTTCGTTGGCTACACATCAAAAATACACCCTCTTGTTTTGATGCTCGCCTTCATCGGAGGTGGGCTGGTTGGAGGGATTAGCGGTTTCTTCATCGCACCTATGGTTGTGGGGCTTGCAACTGCCATCTACAATTACTATACAAAAGAGGAATTAGCGACCGAGAACCATGATTCTGAATCTGTCTGAGGCTCTTGAAGCTGCGTTGGCTACGTAACCCAAATGAACTACCCAGGTAACCATCAGGTGGATGTCAAGGGGGTCGGCATTTTCGAGGTTGAATAGCTTCGTATGTAGCCCAATCTGAACCAAATCGCACTCATGTTCCAACTGCTCAATTATTGGCACATACTCTAAGGCTCTGTTTACCTCCTTCTTGCTGAAAGAGGTTTCAACAAGCTGTGTGATTCTTTCGACCATCTCTTCGTAGTTGTTCACGATCTCCATTAGCTTTGAAAGCAGTACAGAGAACTCCTCCCAGACGTCTTCAGGAGCTCTCACCTTCCTGAACGTGACCATGTGGCCGACATGTTCGCAGTTGTTGAGTATGTCATCCTGAACCTTCAAAAACTCAAGCAAATCATGCCTGTCTACAGGAAGCATCAGAGATTTTGTTACTTTACCCCTTATCTCCTCCTTTATCTGATCAGCATGGTGCTCAAGCTCGTCTATCTCCTCTCTCAACTCCTCAACTTCGTCATAGTTACCCTTTCTCAAAGCTTCAAACTGCTGCTCGAGAAGCCCGACAGCCCAACCGCACATTCTGGCGTGCTGGGCTAAGGAGCGGAAAGGAGAGTAGCCGAACACTTCACCCACTGACCTGAAGAACTTCATATGAACACCACCATCACGGTGTACAGGCTTATCGTCATTGCTGCCGCCACTGGAACCGTTACAATCCATGAGAATATAATCTTTTGCACTATTTTCAGGTTCACACTTGCCAAACCACCGGCAAGACCCACACCTATCACACTTCCGACAAGAGTGTGAGTTGTAGAAACTGGCATTCCAAAGTTAGATGCCAGCAGAACCGTTGTGGCGGTTGCAAATTCAGCAGAGAATCCTCTTGTGAAAGTCAACTCTGTGATTTGCTTTCCTACGGTCTCAATAACCCTATAACCCCAGGTGGCAATTCCTATTGCTATGCCAAGGCCGCCGAAGAAGAGAACCCAGAATGGCACGGTTCCGCTGTAGCCAAGTATCGCAGCAATAGGCCCCGTAGCATTTGCAACATCGTTGCTTCCGTGGGCGAAGGCCATGTAGCAAGCTGTCAATACCTGAAGATAGCGAAAAACGTGTTCTACACTTTCGCTCGCATATCTATCAAGAAGAATAAAGCGAATTAGGGAGAAGGTGATAAAAGCAAGAGCTGCACCAAAAAGTGGCGAGATGAGCCAGCTTAAAGCAATTTTTGCCAGCACATCCCATTTGATCTGGTCGAGTGTCAGGTGGTTCTGAGAAACCGCAGCGAGGCCAAAACCGAGCATAGCCCCGACAATCGAGTGAGTGGTGGAAATGGGCAGATTGTAGTAAGTGGAAACCGTAATCCAGAATCCGGCAGAAAGAAGGGCTGCTAAAGCTCCATAAACCACCAAGTTGTGGTCAAGGAGTTCTATTGGGACTATACCTTTCGCAATGGTGTGGGTTACTTTTTTACCGAACAAAGTAGCTCCAGTAAATTCTAAAACCGATGCAATGATTATGATCTGCTTCAACGTTAAAGCCCTGCTACCGTACGATGTGGCCATTGAGTTGGCGGCATCGTTGGCACCGATGTTCCACGCCAAATAGAAGCCGACGATTGCAGCAGCGATAAGAAACAAATCCATGCACAGCGTCTGGTCTTTGATATATATCTTTTTCCTTTAGCAGTAGAACATCGATAGAGATATATACCCAATAAATGGCTATATACCATGCTTGAAAACAGGAAGGTTTACTTCAGCGGAAAGAGCAGTTTAATTCTTACACTTCCAAAGAAGTGGGCAATATTGAACGGCATAGAACCGGGAAGTGAGGTTTTGCTGAATGTCGGTAAGAACTTCATAACGATATATCCCAAAAATCCGGGGCTTAAAGTTAAGAGGGTGGAAATTGACGCAAAAGATGTGAAACATGAGGCACTTTTAAGGAGAATAATTTCTCACTACTTGGCCGGGGTAGATTCGCTAAAAATAAGAGTCTACAATGAGGAGCAGAGAGGAGCAATCTCAAGAGCATCAGAAATCCTGATGGGTGTCGAAATAGTTGAAGATACGGGGAAAGAGGTTATTCTGGAAATTTTCCTTGATAACTCAAGGCTAAGGCCAGAAGGGATAATCAGGAGAATGGGGAACACGTGCGTGGGGATGGTTTCGGATTTTTGTTCCGCTTTAAGGAGGTATGATAGGTATATCTGCAATTCAATAATTTTCAGAGAAAGAGAGGTGGATAGACTCTACTTCCTGCTGCTCAGACAGTTAAAGCAGGCAAATCTTCACGCAGATATTGCTACTCAGCTTGACATTCCAATTGAGGCCATACAGGAGTATAGAACGGTCGTAAGAGCGATGGAAAGAGTTTCCGACCATGCTGCAAACATGGCCTTGAATTTAATTGAGCTTGGAAAGCCGATCAAGTACCTCTGCGATTTTGTTGACATAGACCTTGAAATGCTAAGAACTGCAATGGTGGCGTTTCTTGAAAACGAATTGGAGCTTGCGGAGGTTGTTCTCGAGGAATTTGATGACATTCAGGATATAGAAAGGAAGTATTACAGCAGAATATTGCAGGAAGATGTTGAGGAGGCTCTGTATCTGAAATCGATTGTCGACAGTCTTTCAAGAATTGCTGGCTACTCAGCAGACATTGCTGAGGTTGTGGTTAATATGGTGGTGGTATAGTTAGTGTTAAAAACAGAGAAAAAACTAAATAGATAGCTATGGTGGGAGAAACCATGCTAAAGTTTCTGGAAGTTGTCGCTGAGCACATAAAAAACCTCAGAAACCACATAGACCTTGAAAAAGTAAAGGAAATGATAAATCTCATTGACTCCGCTCGGTCGATATTTGTTATAGGAGCAGGAAGGAGCGGTTACATCGCCAAAGCATTCGCAATGAGGCTGATGCACCTCGGATACACGGTTTATGTAGTAGGTGAGGCAGTCACTCCAAGAATAACCGAGCAGGATGTGCTGATAGCAATATCGGGAAGCGGAGAGACAACATCTGTTGTTAACATAAGTAAAAAGGCTAAAGACATTGGTTCCAAGCTTGTCGCTGTGACCGGAAATAAGGATTCCAGTCTTGCAAAGATGGCTGATATCGCAATCCTCGTGAAGGGGAAGATGAAGCAGGAGAGGGATGAAATGCTCTCCCAGCTTGCCCCCCTCGGAACGATGTTTGAACTCACAGCCATGATATTCCTCGATGCGCTTGTTGCCGAAATAATGATGCAGAAGCATCTTACTGAAAAAGATTTAGAAGCGAGACATGCAGTTCTCGAATGAGGTGATATTTTGAAGGAACTTATCGCCAGATTGAGCAACGCTCATGGGATTAGCGGTTATGAAGACGAGATTAGAGAAGTCATCAGGGCAGAACTTGAAGACTGGGCTGATGAGATAAAGATAGACAGCATGGGGAATCTGATCTGCACGAAGAATGGAGGAAAGCCAGAAATAATGGTTGCGGCCCACATGGACGAGATAGGGTTTGTGGTGAAATACATCGACGACAAGGGCTTCATCAGGATTGCCCCGATTGGTGGCTGGTTTTCACAGATTGCGTTAGCCCAAAGAGTTGTTCTCTACGGAAAAAAGAAGATTTATGGTGTTATCGGCTGTAAACCTCCACACCTGATGAAAGATGAGGAGAGAAAGAAGGGTATTGAGATTAAAGACATGTTTGTTGATATTGGGGCAAGCAGCAAGGATGAAGTTCTTGAGCTTGGCATAAACGTTGGAACTCCAGTTGCTCTTGACAGAGAAGTTGCAGAGCTCTCCAACGGAAGGATTACGGGTAAGGCCTTTGACAACAGAGTTGGCGTTGCTGTGATGATTGAGGCTGTAAAGAGGGCTAATGCTGATGCTACAGTTCATGCAGTTGCGACGGTTCAGGAAGAGGTGGGATTAAAGGGGGCAAGAACCTCGGCCTTCGCTATCGAACCGACTGCTGCGATAGCTGTTGACACCTGTGTTGCTGCAGACTTTCCGGGAAGCGAGTCAGCACACATGGATGTAAAACTCGGCAAAGGTGCAGCAATAACTGTCGTTGACGCTTCTGGCAGAGGGCTGATAGCTTCTCCAAAGGTTCTGCGGTGGCTTACGGAAACTGCAGACAAATATAACATTCCCTATCAGCTCGAGGTGGCGGAAGGTGGAACTACTGATGCAACTGCAATTCACCTCACAAAGGCCGGAATTCCAGCAGGAGTTGTTAGCGTGCCTGCAAGATATATCCACAGCCCTGTAGAGGTTGTTGACTTGAAAGACGTTGAAAGTGCTGTAAGTATTGTGGCAAGAGCCATAGAGACTTCCAAAAACTACTTCTAAGGAAATTTTTTATTCCGAAAGGCAAGAGAAAAACTGAACATCAATTTCTTCGGAGGTGATGGTTCATGAAAGTTTGGCTGATAGGCGCTTACGGTATAGTTTCTACAACTGCCATGGTTGGAGCAGAGGCCATAAAGAAGGGAGTTGCTCCGAAAATTGGTCTTGTTTCGGAATTACCGCATTTTGATGGGATAGAGAAATACGCTCCTTTCTCATTCGAATTTGGCGGGCATGAGATTAGAATGCTAGATAATGCATACGAGGCTGCAAAGGAGCACTGGGAGCTGAACAGACATTTCGACAGAGAAATTCTGGAGGCCGTCAAAGATGACCTTGAGGACATAGTGGCAAAGAAGGGGACTGCACTGAACTGCGGTAGCGGAATAAAGGGGCTTGGAGATATCAAAACTCTCGAAGATGAGGGGCTGAGCCTTGCAGAAATAGTTTCGAGGATTGAAGAGGATATCAAGAGCTTTGCCGATGATGAGACGGTAGTGATAAACGTTGCCTCTACTGAGCCTTTGCCCAAGTACAGCGAGGAATACCACGGCTCTCTCGAAGGTTTCGAGAGGATGATTGATGAAAACAAAAAGGAGTACGCTTCAGCAAGCATGCTCTACGCTTATGTAGTCTTGAAACATGGTTTGCCTTATGCGAACTTCACACCCAGCCCCGGTTCGTCCATTCCAGCTTTGAAGGAGCTTGCAGAGAAGAAAGGGGTTCCACATGCTGGTAACGACGGAAAGACGGGAGAGACTCTTGTTAAAACCACTCTCGCCCCAATGTTCGCCTACAGGAACATGGAGATCGTAGGGTGGATGAGCTACAACATCCTCGGAGACTACGATGGAAAAGTGCTATCTGCGAGAGATAACAAGGAAAGCAAGGTTCTGAGCAAGGACAAGGTTCTGGAGAAGATGCTTGGATACTCTCCTTACAGCATAACCGAGATTCAGTACTTCCCGAGCCTCGTTGACAACAAAACTGCTTTCGACTTCATTCACTTCAGGGGCTTCCTGGGCAAGCTTATGAAATTCTACTTCATCTGGGACGCAATAGATGCCATCGTTGCAGCACCGCTCATCCTCGACATAGCCAGATTTCTCCTGTTCGCAAAGAAGAAGGGAGTAAAGGGTGTTGTCAAGGAAATGGCCTTCTTCTTCAAGAGTCCAATGGACACGAACGTAATCAACACTCACCAGCAGTTTGAAGTCCTGACGGAGTGGTACAGAAGGCTGAAATAAATTTTCTTTTTGGTTCTTTAACTCTACCTACTGCGTAAAACTCAAAGCAATTAAATTAGCAAAGGCAAGAGATATAAACATCCGATGCAAAGGGCATCCGATGACTCTCGATGAGGAGTATCTGGACATCACTTTTCTAACTGAGAACGGATTCGTCAGGAAGAAGTGTCCCAAGTGCGGTAAGCACTTCTGGACGGCTAATCCAGAGAGGGAAATTTGCGGAGACCCGCCGTGTGAGAGTTACAGCTTCATCGGCAATCCTGTATTCAAAAAACCCTTCGAGCTTGATGAGATGAGAGAGTACTACCTCAGCTTTTTCGAAAAGAGGGGTCACGGAAGGATTGACCGCTACCCTGTTGTAGCAAGATGGAGAACTGACATATACCTCACAATTGCCTCAATAGCAGACTTTCAGCCCTTCGTAACTTCTGGGGTTGCTCCACCACCAGCAAATCCTCTCACAATCTCCCAGCCATGTATAAGGCTTGACGACCTCGACAGCGTGGGCAGGACGGGGAGACATCTGACTCTGTTTGAGATGATGGCCCACCACGCCTTCAATAATCCTGAAAAAGAAATTTACTGGAAGAATGAGACGGTTGCTTACTGCACAGAGCTTCTCAATGAGCTTGGCGTGAAGAATGAGGATATTATTTACAAAGAAGAGCCTTGGGCTGGTGGTGGAAATGCTGGCCCGTGCCTTGAGGCCATTGTCGGTGGACTTGAGGTAGCAACTCTCGTTTTCATGAACCTTGAGGAGCATCCTGAGGGGGATATAGAGATAAAGGGTGAGAAATACAGAAAAATGGACAACTACATCGTTGACACTGGTTATGGTCTTGAGAGGTTTGTGTGGGCGAGCAAGGGTACTCCAACCGTTTATGATGCTGTTTTCCCCGAAGTTGTTGACACCATCATGGATAACAGCAACGTAAACTTCAGCAGGGAGGACGAGAGGGTTAAGAGGATTGTGGCTGAGAGTTCTAAACTTGCAGGGATAATGGGGGAGTTGAGGGGTGAGAAATTAAACCAGCTCAGGAACAGCGTTGCTAAAACTGTTGGAGTTAGTGTTGAGGAGCTTGAGGCCATCGTTGTTCCTCTTGAGAAGGTTTACTCACTTGCAGACCACACGAGATGCATTCTTTTCATGCTTGGGGATGGTTTAGTCCCATCCAATGCAGGTGCTGGTTATCTGGCGAGGCTGATGATAAGGAGAAGCTTAAGAATTGCTGAGGAGCTTGAACTGGGCGTTGATATCTACGACCTGATTGAACTGCACAAGAAGATACTCGGATTCGAGTTTGAAGTGCCTTTAACAACGATTCATGAAATAATAGAGCTGGAAAAGGCAAGATATAAGGCGACTGTTTCAAAGGGAACACGGCTTGTGGAGAGGCTTGTTGAGAGGAAAAAGAAGCTTGAAAAGGATGATTTAATCGAGCTTTATGACTCACACGGCATTCCTGTTGAGCTTGCTGTAAGTATTGCCACCGAAAAAGGTGCAGAGGTGGAAATACCAAAGGACATTTACGCCGAGCTTGCAAAGAGGCACTCAAGGGCTGAAAAAGTTCAGGAAAAGAAAATCACTCTCCAGAAGGAGTATCCCAAGACGGAGAAGCTTTACTACGATGACCCAACCTTGCTGGAGTTTGAGGCAAAAGTCATAGGTGTCGAGGGCGATTTTGTAATTCTCGACAGAAGCGCATTCTATCCGGAGAGTGGTGGCCAGGACAACGATGTTGGGTATCTAATGGTGAATGGCAACAAGTACGAGGTAGTTGATGTTCAGGATGCTGATGGTGTGGTGCTCCACGTGGTAAAGGGAGCAAAGCCAGAAGTTGGTAGAAAAGTAAAGGGCATCATCGACTCAAACGTGAGATGGAGGCACATGCGCCACCACTCTGCAACTCACGTTCTTCTTTACTCACTCCAGAAGGTTTTGGGCAACCACGTGTGGCAGGCTGGAGCAAAGAAGGAGTTCGGAAAGGCGAGGCTGGATGTCACTCACTTCAAAAGACCGAGTGAGGAAGAGGTAAAGGAAATCGAGATGTTCGCAAACAAAGAGATTCTGGCGAACAAGCCAATCAAGTGGATGTGGATGGACAGAATTGGGGCTGAAAGAAAGTTCGGGTTCAGGCTGTATCAGGGAGGTGTACCTCCGGGCAGGGAAATAAGGGTTGTGATGGTTGGAGATGATGTTCAGGCCTGTGGAGGCACTCACTGCCGCTCTACTGGAGAAATTGGAATGCTCAAAATCCTGAAAGTTGAGTCGATACAGGACGGTGTGATAAGGTTCGAGTTTGCTGCGGGAGAGGCTGCGATTGAGGCAGTTGAGGAGATGGAGAAAATACTGAGGGAGGCAAGCTCAATTTTGAGGGTTGAGCCTGCAAAGCTTCCCAAGACTGTTGAGAGGTTCTTTGAGGAGTGGAAAGACCAAAGAAAGGAGATTGAGAAACTGAAGGCTGAATTGGCCGAGGCGAAGGCTGATAGACTTTTCGAGAAGGCTGAGGAGTTCGATTCCATAAAGGTCGTGGTTGACTACATCGATGGGGACATGCAGGTTTTGCAGAAGCTTGCTGAAATTCTTGCATCAAAGGGAGCGGTGGGCTGTCTGATGGCCAAGGGAGAGGGGAAGGTTTTCGTTGTAACTTTCAGCGGGCAAAAGAAGTACGACGCAAGGGAGCTGATTAAGGAAATCGGCAGAAGGGCAAAGGGAAGTGGGGGAGGAAGGAAAGATTTAGCTCAGGGAGCCGTGCAGCAGACGCTGGACAGGGAGGAAATACTGGACATCGTGTTTGAGCTCCTGTCTAAGCATGAAGGTTGAAGTGATTCCCGTTAAGGGCTTACCCCTCATAAAGGAAGGTGATGACATAGCCAAGCTTTTAGCGGAAAAATTTGAGCTGATGGACGGAGATGTGGTGGTCATTTGCTCGACAATAGTGTCCAAAGCTGAGGGAAGAGTGAAGTTGCTGAAAGAATACAAACCGTCTGAAAGAGCAAGGGAAATCGCAGACAAAGTGGGAAAACCGCCAGAATTCGTTCAGGCAGTTCTGGAGGAGAGCGAAGAGGTGCTGATTGATTCCCCATTTTTGCTTGTTAAAGCAAAATTTGGTAATATCTGTGTGAATGCAGGCATTGATGCATCTAATGTGGAGGAGGGGAAGATAATTCTCCCCCCCGAAAATCCCGACGAGAGTGCGAGAAGGCTCAGGGAGAGGCTCAGGGAGTTGACTGGCAAAGATGTTGGAGTAATAATCACCGACACAAATGGAAGGTGTTTCAGGAAAGGCGTTGTTGGCTTTGCCATTGGTCTTGCGGGAGTAAAGGCAATGAAAGACTGGATCGGGGAGAGAGACCTTTACGGGAGAGAGCTTGAAGTGACCGTTGAGTGCATAGCGGATGAAATCGCAGCATTTGCCAACCTCCTCATGGGCGAGGGTGGAGATGGAATTCCTGCTGTAGTTGTGAGGGGACTCGATGTTGCGGGAGAGGGCAGCATGGATGAGATTTACCGACCAGAAGAGGAGGATGTAATAAGAAGATGCCTGAAAAAGTGCTGATAGCGGGGAACAACGTAAGGAATGTTGCCGAGTCCGCGGCAAAGGCGGGTTATGAGGTTTATGCGTTAACCAAGTTTTCAGATGCTGATTTAAAGATTTACTGCAGAGAAGTGGTCAGAATTGGCGACTCTCAGCCGGAAAAGGAGATTAAAAAGAGGGTTGAAGAGCTTGCAGAAAGTCTCAACCTTAAAATCGTGCTCTGCTCGGGATTTGAAACTCTTAAGATTAGGGGTGAGCTTCTCTGCAACTCTCCTGAGCTAAGCGAGAAGGTGTCGAACAAGCTAAAATTTTATAAGGAGCTTGAAAAAGCAGGTTTGCCTTTTCCGGAGCTTCTCGGAGATAATGAAAAAGGAATAATCAAACCTATAAAGGGAGGAGGTGGGGAGGATGTTTCAATCTCATCAAGAGCAGAAAAGGGATTTTTGAAACAGAGGTTCATTGAGGGCATCCCTTGCAGCGTTTCTCTGATCGCTTCAGACGGTAAAGCTGTTCCTATAGCATGCAATTTCATTTACGCGGGCTGGAAGGAAATGAACGCTCACGGATTCAGATATTCTGGCAATCTGACTCCTCTTGCCGTCGAGGATGATGTCAGAAGAGAGCTTGAAAGGCTTGCTGTTGAGGCTGTTGAACTTTTCGGTTTAACTGGATCAGTGGGTGTAGACTTCATTCTGGCAGAGAAGCCATACATCCTCGAAATAAATCCAAGATTTCAGGGTTCTCTGGACAGCGTGGAGTGGAGCAGCGATATCAACATCTTCAGGATGCATGCAGAGGCTTTTGAAGGAAAGCTGCCAGCAAAACCCAAAACGAGACGATTTGCACTGAGAGCGATTCTATTTGCACCGGAAAAAGTCGAAATAAAGGAGAACCTCGCGGGAAATCCATTTTTTGCAGACGTGCCGGATAAAGGGGCAGTCTACCAGAAAAATGACCCCTTGGTCTCGATTCTTGCTACAGGGAACAGCAGAGAGGAGGTTGAGAGGAAGGTTGTCAAGAGAAGAGATTTGTTTTTGAGTTTGGCTGTTAGAGCCTGATTTTGAAAAAATAAAAACCCTTAAACCTCAAACACACTCCCACTCCCGACCATAACATACTTCTCTCCCAGCTTCTCCTTGAGCACGAACTCGTAAGCGAGCCCGGTGCAGTGGCAGGGGGCGATCTTCTCCACCTTGGCATCAAGCCATCTGATTATCTCAGAAAGCTCGCTTGGCTTGAAGGCTATCAAATGAGTCCCTCCCACCACAAACTTAACCTCGTCACCAACAACCTCCTCAGCCCACTCGATGGTATTCCTCAACCCGGCATGACAGCATCCGAGAACTAACAACACACCCTTGTCCGTCTTCACCGCCAAAGAAGTGTCGTCCAGAATCCTGTCCTCCTGCTTTTTACCATCCACGACGATATAGGAGTCCTCAAGTACCGCCTCCTCATACTTTCTCGGAATCTCACCCAGCATCCAGACGTTCTTTGCAACCTCTGTGGGTTCGCTAACTTCCACCACATCCGCCACCGACTCGATTCTCTCCTTCACAAAAGGTATGCCAATGTGCACACCCTTGTAAAATCTCGGCAGAAAAGCGTGTGGATGTGCGTAGAGCTTCATCTTTGGTCTTAGCATGCTCATCAGCCCTCCGGTGTGGTCGTAGTGGCCGTGACTCAGCACCATCTTTTGCGGTAACTCAAGCCCCCTGATCAACATGTTCCTGAAGGCGGTATCCGACTGCCCAGAATCCATCAAAACTGGCTCTTCGGAATCGATGTACGCTGAAAAACCCCACTCCGCCTTCATTCCTAGTGGCCTTAAGTCAACCACCTTGTTGTCCACGAGAACGTAAACCTTCATAACCAACTTACGATTCTACCTTTTTAATCCTTTTTATTTTGGATACTTAGCTCAGCCTCAAGTTCCAGGAGTTTGTCGATTTTTCCAGCGACGGCGATTCTGCAGCCTTCTTTAATCCTGTAATCCAAGTCGGTAATAATCTCACCATTGCATTCTGCGGCAATCACCATTACTTCTCTGCTTTCAAGCTCTTTCAAAGCCTTTCCGATTATCTTAGATCCCTTCTTTACCTCATAAACAGCAATCTCGATGTTCTCGAATCCCATTTTCCTTCTTATGGACTCTCCAAACACCTCTGAGAGAATCATCTCAGCCGTGACCATTGGCAGAACAACAACGTAATTCGCTCCTGCAATGTACATCTTTTCAGCGTTTTCCGTTTCATTGCATCTGACATATATCTTCAAGTCTTCCTTCAACTTCCTAAGAGTTAGGATGCCGAAAATTGCATGTGTGTCTTCGGGAAGCGCGACAATAGCGGCATCGAAATCGGAGAGATCGATATTTTCCCAGAAGGATTCAGAGGTGACATCAGCCATTGTGAATTCCACGTTTCCCTCAGGCTCGTGTGCTTCCTTGTCAACAACTACAGTATCCACACCTCTCGATGTCAGAATTCTTGCTGCGGTTCTTCCCACATCACCGTAGCCTAAAATGAGTACCTTCATGGACAATTCCTCTTATGGCCTCATCAGTCCCAGCTAAAAGTGCAACACATCCCTTCTCAAGTGTTCTGTCCTTGGGAGGGTTGAACTCCAGTTTTCCGAGACGGCATGCTGCGATAACTTTCAAACCCTTATCCTCAAGTTCAGAGACCGAAACCTTTGACGGCAATACAATCTCAATCGCCTGCAAACCGTCAAAAATTACCCTTTTCTTCCCGATTTCTACCTCCTGAAGTATCATCCTTGCAATACTCGAAGCAATCAAGCTTTTCGGCAAAAATACCTTCTTTGCTCCCGCGTAAAGAAGGTACTTCGTGTACTTGTAGTCTCCATGCACTACATACTTCGGAAGGTCGTACTCTCTGAGTGTTAGCAGCGTGTCGAGAATATCCTCCAGCCTTTCCCACGCTATTATCATTGCGTTTGCTCTCGTTACACCATTATCCAAGAACGACCGCTCAGAACCGTCAGTGTGGACGCACACAATTTTCTCATTCATAGCCTTCCTGACCCTCTCTGGATCTTTTTCAAGAACGACGTAATTAACACCAAATTCGCTTAGTATTTTGCAGAATTCAACCGTAAAGAGGTTGTAGCCGCAAATAACCATGTGATTACTCAGCTTAACCGATGTGGGCAGGACAAGTTTTAGCCTCTCCTCGGCCCATGGCAGTATGGCGTATGGCAAGACAAAGCCGAAGAAGTAGAGCACACCGCTCACCATCACCACTACGGAGAATATCCTTCCGACCGTCGTTGTGAAGTAAATATCCCCGTAGCCAACGGTTGTTATTGTGGAGATTACCCAGTAAAGTCCATCGACAATTGAGTAGCTCTTCCCTTCAAAATTTTGCATGAGGGCAACGAAAAGCGCTGAGTAGAATAAGAGCAGAAAAATAAAAATTAAAATAGAAATTAAAATCCTTGACCTCATTCAGGCTTTGCCATAAGCTGAGTCTTGCTTAAGATCTTTCCGTCCTTGGAGTGCGGGGTTCTGTAAACCGTATCGTTACCCTTCTCAATCTCCCTCGCCTGGTCGGCAAGGATTGCTGCTACCCTCATCATTTCATGGGCTGAAGCAACGAGCGGGATGTACTTCTCCGGATCCTTCTCGATGAAGCATCCCTTAACATCTATGTCGGCAACCTTCTCGGCGATGTAGAACGCGGCCATGGCCTTTGCCTTTGCGTATGGGTTGCTGAACTTTCCTGCCTCAACAGCTCTTTCTGCCGTAACCACTACCTGCGGGAGTTCTGGCTGCTTGCCAGCCTTGATGTCCTCAATAACCTTATCAATAGCCTCCTGAACGAGCCTAAATGCTCCGGTGGCTGCAAGAACCTTCACAACATCAGCGTTGAAGAGGGCCATCTCGGTTGGATCGAGGAACTCCCTCCTTGCACCGATCATGGAGTCCGCGTTGATGAGGATGTAACCGAACCCCTTCTCCTTCAGCTCGTCTTTTGCCTTCTTCGCCGGAGCGTCGCTGATCACTATTACAGGCTTGCCTTCAAAGGCCTCTCTTGCGGCCTTTGGCCCCGGAAGGGCAGCGTTTGGAGACACAACAATAACAACATCTGGATCGAACTCCTTGAGCTTCTCCGCCACAACAGCCTCTTCAGGCTGCATCTTAGCGCCACTTGTTACAACTCTAACCTCAATATCCTCTCTGTCAGCCCTCTCGTCGAGCAGATATTCAACAAGCAGAGCAGTGCCAATAGCACCCATCTTCAAAACTCCAACTTTCACAACCATTTTATCACCTGATGTCCGTATGCTTCGGTTTATTTAACATTTCCTTTTTAATCTCATCGCGACTTGAAGGTATGAAAGTGTTCTTTGTTGTGGACATCAAGGACGGGAAAGTTGTTGCAGGCAAGAGCGGTGAAAGGGAGAAGTATCCTCCCATATCATCCGTGAGCGGCGTTGTAAATTCCGATGATGCTGTTGAAGTGGTTGAAGAAATAAGGCCAAGATTTCTGTACGCTGCAGACCTTGACAGGATAATGGGAAATGGGAATAACTCGGATGTTCTTCTCAAGCTATCAAAAAGAGTTGAAGAACTTATTGCAGACTGCGGATTCAGAAAACCCGAAGAGCTGGAAAATCTTCCCTTCACTCCTGTTGTCGGAACTGAGACTTTCGACATTACGCAGCTTGACAGAAAATGCTACGTGAGCATCGATTTCAAAGAAAAATTTCTGGATGCATCCGGGAAGTTCGATAGCTGGGAGGAGGCTGTAGAATTTCTGAATTCCCTCAGCTTAGAGGGGATAATCGTTCTGCCGATACATGCTGTTGGCACCATGAAGACGGACTTTTCAATCCTCGAGCAAGCTCTTGAAATTTCCGAACATCCCATTTTGCTTGGTGGCGGGATTTCCGGCATTGAAGACCTTGAAAGGCTCAAGGAGATGGGTTGCAGTGGAGTTTTGATTGCAACGGCTATTCATAAAGGCAGAATACCTGTTAGTTTGGTGAGAAAAGGAGGATTTTAGCCGTAAAGCTTTTCGGAGATTGCTACAAGCAAAACTCCAATTCCATACGCTGTAAAGCAGTAAGGGCAGAAGTAGCTGTGCAGAATGGCGTATGTTCCCAAGAACGAGGCACCAAAAACACCCGAAAACCTCCAGATGATGAGCAGTGTCCTGTTAACGTTTGTGATGAAAATAAAAACGGAAAGAATGAACCAGCATAAACCAAAGAGGGCTGGAAGGAATGGGGGAAGGGAGAAAACAGATATCGAAGTACACGTACCCGTTGGACATGAAACGAAATCTCCAAGCAGCAGATATGCGGAATCCACAATCCCTGCCAGAGATAGCAAAATTGCCATCTTCTTCATTTCAATCCCTCAATGGCCTTTATAACCTCATCAGAACCGATAAAGATGTGAGTTTCCTTATCTATTACAACCAATGTCGGCACATATTTTATCCCCAACTCTTCTGCTACTTTGGAGCAGTTTGAATCCATCTTCGCCACATTGCACCATGTCAAATTGTGCTTTTCAGCAAATTCCTCAACGTAAGGCTTTACTTCGCGGCAGTGAGGACAGGAATCGGAGTAGAAGAAGTAAATTTTAGCGTTCTGGAGGTTTATATCATGATTGCTACCATAATACAGGGTGTTTCCTGCTGCAGCAAGAATAACGCCTGAAATGATTGCAGCAGCGTAAAATACAGCCTTGTTCACCATCAGAATTCGTGATTTGGTGCTTAATATATTATTTGCGCTCGCATTACCTAAAATTTTTTAAGACTTCTCTCAACTCAGAACGAGGTGAGTAAATGCCGGTACTCTGGTTGGCAGACGTTGATAAAGATGATATCCCGCTTGTGGGTGGAAAAGGCGCAAATCTCGGCGAGTTATTAAGAGCGGAAATTCCGGTTCCTGATGGATTTGTTGTTGATGCTCGAACTTTTCGTGAATTTATCCAGAAAACGGGGATTGGGGAGAAAATATACTCACTTCTCAGAGACCTTGATGTTGAGGACACTGATAAGCTCGATGCAGTTTCAAAGCAGATCAGAGAACTTATCGAGAAAACCAAGATGCCAGAAGAGATTGAGAAGGAAATCAGGGAGGCTTACAGAAAGCTGTGCGAGGAGGAGGGAAAGGAAGTTTACGTTGCAGTAAGAAGCTCAGCCACAGCCGAAGATTTGCCTGATGCAAGTTTCGCAGGTCAGCAGGAGACGTATCTCAACGTTGTTGGGGAAGACGAGGTTGTTGAGAAAGTTAAGAAGTGCTGGGGAAGTCTTTTCACGCCGAGAGCGATTTACTACAGAGTTCAGAAGGGTTTCAAGCACGAAGATGTAAGCATCGCCGTAGTTGTTCAGAAGATGGTGAACAGTGAAAAGAGCGGAGTGATGTTCACATCCCATCCAGTAACGGGAGAGAAGAAGTGCATTATCGAGGCCATTTTCGGCCTCGGAGAGGCAATTGTCAGCGGTCTTGTGACCCCTGACACCTACGTTTATGACAGAGTAAAGAGAAAGCTCGAAGAAGTAAAGATTGGTGAGAAGGAGTTTATGCTTACCAAGAAAGACGGAAAAACCGTTAAGGTTGAACTTCCACCTGAGAAAGCCAAGGAGAGAGTGCTGAGCGATGAAGAAATAGAGAGGCTCGTAACCCTTGGCGAGCTAATAGAAGAGCACTACGGAAAACCACAGGACGTTGAGTGGGCGATAGAAGGTGGAAAGATATACATAGTCCAGTCAAGACCGGTCACAACCATTAGAAAGGAGAAAAAGGTCGAGGAAGAAGTTTCCGAGGAGACTGAGGGCAAAGTTCTTTTGAAGGGACTTGGAGCCTCGCCTGGCATTGCTTCAGGTAAGGTCAAAGTAATTTTCAGCGAGAAGGAGATTTCAAAGGTTGAAGAGGGGGACATTCTGGTTACAACGATGACCACACCTGACATGGTTCCCGCAATGAAAAGGGCTGCGGCTATTGTTACTGACGAGGGCGGAATGACCTGCCATGCTGCCATCGTTTCAAGAGAGCTTGGAGTGCCGGCTGTTGTTGGAACCAAGAAGGCCACAAAGGTTCTGAAAGATGGAATGATAGTCACTGTTGACGGTGAGAAGGGGATTATCTACGAGGGCAGAATTGAGAAAAAGGAAGAGCCGAAGCCGGTTGTGGCTTCGGCACCAATAATAACTGCAACGGAAGTGAAGGTAAACATCTCAATCCCCGATGTTGCTGAGAGGGTGGCAAAGGAGACAAATGCCGACGGAGTTGGACTGTTCAGAATCGAGCACATGGTTCTCGGACTTGAAAAGCACCCGATGAAGTTCATAAAGGATGGGGAAATTGACAGGTATGTCGATTTGCTCTACCAAGAAATGAAAAAGGTTGTAAAGGCCTTCTATCCAAGGCCCGTCTGGATTAGAACCATTGATGCTCCAACAGATGAGTTCAGAGCAATGGAGGGCGGAGAGAACGAGCCGATAGAGGCAAACCCAATGCTTGGTTTCAGAGGAATCAGGAGAGACCTGGCAGAGGAGGAGCACTTCAGGGCTGAAATGAGGGCAATAAAGAAGCTGGTTGATGAGGGATACACCAATGTTGGAGTTATGCTACCCCTCATAACATCTCCAGAAGAAGTGAGAAAGGCGAAAGAGATAGCAATTAGTGAGGGATTACCGCTGGACAAAATAGAGTTCGGAGTGATGGTGGAAACGCCAGCAGCGGCTCTGATACTTGAGGACATAATAAAAGAGGGGATTGACTTCGTTAGCCTCGGAACGAATGACCTTACTCAATACACCCTCGCTGTTGACAGAAACAACGAGAACGTTGCCTACCTGTACGACGAGACTCACCCTGCAGTGCTGAAGCTCATTGAAAGAACAATCAAGGTCTGCAAGGAGCACGGAGTGAAGAGCTCAATCTGCGGTCAGGCGGGAAGCTATCCGCACGTTGTTGAGAAGCTTGTTGAGTTCGGAATCGACAGCGTTTCAGCCAACCCCGATGCGGTTCAGAAGATCAGAGAGGTTGTAGCCAGAGCAGAGAAGAAGATAATTCTTGAAAAGCTCAGAAAGCTTTAACCGTAAGCAATTATCTTTCTGGCCTCCATTTTCCCAATTTTTGAATTTCCTTCAATCAAAAGTCTGTTTCCAGCTTTTATCTCACCAATTTCACAGTTCTTTGCAACCCTTACATCGCTTTTCGCCGTTATCCTGTTGCCTCTGCACCCCACGAGTACGACGACGTCCTCGGCCTCAATCTCGTTAAAACTGCTGTACGCTCCAACAGTGACTTCTTCAGCCCTGATAACTCCCCCAACTACACAACCCCTTCCCAGATTCACCTCTTTGGCCTCTATACTGCCGAGAAAGCTGCAGTCGATTCCGGCAACAACAGTTCCGTCGAACTTCAAGTTTTTCGTAATAACGCTTCCAGACTTCACGCTTAAAACCATGTTCTTCCTGTCTATCCGCATCATTTTTTGACACCCTGTCTTACTTTCACAGCCATCCCTCTCTCCATCTCACGCATTTCGAAGGCTGAGAGTACAGCTCTGCCAGTTGCAAGAAGCTCGTCTGCCGTATTGACCACAACAACCTCGTCATTTGCTCTAATTTCATCATCAACCTCAACAACGTGCTTGGCAAAAACGCTCTTGCCAGCAGCAATGAATTCAGAAACTTCATCCAGCACCACTACTCTCATTTTCGGAAAGGGCAGAGCTTCCTTAACCCTCCTCGCCCCTTCAATACTCAACGTGAACCATCCGGAATCGGGCTTCAGTGTTGCTATTCTCACACCACCGTCAACAACCTGCCTGACTCGGCCTGAGCTGGAGAGCATGAACTTGCATGTATCCGGAAAAAGCACCCTACCAACACCTTTTCCGAACTGGTAGTCTGCTATGACCCTCAGCATCCTGAGATTCTCATCTTCCATACCTTCTTTCCCTCCTCTGGTACTCCCTCAATATTCTCAGAAAGTCCACATATCTGAGATTCTGCCAGTCAATATCTGCAAAGTATATTTCAGCATATATGCTTTGCCAGATGAGAAAATCAGGGATGTCGTTACCGGCCTTTATTATTATGTCAGGCGGAGATTTTATGGTCAAAAATTTCTCAAAGAGTTTCTCGTCCACATCTTCAATGTTAAACTCTCCTCTCTCCACCAGTTTAGCGATTTTCTTAACCACGTTGATTATCTCCTCTCTTCCGGTAAAAGTGAGAATGTTAATTGTCGGTTTGGAGCCTTCCTTCACTTCAACACCTTCATTCGTGATAACCCTCACACGAAATCCTTCGAAAAAGAAGCTGTCAAGCTGGAAGTTCCCACAGATTGTAATTTCATCCACTCCAAACTTTCTGCACCAGCGTGCAAGCCTCAGAAACCCTTCTCCCATGCTGTCAGTCACGACAACGATGTGTTCCGGAACCTTATGGATCTCTCTTTCGAGCAACTTTTCGTAAACTCTCAACAGCATCTCATCAAAGTTTAAATGCAAGGAATACTTAACTTTTCCCAATGCTTCCAGCCTTAGCGCTTGCAGGGATAGCACTAACTGCGATTAAACTCGATCCAAGACTCGTTGTTGGACTGCTTACTTTATCCACCCTAATATATGCCAGAAGGACGGGAATCAGCTTAAAGTTGAGAAATGTAACGGAAGAGGAGTCATATTTGAATGCTTACTTGTTTTCGACATTTCTGGCAGTGCTTTCTTGCTTCGGGCTCTCCAGGGATGTCGTCTTCGCATCAATTTTTCTCGTTTTGGTTCACAATTTTAGAAAGAATGCTTTGTGGGACATTGCAATTTACACAACTGCTGCCCTATTTTACTTTCTCAGCTACCATGCAATTAACGGTATTGGAATTAAGCCTGCTCAGGTCTTTTTTCTCTCTCTATCAGGCGGTTTAACAGCAGCGTTGGTAGAAAGCGTTGATACGAACGCAGATAAAAGGCTAACTTTACTCATAGCCCTCTCAACGGTCTTCACGATCTTCAAGATGTACATACCCTCAGCCTCAATGCCCAGCCTGACGTTCGCTTTTCTGTTCTCCTTCTTAGTGAGCCTTCTCGCCCTTTACGCGAAAGTTGCTGACGAGTCAGGGTTGATGAGTGCAACGATTGTAGGAACAACGCTTATACTTTTCACCGACATTAGGTTTTTTGCCGTAATCTTGCTCTTTTACGCTCTCGGCTCCGTAATAACGAAGTACAAGTACAGCGTAAAGCTGGAGAAGGGAATTGCAGAGCAGGCTGGAGGGGCAAGAGGTTATGCAAATGTCTTCGGTAACAGTCTTGCCCCACTGTTCTTTGCGATTCAATACGGCGTTTCTGGAGAAAGTACTTTTGCAGCAGCCTTTGTTACAGCAGTTGCTGCAGCTCTCGCTGACACCATGGCAAGTGAAATCGGAAAAGCGGAAGAAAAAGTCTATTTGATAACCAACCTGGATAGAGTTGAGCCGGGTACAAGCGGTGGTGTTTCGTTTAAGGGCGAGCTGGCAGCGTTGGTTGGATGTATTATTACGGCACTGCTGGCTTATACCCTCGGAATTGCTCAATCCAACACGCTTTTTTTCATCGTGCTATCATCCTTCGCCGGTGTTCACATTGACAGCCTGCTGGGTGCGACGCTTGAAAAAAAAGGGTATTTGACGAACTCCGCCGTAAACTTCTTAGGAACTCTTTCTGCCGGAATTATCTGCGTCTTACTGCTATTGCAGCCACTGTAATGGAGATCGCTGCCGCTAAACCTTCAAAACCCGGAGTTTCGATTACCCTCTCTATTGTTGACTTTCCAGATGATGGAGTTGAGTATGTGTAGGGGTTGAACTCTGCATGGACGAGCTCTTTCACCCCACCTGAACTCACCATGAGTGACAGCAGCTTTGCCAGCCTCATTGAGAGCTTGTAGTACATCAGCTTCACATACGGGTTGTCGAGGTTTTCAGCATACTCGAAGTATGCGGCAGGTAACACTGGAAAGAGTGATTTTTCAGCCTCTGAAATTGCTACCATTGCTGCCTCTCTCGCCCCTTGTACTTTATCGTCTATTTTACCGTAGGTGACTTCAATTGAGAGGCTTGCATCGGTTATCGAGTTTAATGCCATGAATGCGGCACCAGCGTACAACCCCTCTGATAGCAACCTTTTAGCCGTTTCAAGCGAATCAAAACCCTCGTTTATTAGGTACTCGTTTCCGTTCAGTGATGAGGCATATATCAGTAGCGAGCTCGCCTCAGTAACGTAAAACTCTGCTCTTCTCTTCAAAACCTCCGGGGAGACTTCATAGTCATTCTTCAAATCGGGAAGTATGGACAGCCACACCTTAGCGCTTTCAACTCTTTCCTTGGCGTAGGCAAGGTTTTGCAGCGCCTCATCATCCGTTCTCGCATTTTTTGCATCCTCAAGTAAGTTCTCAGCCTCGGCAACTCTTTCCTGTGCAGCAGCAATAATCTGCAGTGAGTTGACACCCACACTTTCTTCAGAGAGATAGTTTTTCATCTGGTCTATCTCATTCTGGATTTTTTCAACTTCTTCGTCAAACTGCTGGGCTGTGATGATTTTATTCCTGTACTCTTCATACCTCTTGAGAATTTTTGCCTGGAAGTATGTGCTGGTTGCAGTGTAATACTTACCCTCGTTGTAGTATTGATTTGCCTTTTCAATCAGCTTCTCTGCGTCATCATTAGTTGCGCTAATCTCATCGAGGGATGATTTCATGCGATCAGCAAGCTTTTTCAAAATGGTGGAGTAGCTTCCGATGTTGAACTGTCCTTCCGGATGCTTTATCTCGAAACCCGTAAAAAATTTCAGAGCATCATTGATTGTTGCAACTTCGTAAACATTCACACCGATCTGCTTCCCATATTCCACAAGATCGAGTTCTTGGTACTCCACTTCAATGTAGCTGATAATCCCGACTCTCCTGACCTTTTTCTCTTCAACATAAGTTATCCTTTGCCCTTGAGGTATTAGAAAGATCTTAGCTCCATTTTTTGCAGCAGCTTCAAGTTTATACTTCAGCCCTCCTACAGGGCCGATGTAACCATCGGGGTAGATCATTCCTGTCATGTAAACGTCATCCCTGATTGAGAGGTTCTTGAGTGCTGCTATAGTAGCGACTGTCATGACACCTCCAGCAGAAGGGCCTCCGACAATTGGAGCTTCCGCCTCTATAGTGTAGAAAAAGTCATATTTGGTAAAATCTATTCCGAGCAAATCGCAGGCAGTAATAGCTGCAAGCTGTGCACTTCCCTGCATGTCAATTTCAGTATATGGTGTAGTGGAGACGAAGACTCTCCCGTCTCCAGGAGTTACGATTACAGAGATGTTTATAACAACACCTGTTGGCTGGTCACCGCTTGTAACGGCTACTGCCTTTATACTTGCTTTTTGAGCGTTCTCAAACTGTGCTCCTGCAGGAGTGATCAGAACCAGCATCAATATCAGAAATATAATAGCGGATCTCATGGAAATTCTCCGACAGCATAATTAAAAACTTTAGTGGTGTACACAAAGCTTCCAACGAAAAGAAGTCTTCTAATTCACATACTCATTTCATCTGAAAGTTGGAAAATCTTCATAAATTATCCCGGAATATTTTCATCATGTACAGGCTGAAAATTGTCGTGGAAGACGTGAAAGGAACGTGCTATGCCGGATATGAAAAGGGAGATACAATCGAGGTTGAGGACCCGGTTGTAAAGGGTAAGATCTGCATATACGCTCTGTCGGCCTTAATTCCGTACATCACAGCAGTTTACAGAGAGACACCATCGGATGACTGGATAAATGCTGTTGAAGTCCTTCAGTGCCCGGATCCACAAAACACAGTAAGATTTAGAATCATCAGGGAAAAATGAAGGGTGTAAGGTGGCTTGAGAGTTACATCAATGAGAAAAATATCGATGCAAAGATCATAGAAGTCAGAAAGGCTTCAACTGTCAAAGAAGCTGCTGAAGAGCTTGGTTGCAGTAAAAGGCAGATAATTAAGTCCATTGTGCTTGTTGCTGGAGATGAGGCAGTTATTGCAATCGTTGACGGCACCTCATCTGTTGACTTAAAGAGGGTTGAAAAGCTGATTGGGAAGAGTGTAAGAGTTGCAGAAAGAGAGGAAGTGTTGGACTTGACAGGATTTCCAGCCGGTGGTGTTCCACCTGTGGGGCATAACTGCAAGGTTATCCTTGATGAGAGGGTTCTCAAGAACGAGAAAGTTTACGGCGGTGGAGGGGACGAAAAGCATCTGCTTCTAATCTCTCCTTCCGAGATTGTGGAGAGGGCAGTTGTAGCGAGGATAAGGAAATGAAACTTTAGGTTTTTCTACGTAGGAAGTAACTCTACGGAGTTCGTTGATAAGTGAGATATTAAGTGTGTTCCACCAATTCACCATTTAATCTCAATTCAGACAGTCCCATACTAAAAAAACAACTGATTCACTTCCTATTCCAAAAGGAAAGAGCCATATCGGTCATAACTCCAATATTTCACCCTTAAACCAGAGAAAACTACAGCACCCTCAAATCCACAACATACCTGTTGACGTACGGAGCGAAGTTGCCGCACTTCCTGACCTTTAAAACCTCAACATTCAACCCTTCCTCCTCAAACCTTTTTTTGACCTTATCAGGCAGCTTTTCCTCCTCATTCTGGCTGTCAAACGTGTAGTAGTGAATAAAGCCACCCCTCCTGACTTTGCCCTTTAGAAGGTGAATAAAGCTCTCTGCCGAATACGGGGCGGGCATAACAATTCTGTCGAACTCTTCCGGAAGATTTGGAACAACCTCTTCAACATCCCCCTCTATTACCTCAACAACGTCCTCAACCTTGTTGAGTTTAATATTCTTCCTGAAGTACTCGGCAGCATGCGGGTTGAGCTCAACTCCTACGACCTTTTTTGGTCTTGCAAGCTTTGCTATTACAATTGGATACGGCCCAACTCCTGCGAACATCACCAAAACTCTCTCCCCCTCTCTCACAAGCCTTGCTATCCTTTCCCTCTCTCCAGAAAGCTTTACGGAGTAGTAAGCTTTCGTTGGATCAACTAAAAACCTGCAACCGTGCTCCTTCACAACTGTCTCTGTTTTCTCTCCATAAACATGCTCGTATCTTGCTACTCTGTAAACACCATCCACCTCTCCGACTTTCCTCAACACGGTTTTGACGTGTTTGTGTCTCTTAAGTATGGCCTCGACGATATCTTTGCTGCGATGAAGTATCTCATCAGGAATCTCAATGATTACAACATCTCCTATAATCTCGAAACTCCTCCTGACAAACTTCAGTTCCTCCTCGTCGAACTTATCTTTAAGCAACTCTTTCAACGACACACCTCTACTTCAGCCAAAGAGCTAAAACGGTTGCGACGACTTACTGATTGAATGTTATTATAATACTCATGAGGTCAGCAAAGATTAAATATTTGAATTTAGCCAGAATTGACAATGATAGGAATCTTGATACCGTTGCTGCTACCGATAATCCTTCTGGAGGTTGTTTCTTTCATCCCAGTCCTTCTTTTCGTTCCGTTGTATCTTCTGGGAAGTGTGACTTCTCAAAGCTCTGCTGAAATGGCAGTGAGCCTTGTTGGATTTGTGGGGCTGATGTACTACTTTTTGAGAGGTTAGAGACTGGATAATGAAACTTATAAATTCCGCTGAAATTTACTGAGCCTATGGAGGCAGAAATCACAAAGGCAATAGTCGAAACCGCATCGGAGGAATGGGTTGAGTACGCTGAATCTGATGTCATAGTCGTTGGGGCTGGGCCTTCCGGGCTGACTGCTGCTAAATATCTCGCTGAAAGTGGCCTCAAGACCCTCGTTCTTGAGCGAAGATTGAGCTTCGGTGGTGGTATCGGCGGAGGAGGGATGCTGTTTCACAAAGTGGTGATTGAGAGAGAGGCAAAGGACATACTCGACGACTTTGGAATAAGGTATGTTGAGCACAGAAACTTTCTCGTGGCAGATTCTGCTGAATTCATGGCAAAACTGGCAACAAAGGCTATTGATGCTGGGGCAAAGATAATCCACGGGGTTTCGGTTGAGGATGTTATTTTTAGAGATGACCCGCTTGGGGTCAGGGGAGTCTGTATCCAGTGGAGCGCTGTTGAGATTTCCGGGCTGCACGTTGACCCGCTCTTCCTCAGGAGCAGGGCGGTGGTTGATGCTACCGGACATGATGCTGAAGTTATATCGGTGGCTGCGAGAAAGATGCCCTTGGATATTACCGTTACTGGAGAGAGGTCTGCATACTCCGAAGTTGCGGAGAAGGAGATTGTTGAAAAAACAGGGAAGGTTGTAAAAGGCCTTTATGCAGCCGGAATGGCGGTTGCAGCAGTACACAACCTGCCGAGAATGGGCCCGATTTTTGGCGGAATGCTGCTAAGCGGAAAAAAGGTTGCTGAAATAATAGCTGAAAACCTGAAAGCATGAAGATCGTTTACACCTCTCCAAGAGTTGAGAACCTTCAATTTTTAAAGTCAGAATTTTTAAGCCACAGCGTCATAATACTGGAGGAGCCGAAAAACGACCTCTTTTACGATGCTTTGGAGGGAAAAATTACTGTGGATTTTTATGTGAGAAAAATCGGTACGCAGTTTCCAATCTACACAGGAAAACTCATAGAAATGCTGAAAGAGTTCAAGGGAAAAGAGATAATGCAGATAGAGCCTTATTTGGAGGAGGTTCAGAAGCTGAAAAACCTTGGTGAGGGTGATGAGAAAGTAAAAGAGATGGAAAAGAAGGTAAATGAGCTTTACGTTGATTACACCGAATCATTCCTCAAAGCGGATTTTGAGGAGATTGTCGAAAAAATCCTGAGGTTCTCAAAGGCAGAGGCTGAGAGAATAGCGCTGAGAGATGAGATGAGAGCAAAAGCTCTGGAAAATTTAGATAATGCAGCAATAGAGGCTGGGATGAACCACTTTAAGCTCGCAGAAATTCTTGACGCCAAAAATGTGAGAATACCCGAAATCATCGCTGAAAGGATAGGGACGAGATATCTCGAAAGTCCGGGAGAGAAGATCCTGAGAGCATTTATCTTCGAAGAGGATGAGGATTTTAATCTTCTTGCTGCCAGAAATCTTATTTTCATAACGCTCCTTGAAAAGAGGGAAATGGAGCCGGATTTTGATGGCGACTTTCCCCACTTCATGCAAGAGCAGAAGCTCGTCAGGTTTGTCGATAAACTTGATTATGAAAAATGCAAAAAGCTCTTTCACAAGTTCTGGAGCCCCAAGTAGCTCAGCAAGATTTATATTCCTTGCTAAAATCAGGCAAAAGGATGAGAATCGTAATGAAATTTGGAGGAGTGAGTGTTAAGGATGGGGAAAACATTTACCATTGTGCTAATCTTGTGAAAAAGTTCTCAGAAGGAAATGAAGTGGTAGTAGTTGTTTCAGCGATGCAGGGGGTGACTGATGCACTCATAAAAGCTGCAGAGAGGTGCTGCTCCGAACCCTCTGCCGGTTTCATCAAGATGTTCATAGCTGATATGATGAAGAAGCACTACGAGGCGATTGAGTACGCTGTTAGAAACGATGAGATAAAGAGCAAGGTGATAGCGGCGGTGGAAAGACTTCTCGACGAGCTCGAAAAAGTTCTGCTTGGCATAAGTTACCTCGGTGAGCTGACCAGAAGAAGCGAGGACTACATAGTGTCATTCGGGGAGAGGCTCTCAGCCCCGATATTCTCAGCAGCTTTGCTTTCCCTTGGCGTTGACTCAGTCGCGCTAACAGGAGGAGATGCTGGCATCATCACAGACAGAAACTTCGGAAGAGCTAAGCCGCTTCCCGGTGTATATACAACGATTAAAAACAGGCTTGAACCTCTGCTGACGATAAAGAAGACCGTCCCTGTTGTTACGGGCTTTATTGGAGCAACCGATGACGGAAGCATAACTACGCTCGGTAGAGGTGGGAGCGACTACACCGCAACAATACTTGCAGCAGCCCTTGATGCGGATGAGGTCTGGCTCTGGAAGGAAGTTGACGGAATCATGACATGCGATCCAAAATACGTTCCGAACGCCAAGGTTATCCCGGAAATTTCATACCAGGAGGCAATGGAGCTATCCCACTTCGGAGCGAAGATACTCCATCCAAGAGCTCTGGAGCCTGTAATGAGGAAGAAAATTCCGGTAAGAATCAAGAACACGTTCAACCCCGACGCTCCCGGAACTGTAATTGGCCCAACTACGAGTAACACCAGTGAAATAGTCAAAGCATTGAGTCTGATTCCACAGGCGGGAATAGTCAACGTGAGCGGTGCGGGCTTTGATTTTGCAGAGATAATGTCCGAAGTTTTCGGCAGACTTGCCGAGGCGAAAGTGAACGTCATTATGGTGGCTCAGAGTTCGTCAGAGCTAAACCTCTCGATAGTTGTCGACATAAGGGATTTGGACAAAGCCTACAACGCCCTGAAAAACCTTGAAAACGGTGTTATAAAGGTCGAAAAGATTCCCTATGTGGCAGTTGTGAGTGCTGTCGGCTCAGGAATGGCGGGGACTCCCGGTGTTGCCGGAAAGATTTTCTCGGCTCTCGGGAAGAACAGCATAAACGTCATAATGATTAGCCAGAGCTGCTCTGAGTACAACGTTTCTTTCGTTGTTGACGGCAGCGATGGGGTGAATGCCGTAAGGGTTGTGCACGATGAGTTCGGGCTCGGCAATTAACCTGCTTAGAGAGAGGGCAAGAAAGGCAGCAGACCTCGTTGCAAGGCACGACTTCGTGAGGATTTACACCCACCATGATGCTGATGGAATCTCAGCAGGAGCCATTCTGGCAAAGTCGCTCCTGAGGGCCGGCAAAGCGTTCCACATAACTTTTTTGAAGGGTCTAAACGAGCCGTTTGAGTACGAACAGGGTGAGCTTCTGCTTTTTGCCGATATGGGGAGTGGTTATGCCGATTTGATTTCCCAAGTCGATACAGATGTTGTCATACTCGACCATCACATCCCGAATGGGGAGATAAGGCCGAAGAGAAACTTTGCCCACGTCAACCCCCATCTTGTCGGGATGGACGGGACCTACGAGCTTTCCGCCAGCGGCGTATGTTATTTCTTCGCCAATGAACTCGGAAGGAACAGAGACCTAGCATCTCTAGCGTTGATAGGAGCGCTCGGAGATAAGCAAAAGATGACGGGCGGAAATGAGGAGATTTTGAGAAATGGTGTGGAGGCTGGAGTTGTTGAGGAGAGAAAAGGATTGAACCTTCCATCCGGAAGGCTGAGAGATGCGCTGGTAAAAAGTCTGGAGCCCTACCTCGATTTCTACGGCAAGGAGGGAGAGCTTGAGGAGTTTCTTGAAAAAGCCAAGCTTGATGGAGACAGGGAGTTTGATGAGCTTGGTGAGGATGAAATGAGGCGTCTTGCGGATGCCGTAGTCCTCAGACTTCTCAAGATGAACGCCTACACTGGAATATTCAGCCAGATTATCGGGAAAAGACTCATCCTGAAAAACCTGCTTATCAAGAATGCCGTTATGGCCGTCGATGTTGTAAACTCCTGCGGAAGAATCGGAGCTATGAGCACAGCCTTGGCCATGCTCCTCGGCGATGTAGAGGCGATGAACAGAGCTATCAGAATAAACGACGAATATGTAATCCAGACTCTCGAAGAGCTCAAAAAGTGGAGGGATGAGGTAAAAGAGGGTTTCTGCATAAGATACCTCGTAATGGAGAACGGGCTGTCAGCAAGTCCAATAGCAACCATATTTTCCCGCTACGTTTTTACGGACAAACCTCTTATCGTCGTTAACATAAAAAATGAGTACGCGAAGGTTTCTGCAAGAACAAATGAAGCTTTGGCAGAGAGGGTCGACCTGGCTGAGATTATGAGAATTGCTGCCGAGAAAGTTGGGGGAAGGGGTGGCGGGCATAGAGTTGCTGCGGGAGCTAACATAACTCCCGATAAAGTGGAAGAGTTTCTGAAGGAGGTTGACAGGCTTTGCTGTACCATGCTCGCTTAGAATTGGACTCAAAGGATCCTGAGGCAGTTGTCAAAGCTCTAAAGCCGGATGATCCTGAGTGGTGTAAATGCTGGTCAGAGAAGGGCCAAATCATGATAGAGGTTAAGGTTGAGAAAATCGGAACACTTCTTTCGGCACTCGATGATTATCTCATGAACATAAAAATGTGTGAAAAAATATTAGAGGTTCTTGAATATAGTTAAAGTTCTCCCTTCATTCTCTCAAGCCTTGATCTGATTGCAGAAAGCTCATCCTTGGTCACGCTTACCCTTGCTCCAACCTCTCTTAATTCTCTGTTTAAGTCTCTCACTTTTTTTAGTAGCACCAAGTTTAAACCAATGCTAATAAGCAGAAGTAGAATAAGCAGATATCCAAGCAAATCCATAACCATAACTATCACCTTCTCCTAAATATTCTAAGCATTTTTGCCAGAGCTCCTTCCTTCTTTTTCTCCCTAACCTCTGCCGGAACTTTCTTCTTGGGCTTTCCGGCGATAAGATTTGCAAGCTCAGTTATTGCCTTAGCCGCAGGAGAGTTAGGAGCCCTCAAAACAACAGGCTTACCGTAAGCCGCAGCCTTTCTCACTTCTGGGTCTTCTGGGACAAGTCCGATTACCTTCGCCTCAAGAATCGCCTCTATTTCGTTTCTTGCCATCTCAATTCCAAGTGTTGTGATTCTGTTGACAACAACACCGAGAACCTTGGTTCCCAACCTCTCTGCAACTATCTTTGTTTTCAAACCGTCGGTGATTGATGAAATCTCAGGATTCACGACGAGAAGCAATTCCTGTGCTGCGGCTATTGCTATAACGGCACTCCTCTCAAGACCTGCTGGAGCGTCGAGAAGTAATATGTCCGTGCTTTCCATAATTTGTGTAAGCACGTCCTCAAGCTTCTCAGGATTTGCTTTTCTCAGCCCCTCAAGGCTTACACCTGCAGGAACGACCTTAACACCACCCGGCCCAACATATATGGCTTCATCAATTCTCGCTTCTCCAGCAAGCACATTTTGTAGCGTTACAGGCAAACCTTCCATCCCAAGAATGAGTTCCAGATTTGCCATTGTAATGTCTGCATCAACAATTGTAACGTCGTGACCAAGCTGAGCGAGAGCCACACCAAGATTTGCTGTTATCGTTGTTTTTCCTGTCCCTCCTTTTCCTGAAGCGACCGTTATAGTTCTAACCATGATACTCCCTCCATCCTAATACTCATTATGAACTTCTCACTATTTAAATATTTTGAATGTCAAGGCAAAAAATTCATTCGAAACTAAATCAGCTCCATTGCCCTCTCAACGACCTCTGCGTCATACTTCCGGTGTACATACCTCGTCTTACCCCTCCTCTTTTCTCCGAAGGATATTTCAATCAACTTCAGCCTTTCGAGCTTTTCGAGGATGTTGTAGTATTTTCTGTAGCTCATCTTCACCTCGTTGCTCACCTGCTCGTACAGGTCGCCAGTAGAAATCGTGTCGTTGGAGTATATAATTCTCAGAACAGCCCTCTCCTCACTGTTCAATGCTGTGAGAATTTTGGCGACAAAGGATAAAGACTCTCCGGCATGTGCAACCTCAACATCCCTCTCCTCAACTTTTCTGCTTCCCCTGCTTTCTGCGTTCACTCCTGCAGCCTTTAGAAGGTATATCCCATACCTAACATCGCTCGCATTGTAAGCAAGCTCAACAACTCTTCTGAAAGCTCTGCTATCAAAAACACCCTCGTAAAACCCGTATTCAACCCTCTTTCTAAGAATTTCCTTCATCTCCCGGTAGCCGTATGAGGGATAGTGTATCTCCATGTAGTGGAATGACGCACCGACAAAAGGGTCGAGCAGCAGGGGGAATTTGACATCGGTTGCTGCCGCAACAATACCCACCTTAACCCCATACTCGTCAGGCGCTTTGAGGATTTCATACAGAATCTCGTTCGCGTAGGCTTTGCTGAGGAAGTTTATATCGTCAAGGACGATTAAAAGAGGCTCGTCAAGGTTGCTCCACACCCTGTCCATCAGAACCGTTTTGCTTATTCCAGATGGCGGGGACTGCTGTCCGAGAACATCCTGAAAAATCTTTGAGAAGACCTTGTAGGGCTCTCTGAACCTCGGTATTCGTATGTAGGAGTACAGAATTCCTGCCTCGCTCTCCGCCTCCCTGAGAACGTACTTTATTGTCGAAGTTTTTCCCGTTGACGGTGGGCCGAGGCAGAAGGCGTTGATCGGGGATGAGTTGAGCATTGCAGGTCTTATACAGGACACAAGCTGCCTGATCTGGCTATCCCTGAAAAGCAGCTCGTCCGGAACGTAATCCGGATCGAAGATCTCAGGATTTCTGAATATCGTTTCGTCCCATGAGAGCATTAATGTAAAGCACACGTCAATATGTATAATCTTTTTCACTTGCATCCGGGGGTCGAAGCTTATATTGACTTAGAAGCATTACATTATATGATAGAGGTACTTTCGGTTGAGGTGTTTGGGGGGTTTAACGCTGTTGCTGCACCACAAGAGGTATGTCTCGACTTTTTGAACAGATATAGAAGCAGATTTCCGGCATTGTACGTCTGTGGGAACAGATCAAAAGTTCTGGATGGTGTCAGGGGGAACTTCGGGGTTAGGAGAGGCTTCACCATACATCAGGTAATAGAGATTCTCCTTAATGCGTATCAGGACACTGTTTTCATTGAGCATGATGCGATGCTCTTCGAAGACTGCGATTTTCATACTCTCGAAGACTTCGTGATGCTGTTGAGGCAGATAGGGAGAGATAGAACGGTCGTTTACTTCACCACCAAGAGAGACAGAATCTTCGACTTCATAACGACGCTTGCTGATCGCTACATCCTCGTTGAGGCGGAGGAAGGTGGTTACTTCATAGCAGATGTTGATGACGAGGGAATAACTCAGCGTTTCTATCCTAAGAGAGCCGGACAGCTGACACTGGAGGTGTTCTGATGGGAAGGAGTATATCAAGCGTAAGAATGGGGGTAAAAAGAATAGCAGAGAGGTGGGAAAGGACTGCCAAGGCGATGAAGAAAGAGGATAGAGTTTACGCCATAAAGCTCGCCGGCTTGGTGAAGAAGCACAGCAGCGAGGTGTTCTACACCTTCGACGATCCCTTGGAGGCGGCGGTGTTCTCCGTTCTAATTGAGCTCGTGAAGGAGCTTGATGGGGATGTGGATACTGGACTGCTTACCTTTCAGAAACAGCGTCGATCTCTGGATTAAGAAGGAGAATGGAAAGGTTGTTAAAAGAAGATTCAAGTTCGAAAACTACTTTTTTCTGCATTTTCCCGACAGAACTCTTCACGTTGAGCTTTTAGAAGCTCTTGAAACGCGATACAGAGTTGAAGAGTGCACATTCAAAACGATTTATGGAGAATGCGAGGGATACAGAGTTTACGCCGGAAAAAAGGTTGCAGAGATGATAGAAAGGCAGGCCAAGGATGTGAAACTGTACAACGTTGATGTGAGGTTAGAGCAAAAGTTCATGGCTGAAAAGGGGATTTTCCCATGCTCACACATACTCGAAGACGTTTCCGAGAGATTCGAGGTCGATTTCGATTTGCCGTTTGACGTTTTAAAGGTGGGTGTGAAGGGGGACGTATTCAAGCCGGAAATTAGGGAGATAAGCATAAACGGGAGGAGAATTAGGAGTAAAGAGAAAGAACTCATTGAGGAGCTTTCCGGAGTCATTGAGGATCAAAATCCTGACATAATTCTGATGGAAGACGCGGATTTCTGGATGCCGCATATTTGCCTGAAGGCTGTGAGCAGAACCGGAAAGTTCCGCAGACTCTCTCAGAAAATCTACTGGAGCTACGGGAAAGCAAGGTATAGAAAGCAAGCTCTAATACCTGAGGGGAGGATTCTCATAGACACGAACTCCTTCAACTTCAGAGAAGGGGGGCTTAAAGGCATTCTCCTCGCCTCAAGAATCTCTGCGATCTCACCAAACCACGCATCTCGTGTCACTCCCGGGTCGCTCATTTCCCTCTACGAAGTTTTCGAGGCTTTGATGAGGGGCATAGCCGTGCCCTTCAGAAAGAGCGATGCGGAGAGGATGAAGGACTTGGAGGAGCTCAGATTTTCGGACAGGGGAGGGATGATCTTCCAGCCTGAGCCGGGAGTTTATGAGAACGTATGGCAGCTCGACTTCACGTCGATGTATCCGTCAATAATCGTGAAGTACAACCTCTCTCCAGAGAGCATAGGAAGCAAGCGAAGAGGATTTCTGGCTGAGGTTCTCGAACCTCTTTTAAGAATGAGGATAAAAACAAAGAGTCTGAAGAAGAAAAACCCCAGATACGCCGGTGTTGACTCAATCCTGAAGTGGATGCTCGTTACGTGCTTTGGCTACACGGGCTACAGAAATGCCAAGTTCGGTAGAATAGAGGTTCATGAGGAGATAAACAGGATTGGAAGGGAGATTCTGATAAAAATGAAGGAGATTGCAGAGGAAATGGGATTTGAGGTTCTGCACGGGATAGTCGACTGTCTGTGGGTTAGAGGGGGCAACATCGACGAGCTGAAGGCGAGGGTCGAGGAAGAGACTGGCCTGCTTACTGATGTGGAAAAATACGACTGGATAGTCTTTCTTCCAATGAAGGACGGCAGTGGGGCTTACAACCGCTATTACGGCAGGCTTTCCAGCGGAGAAATGAAGCTCAGAGGTGTCATGGCCAGAAGGCGCGACACTCCAGAATACGTGAGAAGAATGCAGATGGAGTGCTTTGAAGTGATGAAAAAGGCCAGAAGCGTAAGAGAGCTTCGCGGGCTTTATCCTGAGCTAATGCAGATTTACAGGAAGCACTCTGAAAACATGAGAGGGGCGAGGCCTGAAGAGATGGTAATAAGGAAAGTTGCAGGAAAAGCAGAGTACGGAAAAAAGCTGCTGGAATCTTCGGCGATTCAAGAGTACAGGAAAGCTGGAATAAGCGTCAAACCGGGGATGGCGATAGAATATGTCGTGGTTGATGCAAGAAGAAAGGTTGTGAGTGTGAGAGGGCATTCAGCCTTTGACGTGAAATACTACAGAAAACTACTTGACAAGGCGTGGGAGGAGGTGAGCTGGTTTTTAAATTAGCAAAAAATAGTTGAGTCAGAGTCAATAACACCCATGAGAAATTGGTTGGAAAATTACATCCCGAGCATCTTCTCCTCCCACTTCTTGAGGTAGGCTGAGCTCTGGCTTACGTCGGCGAAAATGCTCGCAGCTCTCTCCACATCATCAAGTTCCACTTTTCCGGAGTTCCTCATCTTGGCAAACTCGTATGCGGGGGCGAGGAGCTGCACTGCATATCTCAGGCTAGTCTTCTCTCCAATATCGGTGAGCTTCTCCATAGCCTCATCGCTCAGCATCATTCCCGATTCAGCAGCCCTTATCTCGATGATCGTTCTGATCTCATCCCTGCTGTATGGCTCGGTTGTGATGATCAGCAGCCTGTCGAGCAGATCGAGTGGAATGCCGTGTGGGGCGGTGATGTCAGTACCCCTAATCTTCGAAAATCCTCTGTTTGATGCGAGTATTATGATAGGCGCCATCTCCGACTCCATTGCTCTGTTCATGAATGCAAATAGCTCAATGTCCATAAGGTGGGTCTCATCGATGAACAGAACTCCCGGCACAAGCTCCGCTCTTCCCTCTTCAACAAGCTTCTTTACCTGCTCATCCACTGCCTCTCTCACCTCGTTGTCCACCTCTCTACTTGGCGGGGAGAACAGGCTGAAAATGCTCGTCCTTCTCGCATTTGCTTCATCGAGGTCGTGGAGAGTTACGACATACGTGAACTCCTTCTCCTTCTCTACTTTTCCTGAAGGGACTGGCACGACTTCATCATCGCCAAGATCGTACTTCTTTTTGGCTTTCTCACTCCTTCCAAGCTTGCTAATCCTTCCGGTCTCCTTGTCGATCACTATAACATCTCCGACCTCTATTCCCTGAGCCATGAACTGCATGGCCAGTCTTCCTCCAACGCTGAAGGTTCTTTTCTCATCTTTTGTTGCAAGGGTTAGCGTTGCTGATTCGGGAATCTTCTGCGTTGGGTTGTAAGGATTAGGAACCATGTTGTAGTCGAGACCTGCCACCTCACCCTCAAGAACCGTTCTCGTTTCCCTTATTCTGACACCAATAGCCTTCCTCATTGCCTGAATGAGTGCTTCAGTTTTCTTTATCTCCGCACTGTAAAACTCACTCGCTGACACCTGCACGAACGGGATGTCTTTTCCAAGCTCCTTGCTTATTGCCACAGCTATGGCGGTTTTTCCCGTCCCAGGAGGGCCGGCGATCAGTATTCCCCTACCAGCCATCTTTCCTGATTTTATCAGCCTTACTACGACTCCTGCAGCCTCTCTTGCCTTTTTCTGGCCAACAAGTCCGTCTGCAACGTCCTTAGCCCTTAAGTTCTCATCCAGTCCCAGACCGCGAATGTGTGAGTGAGCGCTTATCCTCTCAAAAGTTTGAGCAATCTCTCTAATCTCGCCCGCCATAGCCACCACCAAAATTGGTGGAAAAGTAGGACTATATAAAGATTCCACTTTAGATGCGTTGGTGACCTATTGAAATGTTGAAGTAGTTTTGCAAGAAGCGTGTTGAAGTCCATTGGAAGGATTTTTATTTAAAAATCTTTTAAAATAAAAATTAAAAAACTTAGTAAAGAACCTCTCCTCCCTCTTCGTTAACTTTGAGAATGATCTTTTGATCTATCTGCTGGTAATCAAATCTGCTTTTTTCCAGAAACAGAGTTACGGTCAATGGATATTCACCACTCTGTTCCGGCAGTACTATTTCAAAGGTAAAACTCTTCGCCTCATCTGCAGAAATTTCAAACTTATACCGCACGTTTGATTTTAGCTCAAATCCAATTGGTAATCTCTTTATTCCGACCATTCCGTTGCAGTTGGAGTAGGCCCTGACATTTGCGGTTATGTTTACAGATGATCCTAGTTTTAACTCTCCGTCAACATCCACTGCAAGCTCCCCAAGCGCTTCGGGCGGGTAGTAATCGCGGATAATGTCCAACGCCGCATAAGCCGCAGCGACCACATTTTGATCATCAGACGTGGTTGCAACGTCTTTCAAATACTCGACCACTCTATCACTGTCGTTCAGCATAATTGCAATCTGAGCCATTTCCAGTATCGCCGTTTCTTTTTCTTTCGGTGATGAATCTCCATCAATTATTTCCTTGAACTTCTCAAAATAACTGCTGTCGAGAGTTACATTGTAAACAATGGAAGACTGATTTTTTTGCTCAATTCCAGGCTTTTCCTCTGGTTGTGTGCACAAAGAAACCATGGACGCCAACAAAATTGCCAGAAAGAGTAAAATCCACCTCATATTATCACCTACACGCATTGTAATGCACAAATATCTGCTCAACTCTGCTAAGCATGGTCGAATCGAGCCTGTGATCCAGCTTATTATGCATTTCACAGAGATCAGGCGCGTCATACCAGTGATCGAGCTCGCTGTCCAGCATCTTGAAGATGATGTCATCAAGCCCTTCAACAGTGTCAAAAGGCTCATCTATGTATCCGGCGAACTGGAATTGTCAAACATGTCCCACAGCACCGCTGCCACGGTTGCTTCAATATCGTCATCCGACTTGGTGCAGTAGGGGTCTTCGATTGAGGAGTATCCTACATTTGGATGCGATAGATGGCTGTTTAGAGCAACTATTAATGTACCATAGTACTCGGCAAACCCCTCGCTCCATGCGAACTCTGTGTCATCTTTGTCGGAGCAGAATGTGTGAGAAGAGTCTCCTGTGTACACATCCTCTTCGCTTATATGATCTTCAAGAAAATGACCGTATTCGTGGATAACAGTACCATCATCAAATCCATGGTCGCCCCGTGGACCTCTGTATAGTGTTATTTCATCCCACCAGTGAGGATCATACTCCGACCAATCATCGTCAGGGTACTGCACGTCAACTCTTCCAATACCGTCATCATCGCTTCTGTGGAAGTCTGCATAAGCCCTGGCAGCAAGCAGAGCATCAGCTATGTTCAGATAAACCGACCCGCCTTGAATTTGGTGAGTACTTCCTCCACAAATGCAGAGGTCAAATAAGCAGTAATTTTTTGGTTCCATCCAGTAAGCGCTGAAGTCATGGTTTGTGTCCTTTCCGATCCTCAGTTCACCCAGATCAACTCTTCCCTTGTCTGGCACAGTAATTTCAGTGGAGAGGAACCAGACATATTCGTTACAGTAATCCAGGTCTCTCGCTATTTTTGCAGCGTAGTTTATATCCCATGGCTCAATCTTAATTCTGAATTTCTTTCCAGCAAGGTTTTGTGATAAAGGTATTCGGAAATTGCCGTCGCTGTCTGTCAGGAAAGGACCCCATTTAATGTCTCCATCTGTTCTAAACTTTATAAACTTGGCTGGAAGCCAGCTCCCATCATCATCTTCATACACAATTCTTCCCCTGACCTCAACAAAACCGCAGGGGATGCAGTAATGCCCACCACAGTCAATTCCTACTTCATCTCTGTTTCTGACACCGTCGTCACACCCTACACCTTCTATAGTTATAGTTTTAGTGATGCAGTTATTTGTCTCCATGGGAACCTCATCAACAAAGTTTCCGCTGTCTGCACAAACACTTATACGATTTTCTGGCCACTGGGCAGTAAATCCTGATACTCTAAGCTCCACGCTCTCATCGGGGTCGAGTGGTGGGATAGAGGAGCTTCCAGCAGGGTTGTAGTTGACTGTCACCTCCGCGTTAGTAGCACTGCTCGCAGCGAGACCGATGTTTCTAACTCTGAAAACTATGTCAAGGTCAGAAACCCCTTCACCCTCAATCCATACATCCTCGACAGTCAGATCGGGCTTTATCAGCGGATATTCCACACACTGGATTGTGACACTTTTTTCATTGTTGCCTTCGTCGGATTCAGCAACATCGTTGTTGACATCTGCCTTTACTGTCAGCGTGTCGCTGGTGCCACTGCAACTCTCCCAGTCATATTGGTAACTGAAAGTTTTTGTTATTGACTCACCGGGAGCGAGCGGGGGAAGATACTCATATGCGTGAAGTACATTATCGATAAGCAAACCGGTCTCTGAATTACACGAGTAGTCGTTTCCAATGTTTTTAACCGTGTAGCTTATCACTGATTTGAGGGGGTAACTTTCTCCATTGGCCAATAGTAGTTCCTCTACAACCGAGGTAGTTACATTGCTCACTACAAGATCCGCTGTTCCTGATGGCATAGGGACGCATTCGGTGGTAAAGGTAAACTCGTTGTCATCCTCGTTGCTCTCCGGAACGTAGTTTCTGTTATCAACAACAATTCTGATGGTGTCTGTATTTCCAGAACAGTACATGTTATAGTTCATCTCCACTGTTGCAGTTTCTCCGGGTTGTAAAGCGGGAATGCTAAATGATCCGGCTGAATTGTCATCGATGTATAACCATCCGTTAGTTGCCGGAGATGCTTGATTGCCTGCATTCTTGACAACAACCACAACGCTGCTGTTCTGGTAGTTAAGCGCCCTGCAGTAGTCTGCGTAGTCAATGTACGCATCGCTTACTTTAAGATTTGGCATACCTCTCCCGCTGCACTGGAAGGGACGAGGATTTTTGTAGTAGTTGTTGTTCTCATCGGATTCTGCAACTTCTTTGTAGTAGTCAGCCTCTGCTGAAACGGTGTCGGTGATTCCTTCACAGGGGTGGGGGTAGCTCAGCCTTGCTACTGTATTTTCGTTCACACCAAGTCCATTAACCTCCACCTCTCCAACGTAGTCGCCATCAATGAAGAAGGCAACGGTAAAACTACCAGCGTACCCGTCACCTCTGTTGTAAATCAAAGCCCTGAGTTCAGAGTAAACCCCTGGTGTGGTGTTGTACCACCAAACATCGCTAATAGCCAAATCTGGCTTTCCTCTTGAATAGCAGTATTTTTCCTGCCCTTTTTCATAGCTGCAAAACAGACCGGTTGGTCCATCCCATTTTTCTCTGCTTCTTCCGGAGTTAAATACTCAGTTCCTTCAGGACACTCAACAACCTCTCTATAACAGTACATCGGTGTTTTTGTAAGAGCTGCAAGTCCTGAGATCTGGTATCCACATACTTCATCGGAAAGTCGGACGTAGTTTCCGGAAGCTTGCTCTGCCGTCATGCAGCTCCAGTTCTCAGGACACTCGATGAAAACGTCGAAAGTGCATGAAGTGTCGTATTCATGGCAAATTTCTCCTTTGCCTGTCAGAACGCAAACTCCTGGGTATACTTCCAACTCTCCTGAGTTTGCAGGTTTAAATGAGGATTTGACCTGTAGGCCTTTTCCTGGGTCTAAATTGACGCCATTGTAGAACGAAAAAACATCACCAGCACTGGTCTTGAGGAAAACGCCCCCTTTGCCGACCTTCACTGGCTCTGAACCGACATTTTCCACATAGAAACTGTAGTAAACCGTATCTCCAACTCTAACCGGTTTATCGGCAGAAACGGTAAAATCTGAGAGTTTTAGGTATCCCCACGTCCCACTCTCTCCCTGTTCGCAAATGGTTGATGCAGTTACGGCCGACATCGAAAGCAGCATGGCTATTAGAACCAATTCCACCCTCATTCAACCACCATTTAAGTTAAGAACAGCCAGAGGCGTTCTCAACTCTCTCCCTCCTTTTTTGGATTCTTCCTATATAAAAGTTATTATTTATTACATGAAGATTATCATTACAATTATACACTGTCATATCGCTTGATTTTTAAAGTCAGGTGTGAAAAGACCACTATGATTGCCGACGTTTACATCGAGCTGAAGGAAGGTGTTGCCGATCCTGAAGGTGAGGCAACGCTCAAGGCTCTCAGGCTGCTCGGTTTTAAGAGGGTTAAGAAGGTCTCAACCGTGAAAGTTTTTCGCATAGACATCGAATCGAGGAGCAAAGAGGATGCGGAAAGAGAAATTGAGGAGATGTGCGAAAAGCTACTCGCCAATCCTGTCATCCAGAAGTACAGCATAGTCTGGAGAGAGTGAGAGCATGTACAGGAAAGTCGATGTACCTTTCGAGCTTTACGAAATCCTCATTCTGGATGCTGACGATGAGCAGCTTGCCAAAATCAGTGAGGAGCTCGGACTGGCTTTGAATGTGGATGAAATGAAGAGAATCAAAGAATACTTCCGTCAAAAAGGAAGAAATCCATACGACATTGAGCTTCAAAGCATTGCCCAAGCTTGGAGTGAGCACTGCTGCTACAAGAGCTCCAAATACTACCTGAGACAGTACCTTCTCGAAGCGTCAAAAGCACCTCACGTCATATCTGCTATAGAGGAGGACGCAGGGGTTGTGGAATTCGATGAGAAGTACGCTTACGTTACAGCCTTTGAGAGTCACAACCACCCCTCGGCAATAGAGCCATATGGTGGGGCTGCGACGGGAATTGGTGGAATTCTAAGAGATGTGCTCTGCATGGGTGCGCAGCCTGTAGCTCTAATCGACCCCCTGTTTTTCGGAAATCTTGACACGCCTTACGAGAAGCTTCCGAAGGGAACAAAACACCCTCTTTACCTGCTCAAAGGTGTTGTTGCCGGCATAAGGGACTACGGCAACAGGGTTGGAATCCCAACTGTTGCAGGAATGGTTTTCTTCGACGATTCCTACCTCACCAACTGCCTCGTTAATGTGGGCTGTGTTGGGATAGTCAGAAAAGATAAAATTGTCCACAGCCGTGCCGGTGGGGCCGGAGATCTCTTTGTGCTTGCCGGTGGTAAGACTGGGAGGGATGGTATTCACGGCGTAACCTTCGCCTCTGCTGAGCTTGACGAGAAGAGTGAGGAGGAAGCAAGAGGAGCTGTTCAGCTTGGAAATCCGATAATGAAGGAACCACTCATCCACGCCTGCCTTGAGGTTGTTGAGAAAGGATTGCTGACGGGAATGAAGGACTTGGGCGGTGGAGGGTTGAGCTGCGTTATTGGAGAGATGGCTCTGGCCGCTGGATATGGGGCGGAGGTTTATCTGGACAAGGTTCCGCTGAAGGAGGAAGGGATGGCCCCCTGGGAGATATGGATTTCAGAGAGCCAGGAGAGGATGATGCTAACTGTAAGGCCTGAGCATATTGATGAGGTGCTTTACATTTTCCAGAAGTGGGATGTTCCGGCTACAGTCGTTGGAAAGGTCATTCCTGAGAAAGTCACAAGAATTTACTACAAAGGATACAAAATTTACGAGATGGACACGGAGTTCGTTACTGGTGGCCCCGAATACTGCCGCCCTTACGTTGCAAAAAAGCCCGAAAAGGAGCTGCATGAAGAAGTTAAACCCCCTGAAGACTACGTAAAGGTCTTTTTGAAAATGCTCTCCCACCCGAATGTTGCGTTTAAGGAGTGGATTGTCAGGCAGTATGATCATGAAGTGAGGGCCTCGACAATTCTGAAGCCCTTACAGGGCAGAGTGAACTTTGAAACGCACGGTGATGCGGCGGTAGTAAAGCCGACAAGGTCGTTTAAAGGGCTTGCGATTACAGCCGACGTCAATCCGTGGATGTGCAAGATAGACCCCTACTGGGGCTCCGCCAGCTCCTTCGACGAGATGGTGAGAAATCTTGTGGCAGTTAATTCCACTCCGCACTCTTTCAACGACTGCCTGAACTTCGGCAACCCGGAGAAGCCTGAGAGAATGGGGGAGTTTGTTGAGGCTGTGAAGGCGATAGGGTGGATGGCCAGAGGAACAGCAATTCCGTGCGTCAGCGGGAATGTTAGCTTCTACAACGAAACGCCCTATGGTTCTGTGGCTCCGACTCCTTCCCTGCTCGGCGTGGGCATAGTGGAGGATGTCAGGAAGGCAATAACGAGCGAGTTCAAAGGCAAGGGGGCGGTGGTACTTGTTGGTGAGACTGAAAAGGAGTTTGGTGGGAGCCTGTATTCTGCAGTAATGCGGCAGAGATGCTATATAGTCCCAAGAACATCCCCTGAAAGGCTCAAGGCTTACAGCGATGCCATGCTTGAATCCTTCAGAAAGTTTGAGGTTAAAGCCTGTCATGATGTCAGCATGGGTGGGATAGCGGTCTGTATTGCGGAGATGAGCTTCGGGAGAGGCGTGGGTTTTGATACTGTGCGGGAGCTAAGCTTTGTTGAACTGTTTTCCGAGTCTAACACAAGGTGGGTGGCTGAAGTTTCCGAAAGTCATGCAGAGAACTATGTGCACTTTTTCAGGGAGAGAGGACTTAGGGCAGAAATCATAGGGTACAGCAGTGGAGATAAGCTGAACTTCGGGACATTCAGCGTAGAGCTTGATGATGCAGACGGGGCTTGGAGGGAGGGACTTACAAAATTTTTATAATTTTATACGATAACATTGAAATTTTTCATCATAATCACATTACAGTTATTATAATGGCAATAATAATATAATTTAGCGAAAAAACTATATACTTCCGCATCTAATTTAAACTATGCTAGAATTAAAAAGATTTCGGGAGATAAAAGAATCCGTCTCTAAGAATACCGACAAACTAACGAGAATGGACATTTTCGAGATGGTAAGAAAAAAGAAGAGAATTCAAGATTGAACACTCTTCTTGGCGTATTTCGTTACCTTTCCGAGAACATTTACTGCGTTTATCACGTTTGAATAAACCGGAATGCCGTTGAGTTCAAGAGCGTTCTTGTGGTCGAAAACAACGTCTCTCGCCCCCTCAACGCAGAAGTAAATGGGCTTGCCGTATTTCTTCAGACTCTTGTAGTCTGGCTCGAAGTCGGCGTTTATTAGTCTGTTTGCCCAGACACATGCGATGACGGAATCCACACCCTCGTCCTCCATCACAGCCTCTATTGCAGTCTGATATGCCCTGAAGGCTCCGTAGTATTCAACCATTGGCCAGATGTCTATCGGGTTGTTTACGTTGTGCCATTCGGGTGTTACCTCACTTATCCTTTCCACGGTCTCTTTTGAGAACTCTGCAAGCTTTAATCCTGCAAAGTATGCCGCATCTGACCCCTGAACACAGCCTGAGCCAGTGTAATGTATGATTGCCACTCTATTTCCTTTTGGAAGTGGCTGCAGGGAAAATGCCTTGGTAACGTCAAAAAGCTCGTCAAAGCTGTGGACTCTGACCAGGTTCGCCTGATTGCAAACCGAATCAAAAACATCATCATCTCCACAAATTGAAGCAGTATGGCTCATCGCTGCCTTCTGCCCGTATTCTGTCCTACCACTCTTAAAAACGACGATGGGCTTTTCAGCCTTAGCGGCAACATCGTAAAAAGCTCTCCCGTTCTTCACACCTTCCATGTACATGCCTATAACCTTGGTCTGCTCATCTCTTAAGAGAAAATCCAGAACCTCGTAGTCCTCAACGTCTATCTTGTTGCCCATCCCCACAATTTTGCTGAAGCCGATACTTGGATGGTTTGTGGTGACTATGTCCATCATAATCCCGAGAAAGAGCCCAGTCTGTGCGATTATGCCAATACTCCCCTTTTTGATAACGGGCTGTATTGCAAAGGAGGTTATGAATCCGTTTTCAGTGTTGAGCACACCTGTTGTGTTGGGTCCAAAAATTCTTATTCCATGCTTCTTGGCGGTTTCGAGAACTCTTCTTTCATATTCAGCCCCCTTCTCCCCCTCCTCACTGAAGCCGGAGCTTACAATAACTGCCCCCTTTATCCCCTTCTGAGCACACTCTTCCATTGCATCCGGAACCAGTCTTGCGGGAACGGCAATTATCGCCACGTCAACCTCATCTGGAATGTCGAGAATTGAAGGGTAGCACTTCAACTCGAGGATTTTATCTGCGTTGGGGTTTACTGGGTAAATTTTGCCACTGAATCCATTCTGCTTAAGGTTCCAGACTATGTTGAATCCTGGCTTGCCTACTGTTCTTGAGGCTCCTATTACAGCAACGCTTTTCGGATAGAAAAGGTCTCTCAAATCAGGAATGGTGTAG
>NZ_JACDNT010000010.1 GCF_017656475.1 Archaeoglobus sp.
CTGGATTGAGAAGTTCTTGGGTGATAAGTTTAAGATGTTATGCACTTAACTATAATTTCTTCCTCTTTTTTCACTACCAACATCAACAGAAGCTATAAAATAGAGCAGGAAGAGGTCTGATTAATGACAATGCTGGAAGAGCTAAAGGGAATTTACTGCAAGAAGGGTGGAGAGCTAAAGCCCTTCGAGAAGTTTGAGGGTGAAGTTAGGAAGGGATACAGGATAGAATACGAGAAAAAGCTCAATGAAATTGATGTAGCGTTCTTCGGTCTTGCTTCCGGTGATTTGAACCCGGTGCATTTTGATGAGGATTTTGCGAGCAAAACGAAATTTGGTGGGAAAGTGGTGCATGGAATGCTCACCACAAGTCTTGTTTCTGCGGCAGTTGCGAGGATGCCAGGGACAATTGTTCTGCTTGAGCAGGGCTTTCGATACGTTTCTCCGGTGAGAATCGGAGATACGGTGAGGGTAGAGGGTGTTGTCACAGAGGTGGTCAAGAACCGGTGTAAAGTAGACGTGAAGTGTTTTGTTGACGACAAAGTTGTTGCAGAGGGGTGGGTGAGAGTTCTTATTTGGTGATTTTTAAGCCAGTAAAGACTACATACAGAAACCCCGATAGAGGGAAGTGGAGCACAACCCATTCGCCAAGCGTTACCGGAAGGGGATGAGAAGGGTTGCCCTAGTTTATCCGAACAGGTATGTGGGGGGGATAGCCAACACCGGCCTGCAGTACATCTACGCTAAAATCAATGAAAGCGATGCTATCTGCGAGCGTTTTTACGCTGACGTCTTCGATGGTTTGAGGAGTGTTGAATCAGCCACACCCCTTTCGGAATTCGATGTTGCATTTTTCAGCTTACAGTATGAGACAGATTACTTTAAGGCCGTTGAAATTTTGAAGAAAAGCGGGTTTAAGGGGCTTAAGATCGCAGGTGGACCATGTGCTATGGAAAACCCTTCGCCACTGATGGACTACTTTGACGCATTTTTCATTGGCGAGGCAGAAGGTTACGTGGAGGACTTGATAGCGGCAAAAACACCTGAGGAGCTATCTGGAATTCCAGGCATTTATACCGGGAAGGAGGAAAAAGTCAGGAGAGTTTATGCTGAACTAGGCAAGCACATGGACAGACAAATAATTGGGGAGGGAGCTTACGGAAGGTGCTTTCTGCTTGAAATCGGCAGAGGATGCATCAGAAGATGCAGATTCTGCATTGTCAGACAGATATACTTCCCTCCAAGGTGGAGGAGACGTGACCTCCTTCCTGAGGTGGGGGAGAAAAAGGTTGCAATCATCGCTCCCTCGCCCTCAGACCATCCCCAATTCAAGGAAATCGTGCAGCAGTACGTTGAGGAAGGTAAGGAAGTCTCTCCATCTTCTGTGAGAGCGGACACGCTTGACGAGGAGCTTGCGGATTTGCTGGAATTGGCTGGAGTTAGAACGCTCACAGTTGCCCCTGAAACCGCTTCCGAGGAGCTGCAGGAGGTAATAAACAAAGGGATTGAGGAGGAAGATGTGATTGGGGCTGCAGAGCTTGCTTCAACGCGATTCGAGAAAGTCAAGCTTTACTACATGGTCGGTTTGCCCGGAGAAGAAATGGAAGACGTTAAAGCAATTATGGAGCAGAGCCTGAAGGTTAGAAATCTTGTTAGAAGGGTGGAGATCTCAGTTAACCCGCTCGTTCCAAAGCCCCACACCCCGCTCCAGTGGATTGGATTCGGTGGAAAGGCGAATCTTAAGGAGGGGCTGAGGGAACTCAAGAAAAAGCTCGATTACCTGAGAAAGGAGACAAAAAAGGCCGGAATAGAAGCGGACATATCGGGCTTCAGGGAGTTTGCCGTTCAGACCATACTATCGAGAGGAGACAGAAAAGTTGCGGCAATGCTTGAAGGTGCCAGCTACAGAAAGTTTGAGGAATACCTGCGACCCATCGACCCAGAATTGGAATTACCATGGGATTTCATCGACCACGGATACAGGAAGAGCACGCTTTTGAAGGAGTACGACAAAATAAAGAAAATTCTTTAATCGCCATCTCTACTTCAGCCAATGAAGATTGCTATATCGGGCAAGGGAGGCGTTGGAAAGACAACTCTTGCAGCAGTCCTTGCTCACCTCTTTGCGAGGGACGGTTACAGAGTCACCGCAATAGACTGTGATGCGGACATCAACCTTCCTTCTGCGCTCGGCTTGAAGGAGAAACCAAAACCGCTCTCTGAACTGCATGAAATCATAGAGCAGAGAGTTGTGGGCCCAATGGGGATGTACAAACTCAATCCGAAGGTTGACGACGTTTTTGAGGAGTATTCCGTCTACAACGAGGATGGTGTTAGAGTTCTCGTTCTCGGAACGATTGAAAAGGGTGGAGAGGGTTGCTTCTGCCCCGAAAACGCCTTTTTGAGGGCGATACTTAGGCATGCTATATTTAAGAGAGAGGACGTGCTGATTCTGGACATGGAAGCCGGGATTGAGCACCTCGGAAGGGGAACGGCAAGAGGTGTGGATTTACTTATTGCAGTAATAGAGCCGGGAACGAGGGCCGTTGAGACGCTTGACAGAATCAGGAAGCTCGGAATGGACATCGGAATAGAAAGAATTGCAGTTGTGGTAAACAAGTTCATCGAATCGGAGAGGGCGAGAGAGCTGATTTCCGGTATAGATTATCCAATTCTGGGTGTCATTCCATACAACCAGTGCTTTGTGACGGCGGACCTTGAAAACGTTCCACCATATAAAGTATGTGATCTGAAGCCTTTTGAAGAGATAAAAAGAGAGATTGAGGAGCTCGTTCAATGAAGCTCGGTGTGGTGACGAGAAAGGGAAAAAGGTGGGAAGATATCAGGATGTTCTCCCAGTTCTTCGAAGTTAAAGTGTATGAAATACCCGAGAACCTTCCTGAGCTGATAGATGAACCCGATAAAGTTCTGAGGCTACCGGAAGACTTTGACGTGGACATGATTGTATCCTTTGCCGCACATCCCGATATAAACCTTGAGCTGATAAAGCAGGCTGCTGAGAGGGGAATTGGGCTCATCGTTGTGTCTGGAGGAGCAAAGAGCGGGGCTTACAAGCAGCTTAAGGAGGAGGGCAAGAAGAGAGGAGTCAGGGTAGTGTGGGAGGAGATCTGCTGCGCCACACCAAAGGTGGAGGATGAGAGGGTCAGGGAGTTCTTTGAGCACTTCGGCTCTCCAAAGATGGAAGTTTCGGTTGAGAATGGCAGGATAAAGGACGCGAGGGTTAAGAGGAGTGCCTTCTGCGGAGCCACGTACTTTGTGGCGGAGAAAATTAAAGGGTTGAATGTCGAAGAAGCGCCGACAAAGGCGGGATATTACACCCAGATTTTTCCCTGCTTGGCCCCAAGAGGGCATGAGGGTGGAATACACAAGGCCGCAAGGGCGCACAAGAGGGCGGTTGAGAAGGCAATTGAAAAGGCTTTGAAAGATGATTGTTGATTTTTACCTGTTCAAGTATATCTCATCCTTGCAATATCAACAAAGCAATCCATAAGCTAATTAAGGGGTTGTGAATCTTAAAAATATGGCTCTGGTGGTTGTTGACTTCCAGGAAAAACTCTCTCCACACATTGAAGGGATTGATTGCATACTGAAAAATGCAGTTAAGCTAATAAAAGCTTCTAAAGCACTAAAAATCCCCATTCTGGTCACAGAACAGATAAAACTTGGAAAAACTGTTGACGCGGTGGCAGATGTGGTAGATGGCAAGGCAATCAAGAAGACCACCTTCAGTTGCTTCAAAAACAAGGAGTTTAAAAAGAAACTGGAAGATACCAACGCCGACAGAGTAATTCTTATTGGAATAGAAGCGCACATATGCATTCTCCAGACGGCAATTGATTTGAAGAAAGCAGGATACAAGGTTTACGTTGCGGCAGATTGCACAGGATCGAGGAAAAGCTACGACAAGGAGATAGCTATTATGCGGATGCAGAGTGAAGGAATAAAGCTCACAACGTCTGAGAGCATGATATACGAGCTCATTGAGAGCGCCGAGCATCCAGCTTTCAAAGAAATCTTGGAGATTGTAAAAAGTTAAATTTCCTAACCGAAAGAAGCAAACTCCAGCAAGTATTTGGCAGAGATTCCGATAATCAGAACGGAAAGCAGAATTCTCAGCTTTCTTTCTTCGATTCTTCCCTGCAGCTTTGAACCTATAAATATCCCTAATGCCCCGCCAGCACCCATCGCAACCCCGTTCTCCAAGTTAGGAGGATAGCCGAGAGCTGTGTAGCTAGCTATCCCGAAAGCTGAGGCTGCAAATGTGCCAACGAGGTTCGCTCCTGCAATGGCCTTAATTGGCAGGCCGAAAAGCGAGACGAGGATCGGAGCCGTCAGTGCTCCCCCACCAACACCATAAGCTGAAGCCACAATCCCGATAAGGAATGAGATCAGAGCAACAGCAAGGGGATTGAAGGAAAACCGGCTATCGGCAAAGCTGAACTCAACTCTAAAGGGGGAAGCTTTCAGGACAGTTAGTTCCCCCTCTATGCGTCTGGATTTTGAAACAATCAGCCTGATGCCGAGGTAAAGCAGAACCAGTGCAACGAAAGCCTTGAAAACTCTCACATCCCCCAAGAAGTTAATCCTGACGAGGGATCCAAGGTACATTCCAGGCAGATAGCCGAGAACGAGGGCGATGGCAAGCTGATGTAAAAATCTCCGCTCCCTCCAGAAATTGTAGGCTCCACCCGGAATGGACAGAATGTTGTAAAGCAGGTTGGTCGAGTTCGCAACTGGAGAGGTTACTCCGAGAACGCTAAGCTGAAATGGCAGGAGAAGGAACGCTCCCGTCACTCCGGCTGGGGAGCAGATAAGGCCAATGATGAACGCTGCCAGGAATGGGAGGAGCATTGAAATTCTCCGGAATGCATCCTTTTAAGGATTTTGATTTCAGGCGTAGTAAATGTAAATCCCGGCCAGGATTAGCATCGTCCCGGCTATTGACCTTGCCGTGAATATCTCGCTTTCTCTCAGAAAAACAGCTGATAGAAGTAAGGTGAAAAGCGGGTATGAGCTTGTAATTGGCTCGACAACGGTGACCGGAACCTCTTTCAGCGCCACGTATCTTATGAGGTGCGCCACGCCCACAACCACTCCAGCGGCAAAGTACCACTTGGTGTTGTGCAAGTCTCTCCTTATGGCTATAGGAGTCATCAGAATCGATGATAGGGCAAATCCGAGGAATATTGCGAAAAGGGGGTTGTAGTCGATAGTGTTGCCAAACTTAACGAAATACGAGGAGATTGCAGAGAAGAATCCAGTTAGAATGCCTAAGGTTACGCCGAGAGTATCTGCCTTTCCCTTCGGCCTCGAAATCAGCAGTATTCCGGTGAATATGAGCAGAGACATTATCACAATCTTGATCGTCAGATACTCTCCAACAAAGATTCCGATTAATGCGGCAAAGAATACTCTGGTTGCGGATAAGGGGGCGGATAGATTCGCTCCTATTCTGCTGATGGCGTGGTAGAAGCAGATTCTTGCAATAAAGAAGTGCAAAACTCCAGCGGTGGACATCAGGATTATGAAGTCTCTGTCGAGGGTTGGATGCTGTACTGAGGGAATGAAGATTAGCGTTGAAGCAATGAGACTCACGTATATTCCGCTTATGGTTTCCGCTTCGCTGCTCCCTTTCCTCACGAGAATCTGATGGATGCTGAAAAGTATCGGAATCAGCAGAACCAAGTAGTTCATTTTACCCCGATTTTTGGACAGTCCCTGATGGGGCACTCGTCACACAAAGGCTTTTGGGGCTTGCAAACTGTCTGTCCAAATCCAACCATCGCCCTGTTGACTTTTCCCCAGAGCTCAACCGGAAAGAGCTTCTTCAGCTCCTCCTCTGTCTCTTCTGGCTTGGACGTTTTAACCCACCCCAGTCTGTTGGCTATCCTGTGAACGTGGGTGTCGACGGGAATTGCCGGAATTCCTGAATAAGCTAATACAACGTTTGCGGACTTCCTGCCTATGCCGGGAAGCTTCACAAGCTCCTCGAACTTGAGTGGAACTTCCGAGTTGTACTCTTTCACCAGCTTTTCGGCAAGCTCTTTCAGCCTCTTTGCCTTAACTCTGTAAAAGCCAACGCCCTTTATCAGCTCCGCTATCTCGTCCTCGCTCATCTGCAGCAAATCTTCGGGGCCTTTAACCCTCGAAAACAGATTCTGCGCTGCCCTGACTGTAGCCTCATCTCTCGTCCTTGAGCTGAGGAGTGCTGCAACAAGGTGCTGGAACGGAGTTTTTATTTCCGCCTTAAGGTGGTAAACGGGAGCTTTCCTTTTCTTCGCCTCCTTTTCCATGAGTTCCACAACCCTGACAGGATCCACAGTTCAGATGGGCAACCTTTTAAAAAGACTTTTCCGACATGAATCATGCCAAAGTTCGACTACGCAAAGGCGGGAGTTGACATCAGGCAGGAGGAGAGGGCGATAAAATCTCTTGCAAGTGTGATAAAGCACGTCAGGAGCGGTTTTGGGAAGCCTATTTTGACCTCACACTATGCAGGGGTTATAGATTGTGGTGATTTCGGCATAACAATTACCACTGATGGAGTTGGGAGCAAAATTCTGGTTGCTGATGCCATAAAGAAGTTCGACACGGTCGGCATTGATTGTGTTGCAATGAACGTAAACGATTTGCTGGCTATCGGCTCTGAACCGCTGGCGATGGTTGACTACATAGCCATAGAAAAGCCAGATGAGTGGGTTATGGCTGAGATAGCAAAGGGCTTAGAGGAGGGGTGCAGGATTGCCAACATAACACTTCTCGGCGGTGAGACTGCCACACTGCCGGAAATTGTGAGGGGCTTTGATCTGGCAGGCACAGCCATCGGATGGGTTAAGAAAGATGGCATAATCACCGGAGATAAAATAGAGGACGGAGATGTCATATTTGCCATTCCGAGCAGCGGAATCCACAGCAATGGCCTGACTTTAGCCAGAAAAGTTGTTGAGGCCGCAGGGCTGAGTTACCACGACAAGTTTGGGGATAAAACAATCGGAGAGGAGCTGCTAACTCCAACAAGGATTTACATGGAAATTCTTGATGTGGTGAAAGAATGTGAGGTTCACGGACTTGCCCACATTACGGGAAGCGGAGTGATGAAGCTCAAGAGGCTGAAGAACATGAAGTATGTCATTGACAAACCGCTCAAACCGCAGGAGATTTTCAGGTTCATTCAGAAGCTAGGAGAGGTGGATGAGGCGGAGATGTACAGAACCTTCAACATGGGGATGGGGTTCATGGTCATTCTCCCGGAGAGCGAGGTTGAAAAGCTGAAAAGGCTTTGTGAAGGTAGAGTTGTTGGTCACGTGGAAGAGGGAGAGGGCGTTTACGTTAAAGATTTGAGAATCGACGCTTAGCCGATGATGGTGTACTTGCTCAAATCTACTGCCTCCATTTTTTCCTGGTGCTCCTTCAGGAAGTTTCTGATCAGTTCAGCAGCCATTTTCTTGCATTTCCCGCAGAGCATCCTCCCCTCCCTGCAGTCTGCCTCAATCTGCCTCAACTCTTCATCTTTTTCAATTAAGTGGTAGCTGTAAAGCTCGAACACGACGCATTTCTCAGGCTCTCCTCCAAGTCTTCTCTGCTCCTCGGCAGTGGCCCTTCCTCCCGTAAAAGCTCTCATGACCTTCTTCGCTCCCTCTTCTGGAGAGTCGAGCAGGGAGATATAGCTCTCAGGCTTGCTTGAGCTCATCTTCCCTCCTGTAAGGCCGGTGGTGAATCTGTGGTATGTTGACGATGGAGGAATGAAGGCAAAGCCTCCAATATTAACCTCAATTTCTCTCACAGCCCTCTCAATCTCCTCCACATCGCCAAAAATGTCGATGTGTTCCTCGTAAACTTTCTTTTCAAAATCAAGCTTTTTGATGTTGTCTAAATAATCACCCCCCTTTCTGCTCCTGATCCTCAAACCTTTCTCTATCGGTTCGAAGCTGAAAATGCTCACTCTCGCTGCGAGGTCTCTGGTCAACCGCATGTGAGGATCCTGATCCGCCCCGACGGGCACAACGACTGGCTTTGGCCCCCCAAAATCCGAAAGCTGGGGATGGAGGATGTCAGCAGCCTGAACAGCGGTAACGAACATCTTTGCAAGGCTTGTGTCCGAGTTAAAGCCGTATATAGCTCTCAACTCGCTGAAGTTTACCTCTGCTGAAAGTTCGAAGGCGAGATCCTTTACGTGGGGACTTTTTGACTGGAAGTAAATTACAGCATCCTCGTTCAGGCCAAGGGCTATGATGGATTTGATGTAGAACAAACCGAGCTCCCTTGTCTTCTCCCAGCTCAGCCCCCTTACCGAGTGTGCCTCCATGTCTGCTATCGCAACGAATGCCGTACCACCAGACCTCTGATGCCAGACGATTTCATCCATCGTCATTTTGTGACCGAAATGCGGTAAGCCGGAGGGCATGAAGCCCGACATCACCGCCCACGGTTCTCCGCGCTTCATCGCTTTAACAATTCTCCAATAGTCCCTGTGACCGAAAATTGCCCCTCTCCTCATCAGGATGTGCGGATTCTCAATTTCAGGAAGCACTTCGCTGAATGGCTGCATCCCGAACTCCTCGATGAGCTTGCTGTAGTCAATGACTCCCTCGACCTCCCATGGTGTGACGTTCATGCCAACCAGTAAACGGCAGGTTAATATTCTTTGTGCAGAAATTCTTCTGAATGAGGGTTCAGATAATGGGTGCAGGAGCACTCGGATCTCTAATAGGAGCATTGATTCAGCTTGCAGGCTATGAGGTAATTTTCGTTGCGAGGGGGAAGCAGCTTTCTGCTTTGAAAAATGGATTGAGGGTTTCAGGGCTGAAGGAGTTCGAGTTAAAGGTTTACTGCACCGCAGAACCTGAGGATGCGGACATAACCTTCGTGACTGTAAAGGCCTACGACACCGAAAATGCGGCGAAAAAATTGGCTGAAGTTGATGCAGGGGTTGTTTGCAGCCTTCAGAACGGTGTTGGGAATGAGGAGATTCTTGCCAAATACTGCAGGAGGGTTTTGGGGGGTGTAACCACATACGGCGCGAATCTGAAGGATTACGGACATGTCGTTTATGCGGGTGAGGGCTATACATACATAGGGGAGATGGATGGGAGTATTAGCAAAGAGGCTGAGATGGTTGTAGATGTTTTGAGGAGTTCAGGGATAAGGGCTGATGTGGTGGAGGATATCGAGTTCAGGATATGGGTGAAGGCAGTCATCAACGCGGCAATAAACCCCATCACGGCCATCTGCAGGGTCAGGAATGGCGAGGTTGTGAGGAATCCCTACCTTTGGGAGGTGGCGAAGACCATTGCCGAGGAGGGCAGAGAGGTGATGGCGAAAATGGGCTACGAATTCGATGCGGTGGCAGAAGTCAGAAGGGTGGCAGAGATGACGGCTGAAAACAGGTCATCGATGCTGCAGGATCTGGAGAGGGGAAAAAGGACGGAGGTTGAGTTCATCAATGGTGCAATAGTGAAAAAGGGGGAGGAGTTTGGAATTGATTGTGCGACCAACAGAACACTTCTGAATCTTGTGAGGGGTGTGGAGATTGGACGTTAGCATGCTTAGCGTGCTCATTCTCTCTGCCATGCCATTTTCCGAGCTGAGAGGGGCGATTCCCCTTGCCCTCTACCTCGGCTTCAGCCCAGTAGAGTCCTATATCATCTCCGTTGCGGGGAATATTTTGCCAGTCCCCTTTCTACTTCTGTTCCTCGACTATCTCGTGAGAATTGCCACAAAAGTCGATTTGCTTGCCAGACTCTACGGAAAAATAGTAAGGAGGGTGGAGAGAAGGAAAGAGATTGTTGAGAAGTACGGCTATCTCGGCCTCACACTCTTTGTGGCCATTCCTCTTCCAGTCACAGGAGCATGGACGGGGACGCTTTTGGCCTTCCTTCTCCAGCTCAACCGCTTGAAAGCTTTACTTTTCATCTCCGCTGGAGTTTGCATTGCAGGCATAGTTGTTCTTTTAGCATCTCTTGGGATAATAAGACTTCTATAATTTATTACAAAACCAAAACTTTATTGGGGAAAATGTGCTATCTTAGAGTGTGATTGACTTATTCACCTCAACGAGGGTTCGGATTCTCTCAAAGCTGATTAAGAGGCCCTACACAGCATCAGAAATAGCAAAAATTACGGGTTACTCCAAGACAACAGTCAGCTACCACCTCAGCAAGCTGAGCGAGGCTGGCCTTGTTGAGAGGCTTGAGAGGGGCAAGTGGGTTTACTACAGGATAACGCCTAAGGGGGAGATGAGGGTGAAGGTTGAAGCTGCAGTCTCTCTCGCGTCTCTTGCCGGAGCGGTGATTTCTACAGTGGTTTTTGCAGCATTGAAGTTGTGGAGTGCAGCTGAGAAGCCACTTATGGTTGCGGATAAATCCATTACTCCCCACGCCATTACTCCCTACGCTCCAACTACAGAAGCGGCTGGAGGTGCTTTTGACCTGCAACTTCTCTTTCTGATTGTAGCAGTTGTGCTGGCGGGTGTTTTTGTTTACCTGAGGTTCGGAAAATAGTTAATATTTTTGTGTTCGACTAATATTATGAAACTTGACAAAATGTTGATCCTCTTGATCCATTTTTGCAGTGTCCTTCTCTGCCTGTTCTGAGGAGAGGAAAACTGGAGAAACGCAGAGTCTGACAGTTAAATCGGTTTTTGAAGAAGGAGGTAGAATTCCCGAGAAATACACATGTGATGGTGCAGATATTTCGCCACCTCTCTACATCGAGGGTTTGAAGGAAGGCGTAAAAAGTCTTGTTATAATCTGCGAAGACCCTGATGCGCCAAAAGGTGTTTTCACACACTGGATTGCGTGGAACGTTGAACCAGCTTCAGAGATTCCTAAAAACGTGCCCAAAACCAGAGTTGTTGATCATCCAAAAATGATTCAGGGAATAAACGATTTTGGCAAAATCGGTTACAACGGACCCTGCCCTCCAGGTGGTGAGCACAGATATTACTTCAAGGTTTATGCCCTTGACACTCTTCTGCAGGGGGATTACAACAGGCAGGATTTACTTCGTTCCATTGAAGGGCACGTTTTGCAGTACGGCGAAATTTACGGCGTTTACAGCAGATAGGGGCGGTAAGACCTCCGTTGAGGCTAAAAATCATTCCGTTAATTTTTTATTCTTTTGAGGATGGCGAGTAAGAGAGGTGGTCAAAATTCTGATTGAGGTGAGATTTCACGGTAGAGGAGGACAGGGAGCGGTAACAGCAGCTGATCTGCTTGCCGTTGCAGGATTTAAGGAGGGATACTACACCCTCTCCTTCCCAATGTTTGGAGCGGAGAAAAGAGGCACTCCAGTTGTTTCATTTCTCAGGATTTCCGATGAACCAATAGTTGCAAGGGATGAAGTTTACAATCCAGATTACGTCGTTGTCCTCGATCCAACCGTGATGGAGACTGTAAACGTCGTTTCTGGGTTAAAGAAGGGTGGAATGCTGATCGCAAATTATCCAAAGAGTTCTGAGGATCTTAAGAAGAAAGTCAAGGCTGATGAGATGGGAATAAAGGTCGCAACAATCAACGCAACGAAGATGGCGATGGAAGTTCTTGGAAGGCCGATAACCAACACCGCTATGGTTGGGGCTTTTGGCGGAGCTACACGGCTCATATCTCTCGAAACGCTTGTAGAGGTAGTAAAAGAGTGGTTCAAAGGGGAGCTGGCGGAGAAAAACGCAAAGCTGGTTGAGGAGGCTTATCGTTACATGATGGAGGTGTGCAGGAATGAAGATTAAGCTCAATCTCGGAGCAATTTCGGAACCTTTGCAGTCAGAGAAGCTCAAAACGGGTGACTGGGGAACGCATTATCCGGTCGTTGATAAAGAGAAGTGTAATGGCTGTAAAACCTGCGAGCAGTATTGCCCCGATTTATGCATTGAGGTTAAAGAGGTTGGAGAGGAGAAGTATGCTGTCGTTGACTACAACTACTGCAAGGGATGCGGCATTTGTGCTTCAGTCTGCCCGTTCGAGGCAATTAAGATGGAACTTAAGGATATATTCAAGGTTTGAGGTGGTATAATGAAGAAAGTCGTGAGAGGTTTTTACTCGGTTGCATATTCAGTAAAACTATGCCGTCCTAACGTCATTTGCGCTTATCCCATCACCCCCCAAACCGAAATTGTAGAAAATCTCGCTGCAATGTATGCCAACGGAGAACTGGGAGAAGCTGAGTACATCACTGCCGAGTCAGAGTTTGGGGCTGCAAGTATGCTTGTAGGAGCATCAGCTGCTGGTGCGAGGGTTTTCACAGCAACATGCAGCCAGGGTTTGATTTTAATGAGTGAAGTGCTGTTTAATGCAGCAGGAATGAGGTTGCCAATAGTACTTGTAAACACCAACAGAGCTCTGTCAGCCCCGCTAAGCATCTGGAACGACCATCAGGACAGCATGGCAATGAGGGATGCAGGAATCATGCAGGTTTACGTTGAGAACAATCAGGAAGCTCACGACATGATTCCGCAGGCCTACAAAGTTGCGGAGAACAAGAAAGTTCTCCTTCCGTTCATGGTCTGTATGGATGGCTACAAGCTCACCCATGCCTACGAGCCAGTAGATTTGCTCGAACAGGAGATGGTTGACAGCTTTCTCCCTCCATACGAGCCCGCTGCCTACATGACGACAAAGAAGCCGCTTGCCTTCGGCTGCTATGCTCCACCGCACATCTACATGGAGTTCAGGGTTGCGATGCAGCAGGCGATGGAGAGGGCAAAAGACGTTATGCTTGATGTCTTCAAGGAATGGGCAGAGGTCAGTGGAAGGGACTGGGGAGGACACATCACTGTGGATTTCCCGGATTCAAAGATTTTCGTTGTTGCGATGGGATCCGTTGTGGGCTTGCTCAGAAAGGTGGTTGAGGAACTGAGAAATGAAGGCTTGAGTGTTGGATTGATCAAAATCAGAACTTTCAGACCATTTCCGGTTGAAGAGCTAAGGGAAGCTTTGAAAGATGCTGAGAAAGTTATAGTGCTCGACCGCTCGGTTAGCTTTGGCTACGAGGGGCCGGTTTCAATTGAACTGAAATCTGCAATCTACGGTTACAGCAGTGCTGAAATCTACTCCTTCGCTGTGGGACTTGGTGGGAGAGATATGCCTAAGGACTTCCTTGCGAAGATTATCAGGGATGTTGCTGAGGGTAAGGAGAGGCCGGGATTTGCCTTTAAAGGCTACCAGGAGTTCGAGGAGGTGATACCATGAAGTACTTCGGCAGTGGTCATGGAGCATGTCCGGGATGCGGATTGCCGATAGCAGTTAAAACCGTCCTGAACGCTCTTGATGGGAAAGTATTTGCCGTCAACTCCACAGGCTGTCTTGAAATCATAAGCTCCCAGTACGGTAAGAACGCCTGGGGCGTTCCTTACATACACTCACTCTTCGAGAACGCTGCAGGAGTTGCTGCAGGAGTTGAGGCTGCTCTCAGAGCAATGAAGAGGAAAGATGAAGGATACGTTGTGGTCTTTGCGGGAGACGGAGCTACTGCAGACATAGGAATCGGAACGCTCAGCGGGGCATTTGACAGAAACCACGACATACTGTACATCTGCCTCGATAACGAGGCTTACCAGAACACCGGACACCAGCAGAGCGGCTTAACTCCTCCGGGAGAGTCGACAACAACAACACCGGCAGGAAAAGTCCTCCCCGGCAAGGTCGGGAGGAAGAAGGACATGATTTCAATTGCCGTAGCTCATGGCGTTCCCTATGTGGCCTCTTCATCTGTTGGATACGTCTCAGACATCAGGAGAAAGGTTAAGAAGGCGGTAAAGTTCGAGGGGGCAAAGTACATCCAGATTCACTCCCCCTGCGTTACGGGCTGGGGCATTGATGGCAGCATAGCCATAAAGGTTGCAAGACTTGCAGTAGAGACAGGCCTATATCCGCTCGTCGAGTTTGAACACGGAAAACTGACATCTGTGAGAAAGATAAAGGACAGAAAGCCTGTTGAGGAGTACCTGAAGCTGCAGAGGAGGTTCAGACACCTCTTTACCCACGAAAAAGGCAAGGAGATGATTAAGCTTCTCCAGAGGTTTGCTGACGAGAATGCCGAGAGGTATGGGCTTGACTTGAAGAAGGAATGATTCTTCCCTTCATTTTTAAAGTTGTCGTAATAAGCAGCTCCGGCGCTCTTGCTCCTGGCCCTTTAACGGCAGCAACTGCTGCAATAGGCCTGAAGCGTGGGTGGAAGGGCGGTTTCTGGGTGAGTGTTGGACACGCTACGGTTGAGTTACCTCTTGTTCTTCTGATTGCAACAGGTGTGGCAGTAGCTTTAACTCAACCTGCTGCAGTATCTTTCCTAAGCATAGCAGGAGGAGCGATGCTGATTTTCTTCGCATTTATGACAGCAAAAAGTGCATTTTCCAAGGCAGAGGAGAGGTCTGAAAGCTCCGCCAATCCCTTTTCAACGGGTGTTGCTCTCTCGGCATTGAATCCGTTCTTCATTGCGTGGTGGGCAGGAGTAGGAGCTATACTTGTAAGCGAGGCCATATCGCTCTGGGGCTATGCCGGAATAGCCGTGCTCTACCTGAGCCACGTCTGGCTTGACTTTGTGTGGCTGATTCTGCTTGCTCACATCACTTCACTTGCCATTTTCAGCACAAGAGCCTACAGAATTCTGCTTATCTCTCTGTCAGCGCTCGTTTTCCTCTTCGGAGTTGATTTCATCAGCTTTGGGGTATCAGGCAGGCACGTCTTGCCTATCTAAAGCCTCAGAATGTCCAGCTTCGGCATCCTTACTATGCCTTTTTCCTCTGCCATCTCGTAGAGCTTTTTCAGAGCAGCCTCAACACTTTCCGGCATGTTGTAGGTGTAGTCGTTGACGTACATCATTGCAAACCTCTTGGCCCTCTCCTTGTCCAGCCCTCTCGAGTACTTCATCGCGTACTCTATTGCCTCATCCGGATTCTGGAGAGCAAAGGCTATGCTCTCCCTCATGGCTCTGAGAAACTCTTTCTGCACTTCCTCGCTCAAATCCCTCCTGATGGCATTTAGACCCAGGGGAAGGGGGAGTTTTACACGCTGGCTCCACCAGTCCCAAAGGTCGAGAACGCATTTGAGTCCGTATTCAGAGTATGTGATTTGCCCCTCGTGAATAAGCAGACCCGCATCGCATTCATCATTCAGCACAGCATCGATAATTCGATCGAAGGGCATTTCAACTGGTTCAAAATCATCTACAGCAAGCTTCAGCAAAAGGTTGGCCGTCGTATATCTTCCAGGAACGGCTATCCTCTTACCTTCAAGCTCGACCTCTTCTTTGGAAACAACAACCGGGCCGTAACCGTCACCCACACTCGCCCCTGAAGAGAGGATGCGGTATTGGTCTTCGAGGAGGGCATAGGCGTGAGCTGAGATTGCAGTCACCTCATATTCTGCGTTGAAAGCCTTCCTGTTGAGCGTCTCTATGTCCTCAATAACGTGCTCAATCTCAAGCCATGTATCAATCTTGCCGTGGGTCATTGCGTAGAACATGAACGCATCATCGGCATCCGGAGTGTGAGCTACCTTTATTTTCATGGTTTTTTGCTTTTTACTGGTTTTAAATGGGTTTTGGCTTGGATATGAGGAATGCAAATAAAATGTAGAGCAAAATTCAGCAAATTGCCAGGATCTTTAAAGTCCAGCTTCGCATCAATTCTTCAATGCTGCGGTTTCGATATCCCCGGCGAAACAGTCTTTCAACTTTTGCGATTGTTGGTTTCAGTGTTGATTGCAGGTGGAGGTATTATTTATAACTTTGTACAGTTAATGAAGCATGCGACGGAAAAGGCTGAGGAAAAAGGAAGCAAAGAAAGTCAGTGCGGAGGTTAAAGAAACTGCAGGTGTAGATGTTGAGGGAAATATGGATGAAGTTGATTTTGGCAATATTAAGGTAATTTTAGTTGACAACGAGCCTCTGCTGATTAACTACGAGGGAAGATACTACCTCTCAGTCTATGGCGTGATGAGGCTCAGGCCCGAGAAGTACAGGGTCACGGTTGACGAGGGGGCGCTGAAGTTTATTATGAACGGTGCAGATGTGATGAAACCCGGCATCGTTTATGCGGATGAGAGGATAAAGGAAGGAGATTTTGTATTCGTCACCGTTGAGGGCAAAGACAGCCCGATTGCGGTTGGTTTAGCTCTTTGCGATGGAAGTGAAATGATTGGGGAAAAAGGAAAGGCTGTGAAAAACATTCATCATCTGAAGGATAAAATCTGGAAGCAGTTCTTTGGATAAAGTTAAAATTGTCAGAGGTTACTCAATTTATGGCCCTTGGGTTCGTGCTGATAAAGGTCTCACCCGGCAAGGAGAGGAAAGTTTACGATACTCTTGCATCCCTTGAGGAAGTTGAGGAACTCTATCCCCTCTTCGGAGAATACGACCTGATCGCCAAGGTTGTTGTGAGAAACTTCGAGGAGCTTAGCGATGTTGTTGTCAACAAGATAAGGGCAATCGATGGTGTGATCGAGACTAAAACGCTGACAGGGGCGAAGTTCTGATGCTGAAGGGTCTCAGAATTATTGCGGAAAACAAGATAGGAGTGCTGAGAGATCTGACGACGATAATAGCGGAGGAAGGAGGAAACATCACCTTCGCCCAGACCTTTCTGATAAAACACGGGGAGCATGAGGGAAAAGCTCTGATATACTTTGAGATTGAAGGGGGAGACTTCCAGAAAATCCTTGAAAGGGTTAAAGCATTTGATTATATAACAGAAGTTGAGGAAGAAGAGCCCTTTGAGAGGGTCTTCGGGAAGAGGGTGATAATTCTGGGCGGTGGAGCTTTAGTTTCGCAGGTTGCCATTGGCGCGATAAGCGAGGCAGACAGGCACAATTTGAGGGGAGAGAGGATAAGCGTTGACACCATGCCCGTTGTGGGTGAAGAGGAGATTGCCGAGGCTGTTAAGGCCGTCTCAAGGCTTCACAGGGCGGAGGTTCTTGTGCTTGCGGGAGGTATAATGGGAGGGAAGATAACGGAGGAGGTAAAGAAGCTGAGGAAGAGCGGTATAAGGGTTATCTCGCTCAGCATGTTTGGCAGCGTGCCCGATGTTGCTGATGTCGTGATAAGCGATCCTGTCATGGCTGGAACTCTTGCCGTGATGCATGTCAGCGAGAAGGCAAAGTTCGACATTGACAGGGTGAGGGGAAGAAGGATTTAGTTCGGAAAAAGTTTATCAAATGACCAATTAATTTGACTTCGTGAGGTTTGGTACTGCTGTAACAGCCCTGCTCGCGCTCAACATTCTGGCCTTGATGCTATCTCTAGGAGTTGGTAGCGGAGGCTACGGATATCTTTTTCAGGTTATTTCCGGAAATGCTGATGATACTGCTATGAAAATCGTTCTCGACTACAGGCTGCCGAGATACCTGATGGCGATAATCGCAGGGGCCTCGCTTTCAGCGTCAGGCTGTGCCATGCAGGCTTTGTTCAGAAATCCTCTTGCCGAACCATACGTTCTCGGCGTGGCGAGCGGGGCGAGTGTAGGTGCTGCATTGTCAGTAGCTCTCTCCATGGAGACTATTTATTCGAGAATCGGACTTGCCTTCTTCTCCGCCCTCCTTACTGCTTATGTTGTTTATCTGATAGGTTCATCATCCAAGTTTCGCGACCAGACGTATGCGATCCTTCTGGCTGGAGTTGCCATAGCGAGCTTCTTTTCCGGCCTGACCTCCGTTCTGATTTACTTCTCAGCTCAGAGCATGCACAAGGTTGTTTTCTGGTTGATGGGAAGCTTCTCAAACCCCTTCATCGAGGAAGTTCTGTTCGCATTGCCCATAACCATCGCTGGGCTTGCTTACCTTCTTTTTACCTCCTGGAACCTCAACGCTCTGCTGCTGGGTGATGAGCATGCTGCGGCTGTGGGCATAAACGTTGAGAGGTTCAGGAAGTCTTTGATAGCCGTTGTGGCCCTCCTAACATCAACAACTGTGGCAATCAGCGGTGTGATAGGCTTTGTGGGGATAATTGTCCCACACACGATGAGGATTCTGGTTGGGGAGGAGCATCAGAAGTTGCTCCCATCCACGATACTCCTCTCCACAGCGTTCATGCCGGTCATAGATGTGGTGGCGAGGATTTCAACGAGCGGGGAGTTGCCGGTTGGAGCGATAACGGCAATGCTCGGTGGGCCATTCTTCCTTTACCTGCTGATGAGGAGGTCGGTATGAGGCTTGTGGTTAAAGGGATAACGGTAACTCTCGGAAGCAGGGATGTGCTGAAGGATGTCACCTTCGAGGTTGAAGAAGGGGAACTGCTGGCTCTGCTTGGCCCGAATGGAAGCGGTAAGACAACGATGCTTAGAACGATATTCGGAATGCTGAAACCTCTGAGAGGAGTGGTTTTGCTCGACGGCAAAGAAATCGGAAATGCCGAAGAGGCTGCAAGAAAGCTCGGTTTTCTTCCTCAGGACACGCCGTTAACGAACCTCAGGGTTATTGATATCGTCATGCTCGGCAGAACTCCATACTTGAGCGGGCTGAAGAGGCCGGGGGATGAGGACTATAGAGCAGCTATGGAGGCGTTGAGAGAGGTCGGGATGGAGGACATGGCCGACAGAATTTTCTCGGAGCTGAGCGGTGGGGAGAGGCAGAAAGTTATGCTTGCGAGGGTATTTGCACAGCAGCCAGAGGTCATGCTCCTCGACGAGCCCACAGCGCACCTCGACATTGCCGCGCAGATTGAGATTATGGAGATTATACAAAACAAAGTTGAAGAGGGGAGGGCAGCATTAGTTGCTATTCACGACATAAACCTCGCATCCTCATTCGCCACCCGCATTTTGATGGTTAAGGATGGAAAGGTCGCTTATGCTGGCAGGCCGGAGGATGTCATAAACGAGGAGAGTATAAGGAACGTTTTTGGGGCTGATGTGGTTGTCAGAAGGTATGGAAGGGGTGTCTACATTGCTCCAAAGCCGAAAGTTCCAAATGGTTTGAAAAGAGTTCACGTCATCTGCGGTGGGGGGAGTGGTAGGGAGATTCTCCACATGCTCAGGGATGCTGGCTACAAAGTCTCAGCAGGTGTTGTCAACGTCCTGGATTCTGACTGGGAGGTTGCTGCTGAGCTCGGTGAAGTTGTTGACGAGGCTCCTTTCTCTCCGATAAGCGATTCATCCCACAGGAAAAACATTGAGACTATCGAGAATAGCGATGCTGTTGTTCTCGCAAACCTCAGCTTTGGAAGAGGGAATTTCAAAAATTTGCAGGCGGCGATGTATGCCGCGAACCTCAACAAGCTGGTTGTGATGGATAAAACCCCCTTCAAAGAAAGGAACTTCGTGGGGAAGGAAGCCGAGGAACTTTACAGGGAAATTCTGGAAAGAGCCGTGGTTGTGAAAAGGGAAGAGGAGGTTCTGGATGCAGTACGAAAACTACTGGGTTGATGACAATACTTTGGTTGTTTCAGGAGACTTTTTCGGTGTAAGCACAGGCCTGCTGGGAGGGTGGGGGAGAGTCAAGTATGCCTTCAACCATACCGTTTCAGACGAGTTTTACTCAATGGAGCCTGCTGAATACCTCAGGAAGGTCGCGAGATCCTATGGCTTGAGGTCGTATTTTGGCCTGCTAACCTCCGTGCCGATGGACAAGCTGAGCGTGAGAAGCTGGGGAGAGGTGACGGTATTTACCACAGCAGGTGTGCTGAACCCCAACGAGAAAGTGGGGACGATAAATACCATAGCGATTTTTGAATGCAGGATGAGCAGGGCAGCAATGCTCAACGCAATCATAACCGCAACTGAAGCAAAGGCTAAAGCCCTGCTCGAATCTGGACACAACTTCACCGGCACGAACACCGATGCCGTTATTGTGCTCTGCACTCAGAAAGGCAAATACCACCGATACTCCGGTCCTGCGAGTGAAGTAGGGCGGAAGCTGTGGAAATGTGTCGGAGAAGCTGTTAAAGAGAGTCTGGCAAAGTGGTAGGCGGTATGGTAGCAAATCAAATACGTTTTACATTACATCAAATAATCTGGAAAACTTTATAAACTGAAATTCGGATTGCTGGAGTATGAGGAAAGTTGTTTTGATTTCCTTCCTGCTGGTCATGGTTACTGCAACAGCTAACGCCACCACGTTTCACGGAGATGAGCAGAGAACGGGGAATTTCAGTGTAAGCAGCGAAATTTTGCCGATTCTGGCATGGAAGAAGGAACTGACAGGACTGGTAGGTGCTTCACCCGTTTACAGTGACGGACATATCTTCGTCACCAACTGGTACGGGTGGGGAAGCTGGAGTCCCGGTTTATACTCGCTGAATGCTGACACTGGAGAGGTGGAGTGGAGGAACGACAGGATTACTGGAGCTTCAAGTGTGGCAGTTTATGGGGATACGGTTATTGTTGGAAACATCTCAGGACATCTCCACTATGTAAACGCCACCACCGGGGCAATAGAGAAATCAGTTCTGCTCGAATCCTCTCCATCGTGGTGGGGAATTGCATCTTCGCCTTTAATCTACAACGGCTCGGTCTATGTCACAACATTCTCCAACGGAACGCTTTGGAGTCTGGATCTCAGCGGAAATGTTCGGTGGAGGTTCACCACTGGAGGAGAGATTGCCCACTACACCTCACCCACTGCCTACAACGGTCTTATCTTCTTTGCTGGCAACGAGAGTGGAAGTAACGCGCTGTTTGCTGTTGATGAGACCGGAAATCTGGTGTGGAGGTTCCCCGTTGAGGGGAAGATAACAAACACTCCATCCGTGGGTTATGGCAAAGTCTTCGTTGCTACCGACGAAAAGCTCTATGCCGTCAATTTAGACGGTAGCGAAGCTTGGAGCGTGAACTTCAACGGAACCATGTCAACTGCAGCTATTGCCTACGATAAAATCTATGTGGGCTCCTCTGAGGGCAAGCTCTACTGTTTCAATGCAACTACTGGGGAGAAGCTGTGGGAGTTCACCGCTAACGGAAAAATAGATTCTTCACCTGCAGTAGCCGGCAACGTCGTTTACTTCGCAACCAACACACCTCAGGGAACGATTTATGCGGTTAACGCCGATACTGGCAAACTTTTGTGGTATTACAGGCTCATTCCACCCTCAGGAAGCTATTACAACATCATGTCCTCCCCCTTTATAGCCAACGACAGGCTGTATATTGGGGCAGACAGCGGCTTTGTATACTGCTTTAACGTTTCAGGCAGCTTGGCGTATGACGTTTCTTTAATTCCCGGCAAGTTTGATGTTGAAGTAAATGGAAAAACTTACAGTGTAAACAGGGCAACAGCAATGGGTGCACTTTATGCTGCCCAGCAACATGCGGAGGTCTTCTTTGAGATAACTCTGGACGATAGCCGGTATGATGAACAAACGGGAACGGGTCTCTTCATATCCTCTATAATGGGCCTTGAAACTAGACAGGTTAACGGAAATTCAATAAACTGGTCAATATGGAACGAGAGCAAGGAATTGATTTCCGTTACTGCCGACGCTTACCGGATTTCGGGATGTGAAACCATTTACTACTGCTACGGTGATGGGAGCAGCCTCGACACCTGTTCAGTGCTTCTCATGATAAACTCGGAGGTAAAGCCGGTAGGTATCTCATCTCTGACGGTCTCGGATGGAAGGAGGGGAGGAAATGCAACAGCATGGGTAAACGTCACCTCTGCCGAAAACGGGTGGTATGTCGTGGTCGTGAGTGGTGTAAATGGCGAGGGTGAAGCGATAGCAGGAATTTCAACCTTCCACCTCAACGCTGGAGATGAGTTGAGAGTTCCGGTGCTGGTTCATATTCCGCAGCTCGCCGATACTGGAAGATATAACCTCTACGCAGGAGTTTACAGGTTTAGCGATTATCCCGGGAATCTCATCCACATCTATGGCCCTGAAACCTGTGAGGTGAGCTGATGCTTCGCGGCGTATTTGCAGTTCTTACTTTAATTTTCCTGCTTCCCTTGGCATCAGCCTTAACCCTCTCGGTCAGCGGGGAATGTGTTGGGGAGAAAGTCACTGTGACTACAGACGAGAAAGCAGTGGTAATCTTTAGAATGAACTTTGGAACTCCGATTTTTTCCGAATCTTCGCCATCCTCTCCTGCATACTTCAAGCCGAGAGTTGAGGGAGAGCTTCTCATAACTGCCATTGCTGATGATGAAGAGGTTAGCAAAACCATCCAGATCAAAACATGCAGCAGTGGTGGAGGAGGTGGCGGTGGAGGGAGCAATCAGCAATATCTTCCCTACGGAACCTTCGAAGTTCTCGGCAGAGAGGTGGAGTGGAGAACAGCATACGGAGCGCTGAAGAAGGCTGGCGATATACTGCACTTCACAGTCACTCCCGAACTCACGGACTGGGGGATTTTCGTCAAATGTGTGAAGGATTTGTGCAAAGGTGATATTGGCGATACTTCGGGCTGGATGTACTGGGTCAACTATCCAGATGAACCTATGCCAGGAGTTGCAGCAACCGATTACAGAGTAAGTCCCGGAGACAGGATAGTCTGGTACTTTTCCCGCAGCATGAGCGACACTCCCGAAAATTCGCCTTACAAAATATACATAAGCATAAGAGATGATTACAAAATCTCCGTTAGCATGGTCTGGCCGTCGAAAGTTCCGCCTGTTGCCGACTTCACGTTCTCTCCGAGCAATCCAACTGCTGGAGAAGAGATTGTGTTCAACGCGTCCAAATCGGTCGATGATGGACAGATAACCGACTACATCTGGAACTTCGGAGACGGAAAAAGCGGAAGGGGTATGACTGTAACCCACACTTACACATCTCCGGGCACATATGAGGTCTCTCTCACAGTCTTCGACAATGACGGGCTGTCTGATACCGTTACAAAGACTGTAAACGTCAGTGAGGCTGGGATTAAGCTGAACTCCACAGAGCAGGTTATACCAATCCATCCCGGGGAGACCAAGGTAATACCATCCGAAGAGATTGTGGCGAACCTTTCTATCACCGCTTTAACCTTTCAATCGGAAAAACCTGCGGAGGTTGTCATTTCCAAGTGTAATATACCTCCAGGGGTGGTTTACGGAACTTTTTACAGGTGGTTCGAGATTACAGCAAATGATTCGGTAAGGGCAAAGATAGATTTCAGAGTCCCGAAGGGTATTGCAGAGGGCAAAGAAGTAGTCCTGATGAAGTACAACGGGAGCTGGTTTGAGCTTCCAGCTGAGAAAACGGGAGAGGACGAGAATTACCTGTACTTCTCCGCCGAGATTAATTCATTCAGCGTTTTTGCCATCACCATCAAGTGGGACGACTTCCCTCTCAATGCGACGGATGAGAGAATACAGAGAGCCCTTGAATGGCTCAAAACCATTCAAAATGGGGATGGGGGATTTGCAAATCCGGGGGAGAACAGCAGCATTTCCGCTACGGCATGGGCAATCATGGCCATAGTTGCTGCAGGTGAAGACCCTCACGGGTGGGTTAAGGACGGTAAAAGCCCAATTGACTTCATAAAGGAGAGGCTGAGAGATGAGATGGACACGATGGGGGCTGAAGATTACGCGAGAATTATACTGGCTCTGGTTTACGCAGGTGAAAATCCTAAGAACTTTGCGGGTGTTGATCTCGTTAGCAGGCTGAAGTCCTACGTAAAAGAGAACGGCCAGATCGGTGACTTCACGTACAAGACCATCTGGGGGATTATCGCCTTGGCATCTGTAGGTGAAAATGTGTCCATGTCGGCGGAATGGTTAAAATCGCACCAAAATGCTGACGGGGGATTTTCGTGGAGCGTGGGGGAGGAGAGTGACTTTGACGACACTGCCGCTGCGATACAGGCATTGATAGCTGCCGGAGAACCAAAAGACTCGGCTGTAATCAAAAAAGCACTGGATTACCTCAAAACAGGCCAGAACGATGATGGGGGAATGAGGTACTTTGGAAATTCAGCAAGCAATGCTGGCAGCGATTCCTGGACCATACAGGCCCTCGTTGCAGCGGGCATAACTCCCACTGAATGGATGAGAAACAATACGAGTGTTGTCGACCACCTCCTAAGCCTACAGGCAGAAGAGGGATACTTCAAGTATACAAAGTTTCAGACTTCCAATCCGGGCTACATGACAGTTTCCGCCATCATGGCACTGCTCGGAAAGCCGCATCCCATCAAGGTGAACGCCTCTCTCGCTACAGTTAGCGTTACTCCATCTGCAACTGCAACCACAACCGTTACAGCAAGCACAACTGTTACAGCAACTACCTCCATAGCAAACGTAACGACTGTAACCGAAAGCACAACCACTCCGGGATTTTCCACGATCGCAGTTATTGTAGCATTAGCTTTAACTGCAGCTCTTTTAAGAGGGAGAGTATGAAGAAGCTTGTTATATTTCTTTTAATCGCTATCCTTCTACCCCTCTGCGCATCCAAGACTGCAGAGGAAGAAGTATCATTTAATATGACAGAAATCTTCAACGCTACACCCATCGACGACACCGGCTACAATATTTCAGAAGGGAATCCCCAGAGAATAGTCTCTCTCGCTCCCAGCAACACGGAGATACTCTTTGCAATAGGTGTGGGAGACAGGGTTGTGGGAGTGACGGATTACTGCAATTACCCTCCAGAAGTCGTCGAGAAGAGGGAGAGAGGGGAGCTTGTAAGTATTGGCGGTTACACCACAATAAACATAGAGAAGATAGTTTCCCTTAACCCGGACCTCGTCGTGGCATCCTATGGAAACGGTATTGAGAATATAGAAACCCTCAGAAGGATGGGGTTGAATGTTATAGCCTTTGACCCAAAAACGGTTGAAGAGGTGATGAGAGACATTGTCCTGATTGGAATAGCAACCGGAGAAAAGGAGAATGCCACGAAGCTTGTTAACTGGATGGTTGAGAAGATTGAAGGAGTCAGGGAGAAGGTGAGGGATAAAGCGAGGGTGAGTGTTGCTCACATCCTGTGGTACGATCCGATATGGGTTAGCGGCAAAAATACGTTCATTGATGAGGTCATAAGGCTTGCAGGAGGTGAAAATGTCTTTAAATTTGAGGGATGGAGAACTGTGAGCGTTGAAGATTTGATTGCAGCAAATCCTGACGTGATACTGGTCAGCAGCGGATCCGGGATGGGTGGAGGCAGAGATGTGGTTTACGAATGGATCATGAGTGACGAAAGACTGAGCGGAATTAAGGCTGTTAAAGGGGGCAGGGTTTACGTTGTCGATGCGGACATCATAAGCCGTCCGTCATACAGGCTTGCTGAGGCCGTCGAAATAGTTGCCGAGTATTTGCATCCTGAGGTTGGGTCAAAATCGAAAATTGGCGAGTAACCGAATGTGTATCCTCTTTTTCAACCACCTTTTTCATATTTTGCTGATTGCAAAGCAGGAGAGTAGCTACGAGGTCGTTTAAGGATAATACAAAAAATGTTAATCTAAACTAAAAATATCCTCCAACAGATACTTTCATACCACTCTTTTCGAGGAAAGCAGCGAATTCGGTGGCAATCTTCCTAGCGTTCTCGACCATTTCTGTCGTTTCCAGGATGTATTCTCTACCCAGCAGCCTGTATTTGTCTCTCGCTAAGGAATGGTATGGCAGGACATCAACCCTTTCGACTCCAACACTCTCCAGCACTCCCAAATATCCCTCAAAATCCTCATGTTCAAAGTTGTAACCGGGAATCACGGGGATTCTGACTATAACCTCCGCTCCACTGTCAACAAGCTTCCTGAGGTTCAAAAGGATGGTCTCATTTCCAGCTCCACACGTTCTTCTGTGCCTGTCATCTCTGTAATCCTTCAAATCGTAAAGGAAGAAATCAACAAAAGGCAAGGTTCTCTCAATAACCTCCCATCTCGCATAACCGGAGGTGTCAACTGCCGTGTTTATCCTCCTGCTCTTACAGGCTCTCAGCAGTGCAAGGAGAAACTCAGGCTGAAAGTAAGGCTCACCACCTGAAAACGTCACTCCCCCACCGGAGTTTTCGTAGAACACTCTGTCCTTTTCAACAATAGCGATAACTTCCTCAACCGAAACGTCCTTTCCAAAAATCTCCAGAGCCCTACCGCTACACACCTCGACGCATTTACCACATCTGTCGCACATCTCTCTGTTTATTTCTATCCCTTTCTCTGCTGCAACAATTGCACCTTTATCGCAGACTTCAGCGCATTTATAGCATGACAGACATTTCTCAGCTTTATATCCGACCTCTGGCTCGAAACTCTGCGACTCTGGATTATGGCACCAAACGCAATGGAGGGGGCACCCTTTCAGAAATACTGTCGTCCTTATTCCGTAACCGTCGTGGATCGAGAACCTCTGTATCCTGAATATTCTGCCCTTCATAGCTTGCATGAAACCCTGCGAATTATCTCATCCTGCACGGGTTTTGAGAGTTCCACAAAGTAAGCACTCCACCCGGCAACTCTCACAAGGAGCCATCTGTACTTTTCTGGCTCTTCCTGAGCCTTTTTCAGAACGTCTGCCTTTAAAATGTTGAACTGAGCGTGCATGCAGCCCAAATCCAACGCACTTTTGATCAGGGCTTTTATGATCTCGACACCTTTTGACCCAAGCACATCTTCGCTCAGATTCAAGGTCAGTGATGCTCCGTTAGGTATCTTTGCGTAGTTTATCTTTGAAGCGGACTTGATTACACCAGTAGTACCCTCCCTGTCCATCCCGGTTGATGGGCTGACACCCGGATTTAGGGGCTCACCACTTCTTCTACCAGATGGCAGTGCTGAGGTAAGGAACCCGAATCCGACATTTGTGGTCATGGGATAGCAGCCAGCAGCAAAATATCCTCCCCTGAAGTTTCTATGCCTGTTGACTTCATCGCAGTAGAATTCAAGAACCATCCTTGTGTATTTGTCCGCCCTATCATCATCGTTGCCATACTTCGGGCTCTCAATCAGGATTCTGTGGAGCTCTTCATTGTCAACAAAGTTTGTCTTGCATGCTTCAATTATCTCATCCATCGTGTATCCTGCCTCTAAAGCTCTTTCAATAGCTGCAAGTGAATCCCCAACGTCAGCAACACCAACAGCCTGTATTCCTGTGAAGTTGTATCTCGCACCACCCCTTGTCACATCTCTGCCCTCTTCAAAGCAGTCTTCAATGCAGAGCGACAAAAGCGGTGTTGGTTTGATTTCAGCATTTGCATATCCGAGAATATTGCATCCTTTTACAACGAGCTTTATTATGTGTGCAAGCTGCTTTCTGAAGTTTTCAATCAGTTCTTCCAGCGTTTTTGGCTTTTCCGTCTTTACACCAAATTCATGACCAAACTGAACGTCTTTTCCTTCGTTCATTGCGTATTCCAGAGCTTTGGCAACATTTATCAGGGCAGCATCGCTGGAGGTGAAGCTGTTACCAAAAGGTGCAATTTCTACACAGCCGACAGTGGTGTAATTCCAAGCATCCTCGTCTCTCACACCCATAGCCCTTAGAGCTTCAACCGCAACCTCGTCATTAAACAAAGCTATGGCATTACAGCCTGAAGCTATAACTTCGGCTAGTTTAACCAGAAAATCCTCAGGAGTTCCTTTGCTCACTCTCACATGGACGTTCGGCTGCCTAAGCCTTAGCCTGTTCGTAACTTCAAGCATGAGATACGTCAGCTCATTCGTAGCGTCTCTTCCGTAGATGTCGCATCCTCCAATTGTTAGAGCCTGATTTGTTGTCTGACCGCTGAAGAACTGTTCAAGCAGTGAGTCAAATGGGGGAACTATCTCGTTTGTCTTAATCCACAGATTCGCGAGAATTTCAAACGCTTTATGCTTGTCAATTCTACCCTCCTTCAAGTCTCTGTAGTAGTAGGGATAGAGATACTGGTCAATTCTTCCCATCGAAATGGCTTGCTCGTAATTCTCCTGATGAAGAGCGGATTGAACAAGCCATAGAAACTGAACAGCTTCCCAGAAGCTCTCTGGCTTCTCTGCTGGAACTTTTCTGCAGATTTCTGCGATTTTCAAGAGCTCATCTTTCCTCGTTTCATTCTCAGTCTCTTCTGCAATCCTCTCTGCGAGTTCAGCGTATCTCAGACCGTAATTTATTATTGCCTCAGAAACTATTCTTGCTGCATGATAAAATACATACTCCTCTCCCTCATAAACGCCGTTCTCCTCAAGCTCTTTAATCCTCCTTTCACTCTCCTCCAGAAACCATCTGAAACCTCTTCTCATCAGATATGGATAATTTATTGCTACATGAGATATTCCAGCAAGCTCGGTCAGAACGAAGACCGAGCCAGTGTAAAGAACGCTCATGATATCGGGCATTAATGGAAACGAAAAGGCCTCAATAGTTCTTTTCTGCCAGTAAGGAGCTATTTCTTCTCTGAGAACTCCTGCATCTTCTTCGTCAACAAGCAACCTGTTTGTCTCTCTTTTGGGCAAGGTGTCAAGCTCATTTATCAATCTGAGACCCACACCCTCTGGAAAAAGAATTGCTCCCGGAGGATTGGGGAGCATGGTTCCAACAATTAATTCGTCGTCAAGTATCTGAATAGGTATGTTCTCAAGAATATTCTTCAGGGCTTTTGCCTGCCTTAATATCATTGGTTCTCCTTCACTATTCCTCATTGAATCTGTATACAGCTTTGCCCTCTCGATACTGAGTCTTGGAGGTTTTGCCAGATTTCTAACAAGAGTTTCAATCCTGTCCATGAAAATGGTTTTAATGATAAATTATTAAAACTATCGCCTGTACGAGTTTAGAAAGTTTCATTCTGTCTTATTAAAAATCTTAGAACTTACCACTATCCGAAATCAAATTATTGGCGTTTAATCTAAAAATAACTACACTTTAAAACCTTTCCATCGGAAAGAACTCCGTAATGTTTATGAGAACCTTTCCACGATGTATGATGTTGTAGTTTCTTGAAATCACCCTTTTATCATTTATTCCAAGCTCCTCTGCAAGTTTTGAATCTGCATCCTCAACCCTGCTCCATCTTATCTCTCTCCTCGCCTCTATGTTGTGCTTTTTCATTATCCTGCCGATCGGGATGTCTGCCCTCATCAGGTCTTCCTTAAAGCTGTTCTCAAGCCTTTTTAGAGGTGTAAAAGAAATGGCCTTTGCGTAAATCTCTCCATCAGCCTTGAGATATACAACCCGGTAGTTCACCTCGTCCCCTTCATTGACTTCAAGAAGTTCTGCGAGCTCTTTATCTGCCCTGATTACTCTCTGCTCCAGAGTTTCAACCTCAACTTTTTTCTGAGTTACTGCCTCAATTATGGCCGTAATCGAGCCGTCTGTTGACATCAAAATGCGGTGAATTGCGTTCATAGCCTCTCAATCTCTTTAACAGGTCTCCCGTCCTTGGTCTCAGGTGCAATGTAGTCCAGAAATCTCGAAAAAGGAATGTTGTTCAGCCTGAAGGTAACCTTTATCGGAGAGAGAACAGCATCCTCATCGCAGAAGTTTATCCTTGAAACTGTCGCAGTTTGCTTGTTCAGATAAAGCGTAACCTCATTCCCATCTCTCCTTTTCAGAATTTCACTCCTCGCAGTGTCGAGGATTCTCTGCCTCCTGAGGAGTTCTCTGAACCTCTCAAGGCTGTAAGCTCTGCCGTATACCTCCCCATCCTCCCGAATCTCGATTTCCGCATCGGGGAAAATGTTTTTGATTGCCTTCACAACCTTTTCCTCACCTTCAGTGGGATGAACTTTCGTCCTGATTTCAATTTCAACGTTTCTTGCCAGCTTAATCAGAATTTGCCTTATCTTCTCCACGAAGTCCTCATAACTGCCTATGTTCTCAACAGTGAAGTCTGCTATCTCCATGGCTTCTTTCAGGCCCCAGCTTTCCTCCCTTCTGTCCCTCTCCTTCAGGTCTTCAATGCTTGAAACATCATCGCTCCTATTTCTCATCTTCGCCCTCTCGAATCTCACTTCCAGCGGAGACTCGATGGCTATGAGGATAAAATCGTCACCAAAAGCCTTTTTGAACCTCTCAATCTCAGCCACACCTCTTATCCCATCAACAACAACCACTCCATGCTCCTTTAAGAGCTCCCTGATTTTCGGAATGCATCTCTTAGCTATTGCATCCATCCCCTCTTTCTCCCTAAGTTCTCTTGCCACTTTTCCTAGATTCTCATCCGTAAGCTCCAAACCCCTTCTCAAGGCCTCTTCTCTGACAACGTCACCCATCACAACTACCGGCAGTCCAAGCTCCCTTGCAACATGGGATGCTGTACTCTTACCGCTCAGAGGGTAGCCCACAAACGCGATTACCTTCATCTGCATCACCACACTCGCAGTGAATTAAGGCGTAGAAGGCTGCGGCAATCCTGTAGTCTTTCTCATCAGCCTTAATCTCCACCGCTTTTTCCTCAATCTCGTCAACTTCTCGCATTAAATGGTTATCGTAAATCCACCTGCTATCTCCGCTAACCAAAACCGCATATCTCGCTCCCCTGATTTTAGAGTAGCTTTTTAAAAAGGTCTTGACAGGCTCGGAGGCGGTGGGAGAGGAAAAGTCGAGGCAGAGCAAAACCTTCCTGCCTTTAAACCCGAGATAGGACGCTCTTACGTAATGGCTCCTACCATCAAGCTCTACCGCCACCCCCTCATCCCTGACAAACTCAATTTTCATGCCCTCTTCTTTACCTTCTCCAAGATGACTTTTGAGAATATCGGTCTCTCCTTGATCAACCCCTCAGGCCTGTAAAGCAGGACGAAATACATCAGCAGGCCGAAGAGGATATACTCAAGCCAGACTGCCTCGAAGGGAAGCATGAGGGCACTCTTTATCTCGTACTTGTACATAGTCAGCATTATTTTCACGAGAACAAAAGTGAACGTTCCGACCACAACTCCTCTGTTGTTCCCGGCCCCTCCGAGCAGAACCATTAAGAAGGGATAGAATGTCCACTCAACTCTCGAAAAGCTTGTTGCAATGACGTTTGCTGAGTATAGGGAGAACAGAGCTCCAGCAATAGCGGCTATGGAAGAGCCTATGGCGGCTGTTTTTATTCTCAAAATCATTACGCTCTTTCCCATTGCCTCAACAACACTCTCGTTCTCTCTCATCGCCCTCAAAAGTCTGCCGTAAGGAGAGTTGAGCAATCTTTCAACAAAAATGTAAACGAGAAGGGCAAATAAAATGGCTATCGCAGCAAAAGCGTGTGACCTGTACTGCCCAGGAAGAAATGCAAAAACATCGGGAACGGTAACACCGTAGTAACCTCCGATTATTCCTGTATGGTAGTAGAAAACCATGAAAGCGACTTCACTTATCGCAAGAAGCGTGATTGCAAGATAGTCTTCAGACAGCTTCGCACTGGGGAGTATAAAGAGAGCACCAGTAACCGCCCCTATAACCATTGCGAGAGCCACCGACAGAATAATCAGCCCAATTCCGAAGGCAGGATTGCTTGCTATTATGTCGTTAACTATAGAGGCCGTTTTCCCGCTAACTTCCGTAAGCGCTCCTCCCTGAACTCCAAAGTGGAAAATCAAAATTCTGTTCACTATAGCTCCAACCGTAAAGGCTCCCATCAGCACCGCTAAGGCTCTTCCGAAGTTTGGAATGCCTGCAAATCCATACTCGATGTTCAGGCTGAGGCTGACGATTGTGTAGAGACCGAACCAGATTGCTATATTCAAGATTATTTCTTCCATAATACTCTCCTCCAGTTAACCCCTGTTAACCCTCTTGGAGCGATAACCAGAGTTATCACGAGCACTATAAGCGATACTACACGACCGTAAAGCAGTATTCCGGTGCCGAAAATAGTTGAGAGGCCATAAGTAACGCTTGTTTCAGAGAAACCGATTATGTATCCTCCAATTAGAGCACCATAAATGCTGGAAAGTCCTCCCACAATGCTTGAAGCGAAAATTGAAACAATTATTATTGCCCCTGTGCTTGGTACAATTTCATATTTGAATGGAAGAAGGCAGCCAGCCATAGCTGCCAGGGCTCCGGACAGGAACCACGAAAAAAGTCTCGTGTACTCGACATTAACACCCATGACCTCTGCAAGGGAAGGGTTCTCCATTGAAGCTCTCAGAGCGATTCCAAACTTGGTTTTGTAAAGCAGGACTATCAGAGATATCAGCACAAGAATAATTACAAGAGAGGAAACAAAGAGAGAAGCAGAGACGGAAAGAATAGTGAAGTCCTTCGGGATGAAAGTGAATTTTGAGGCTGATTTTCTCGTAATTACTGCGAGTGTGTCAGAATACGATCCAATAATCCCAAGGAGGATCAGGTCAAAGGCAAGAGTGGCAATCATCAGTATAACAACCGTTGCACCTCTCCGGATCAGAGGGCGAAGAATCAAAAGGTAGGTCGTAATACCAAGCAATCCACCCAAGATAAAAGTGACGGGAAGGGATGCGTAGGGATGAATGTTGAAGAGTCTGAGCATTGTTAGTGCAACGTATGAGCCGAACACCGCAAAAGAACCCTGTGCAAAGTTGGGAACCGCTGTTGTTATATAAGTAATTGTTAGCCCGATACTGAGCAGGACAAGAAGATTAGAATATATTAGCGACCCTTCCACAATATTTTTTACTATTACCCATGCCGGAGTTATATCCATAGACCGCAAACTTCAGTAAAGTTTTAAAATTTTAACGTTAGTATAATCACTATGCGAGTGGGAGGCAAAATCGTTCTGGCTGCCGTATTGCTGGCAGTAGTGTTTGCTCTTTGTGCACAACCAGCAGAAGAACAGAAGCCTGCAGAAAAAACGCCCATTAAAATAGGAGTGATGATCGACCTCTCAGGGCCACTGACAACCTACGGAAACAGCATTAAGAATACGCTTGAAATTGCGAAGGATGATATAAACAGTTACCTCGAAGAGAAAGGGATGCCATACACTGTGGAGTTCTACGTGGAGGACACGAAGGTTGACCCCAAGGTGAGTCTGGAGAAAGTTCAAAGCCTGCATTCGAAAGGTATAAACCTGATCATCGGTCCGATGGGAAGTGGTGAAGTGAAGAACATTAGGGGTTACGTGCAGTCGAACAAGATCATTATAATCTCGCCATCCTCCACAGCCTTGCCATCTTTGCTTGGATTTACGAAGCCGGAGGACAAGAAATACATATTCAGATTCGTTGGAACCGACGATCTTCAGACCGATGCGATTACAGCGGAGCTTAAGGATCTCGGCATAAAGGCAGTTCTGATAACCTACATTGGAAACGCCTGGGGCAAGGGGCTTTATGAGACAATTGAGCCCAAGCTTGAGGCAGCAGGTATCGAAATTAAAGGCTATGTCGAATATCCTGAACCACCACCGGCTGACTTCTCGCCATTCATCGCAGAGCTTGAGGGACAGCTTAATGACCTTCTCCAGACCTACGATGCTTCTGAGGTTGCAGTTGTGGCCTTCAGCTACGAAGAAGTGGCAACCATGCTTGCTCAGGCAAAGGATGACAGCCCACTTCTCAATGTAGTTTGGCTTGGTTGCGATGGAACTGCTTTGAGCGATAAAGCACTTGAAGTGTGTGACAAGACAAGCAAGGTTAGACTGCTCAGCACACTCTTCGAGTCCAAGGGTGATGCATACGATGAACTTGCAAAGAAGTACAAAGAGAGAGGATTAGGAGATAGTCCGTATCAGTATGCGCTCAACTCTTATGATGCCGCGTGGGTGTTAGTGCTCAGTTACATTGAAGTGGTTAAAGAAAAGGGAAGCTATGATGCAGACGCAATGAACGCAAAGATTCCAGAGGTGACGGAAAAGTACAGTAAGGGAGAGTATGGTGTGAAGCCAGTGTCAGGATACATTGAGCTCAATGAGTGGAACGACAGAGCAAGTGGAGACTATGCCATCTATGAGGTCACAGAAGAGTGTAATTGGAAGACTGCCGGCGTTTGGAAGTTCTCAGAAAATAAGATCGAGTGGTTATGAAGATACTCCAAACTCAAAATCTTTCCAAATTTTTTGAGGGTCTTAAGGCCTTAAACAGAGTTAACATAGGAGTGGAGAAGGGAAGTATAACTCTCGTCATAGGTCCAAACGGGAGCGGTAAAACTACTTTCATCAACACAGTCTCAGGCTTCTACAGGGCAGATGAGGGAAAGGTGCTTTTTGAGGGCAAAGACATAACCAACAAACCACCTCACGAAATCAGCAAACTCGGTATAGTAAGAACCTTCCAGATACCTCAGCCACTGAAAAAGATGACAGTCCTTGAAAACCTGCTTATAGCACCTGAGGGGTATGGAGAGCGCATTTTTCACTCCGTAAGTGGAAGATGGTTAAAAGAGGAGGAAGACATAGTTGAGAAGGCCTTTAAAATCCTCGAATTCCTAAAGCTCGACCATCTCTGGGATTCAGAGGCTCAGAACCTAAGCGGAGGGCAGCTAAAACTTTTGGAAGTGGCGAGAGCGATGATGAAGGACGCAAAGCTAATAATAATGGACGAACCAATTGCGGGAGTCAATCCTGTTCTGTCACACAGCATGCTTGAAAGGTTCGTTGAGCTTAAGGAGATGGGTATCAGCTTTCTCATCGTTGAGCACAGGCTGGACATAGTTCTTAAATACACGGACCACATATACGTTATGGCCAATGGTAGTGTGATTGCAGAGGGCAGGGAAGAGGATATCCTGAACAATCCGAAAGTGGTGGAGGTGTATCTGGGTGCTCAGGACAGTGAAATTGAATGCGGGGTATAAGGAGCTCCACATCCTTTTCGATGTGGATGCGGAGATAAGGAAGAACTCTATCACTGCTGTAGTCGGGCCTAATGGATCTGGCAAGTCAACACTGCTTAAGTCGATATTTGGACTTGCAACCGTGCATTCAGGGCAGGTTTTCCTCAATGGTGGAGAGATAACGAGTTTCCCTCCCCACAAGAGGACGAAACTGGGGATCGCTTATCTTCCGCAGACTGATAATGTCTTTTCCAATCTTACAGTGGATGAGAACCTCAGAATTGCGGCCTATACTGTCGATAAGGAGGAAGCGAAGGACAGGATTGACTCAGCGCTCGATGTATTTCCTGAGCTAAGAGAGTTCATGAAGAGGAAGGCGGGGACGTTGAGTGGTGGAGAGAGACAGATGCTGGCAATGGCAACAGCTTTGGTTAGAAAGGCAAATGTTCTCATGCTGGACGAGCCCACAGCACAGCTCTCACCGAAGTTTGCGGAGATGATATTTGACAGAATTTTGAAGCTGAGGGATGATTTAAAGCTGACAATCCTCCTGGTGGAGCAGAACGTTCAGAGGGCCTTGGAGATAAGCGATGATGCTTACCTGCTTGTAAGTGGAAGGGTTGCATTCAGCGGAGCTTCAAGTGAGCTTTTGGAACATGAAAAGTTCGAAAAGCTCTGCATGGGTATTGTTGATTAGATAGAGATTAAGGTTTTGAGTCGCAGTCGAATTGGTTCAAGGCTGGAACATAGATTCCATTCTCTTTTACAAATTCAATCAATTTCCGGTAAGATCTGTTTGTGCTTAGTGTAGAGCTATCCCCTATAATAATTAGCTTTCTTCTCGCCCTCGTCAGTGAGACGTTAAGTCTCCTAAGATCATCAAGAAAGCCAATCTCTCCTGTTCTGTTGCTTCTGACGAGTGAGATTATTATCACTTCTTTCTCCCTTCCCTGAAAGCCATCAACGCTGCTTACCTCCACATCAACTTTCTGTCTCAGTAGATCAACCTGATCGTCATAGGGCGTTATCACCCCAACCCATTCCTTTTTTAAACCCATTCTGAGCAACTCTGAAACGATTTCCGCAACTATTTCCGCTTCAAGCCTGTTAAATCTCGATGGTGAATCTGCAAGCTTTCCTTCCCACCTGTTGCTGCAAAAAGAAGTGTCAATAAAAACCAAGGGCTCTTTTCCAAGTATTTTCCTGAACTTTCGGTTTTCAGGTCCTCTGCTGGCTATCTGGCTCAAAACTATACCTGCACAACTTTCGTGGGCTCTTATTTTTCCCCCGTAAAATTCTCTGCTGGGGAACTCCATCAGCTTTTCGTTCATCCTGTATTGCACATCAAGTAGCTGTGATTTTTCAGGGAATTTTTCTATTAAAATCTCAAATAGTGTTTTTGAGAGTTTTTCCGCCTTTATAACGGTTGGTGGAAGCTGTCTGTGATCTCCTGCAAGAACAAATCTTTTTGCCCTGTTAATTGGAATGAGCACACTTGGGATTGTTGCCTGACTTGCTTCATCTATAACAGCAACATCGAAAACATCTTCTAGCAAAAAGGAAGAGGAGTTGGTTGATAGGACAACATCACTCTCTTCAATTACCTCTTTTACGATTCTCTCTTCCTCCTTTCTTACCCTGTCATAAAGTTGATCAAGGGCTTTTCTGTCCTCAATCCACTCAGCCATCGAACTCATTTTTTCAGCAGAAATCCCCCTTGCCCCTCTGTTTGCTCTGGCAAGCTTCATTATTTCTTCATCACTTAGACCACGCCTCATCTGCGGAGTGGGCTTCGTCAGCTTTTCCATTCTTCTCTCGATCTTCTCAATCTCCCTTTTCATCTCTTCAATTATTCTGTAGCCGCTATGTTTAAAGACAAGAGAGGCGAGGGTGCGATCCTTGAGCTTCTTCTCCACCCTTGAAGGATGGCCGAGTCTCACAATATTTATGTCGGAGAGAAGCTCAACGAGGTTGTCAACTGCTGTGTTGCTTTCGGCAATGACAAGAACCTTTTCATCCTTTTTAACAAGCTGCCTGACAACCTCTGCTATTGTTCTGGTCTTTCCAGTTCCGAAAGGGCCATGAATAAGGAAGAAATCGTCAGCGGAGATTGCACAGCCAACAGCCCTGAGTTGGGCTTTGTTGAGGGAAGAGTCGAAGGGTGTGAAATCAACACACTTTTGCTCAGAAGGCTCTTCAAGTCCGAAGGCGAATTTCAGAGCCCTTTTACCTTTTTCCGTCAAATTCCTTAGGTTCTCAATCCACCTCCGGTATGTAAGGTCACTCGCGTAAAGGTCAATTCTAACGTCTCTCAGAGCCCATTCAGGAACAGACTCAAGGGCAACAACTAGGTATCTTCTGCCCTTTTCAGCCACCACTCCCCTTAAATCACTTTTTAACGGCTCACCTCTGCTGATCAACACCTCATCCCCTACTGAAATTTCGGTATCTATTGTCCTTCTTCTGCCGTACCTGACGAGCTTGAATCCGAGCTCCTCTCCAACTATTTTCCCTCTCAGCCCCAGAACAGCACGCCCTTTCTTTTCCCTCTTCTCTCCACTCAACCGCTTTATCTCATCTACCATTGTAGAAATCTGGGCATCCCTCTCTACCTTCGTTAGCTCTATTAGCTCCTCGATAATCTTTTTCACATCTTAAGTTGGGAGAGGGTTAATAAGTTAAATTGTCTCCGAAAAATGGTAAAGACCGATTGAATGAAAAATTAAGCCTTATCGGATGACATGTATTTCTCAATAGTTTCTAGAAGTTTTTTCCTTGTAAAAGGCTTTTCGATAATCTCCAGAGCACCTGCGTCGAGAAGCTCTTGCCCCCTTCTTTTTGCGTAGGCTGTGATACCGATAATCCTTGCGTTGGGGTCGATCTTCTTTATTTCTTTCGTAGCCTCAACACCGTCCATGACGGGCATGGCAATGTCCATTAACACAACTTCGGGCTTGAACATCTTGTACATCCTCACAGCCTCCTCTCCGTTTGTTGCTGTGAGTAATGTGTATCTGTCCGAAATCATAAGCTGAATTGCCTCGAGAATTGCCGCGTCATCTTCAACAACAAGAACTCTACCTTTCTGCTTCATTTGTCCCACTTTTATCCTCAATCTTTAAAAATTTTACTTTCTCTTGAGAAATTCTATAATGTAGAGGTTGAACTCCTCGGGATTCTCCAGCTTTGCCAGGTGGGCAGCATTCTTAACCTCCTTAATTTCGGCGTTTGGAATTAGAGAGACCATCTCTCTTCCCAGAGAGGGCGGAGTTGTGACATCGAACTCGGCGGTTATCACGAGTGTGGGCACATGAATTGTGGGAAGTAAATCCTCGTAGTTGGCGTTTCCTATTTCGGCTGTGACCTTTGTGTAGAACTCCTTATTGTTTTTCCTTATTATCGTTTTCACCATTTCCTTCAAATCTGGTCTGTCCTGATGAATGGACATTTCCGCTATGAACTCAGCTATCTGAGTCATGTCGGGGGAGCTCTCCAGCACCTTTAATCTCTGCTCAAACATCGCTCTCCCCGCCTCCGGAAGCTTGTGGAGTGTGTTTGCTAGAATTAGAGTTTTAACTCTCTCAGGATATTGTTTGTAAAATTCCATGCACACCATCCCTCCCATTGACAAGCCCAGAAGGCTGGCCTTTTCAATACCGAGATAGTCCATCAGATTTCTCACGTCTCTTGCAAAATCCTCAATGGTTATGTCTTTGGGCACATCAGACATTCCGAAACCTCTCAGATCAAGGGCAACAACTCTGAAGTGCTTGGAAAAATCTTCGTACTGGAATGTCCACCCCTCTATGCAGTCTCCGAGGCCATGAATTAGGATTAAAGGCTCTCCTTCACCACACTCAAAGTAGCGAAGCTTTAAACCGTCCGAGTCGAAGAAACCGAACCTCATACCATGAGTTTTTCAAGCACTATTTAAAACTATTTAAAAAAGTCATTGAAAATTTGTGGAGAATGAGGAAAAGCTTTGCAGGAAAAATTAAAGAAAGGCTATAATCATAACTATGAATTTAGATGACAAGAAGCTCAAAATGCTATTCAAAAAATAAGAGAAAATTGAAGATTTTTTAACTTTAATTCATGAGAACAGAAACAATAGAACAAGAATTCTCAATGAAAACTTCAGAAATCGCTTTTCAGAGACTATCGATAAATTACTGGGCTATCTCAGAACCGAACAGGCCTTTGAAATCTGGATTTTTGGAAAAAATGGGCTCGGCCGGATTCGAACCGGCAATCTCCGCCTTGTAAGGGCGACGATTTTGGAGGAAGGAGAACAGTCCATTAAGGATATAACAGAATTACAACAAATATCTAACAATAGTATAGTAAAATTACAACAAAAACAGTCTTCGCCCTCAAACAGTCTCATGGATCTTGAACTTGATTACGCAAAAGAGGAGCTTGAAGCCTATACAAAGCAGAGATTAAAGGGAGTGGCAAAGAAAACTCAGGATTGGATCAAAAGGGCAAGCCGAACCCTGTGGGAGCAAACTGAGGGGGTTATCAGCTACGAAACAATGAGCAATCTGAGAGAATATACTTTAAACAAGTGGAAATCTGAGGATTCATGGGGGAAAGTTCTAAACTTTGCAAAGAGTTTTCTGGAGCATCTTGCAAAGCTGAGATTAGATAGCCGATACCTCAACTTCAGCATATTCCTCGATAAGCCTAAAGCCCGCAAAGAAGAAAAGATGGTTACTAATAGAGTTATCACGGAAAAGGATGTTCAGAACGTTATCAAGTTTTTCATTAAGAAGTGGAAAGCTGGAAAGATGGATAGAGAAACAGCTCTTGCCAATGTTGTAATGGTGATTTTTGGAGCATATTCAGGGCAAAGACCATATACCCTCAAAAGGCTGAGAACTGAGCAATTTGAGAAGGCTTTAAGCTCCAAATCTCCCGTTCTGATTGTTGAAGCATCTCAGGATAAGATCAGAATGAAGCATTACGTTCCCTTACATCCTGATGTCGTTCCATTCCTCAAAGAACTATTGAAGATCAGGAAAAAGCAAGGTAAGGAAAGGATGTTTGAATATGGCAGCATGGAAAATCAGCTCAAAAGAGCAAAGATTGAACTTGAACATTCTGATCTAATTGATAATCCAAAAGAGCGGCATTTCGTGATTGGAGATCTCAGGAAGTTCGCAGAACAGATGGCTGATAAGATCAAGTGGGATGTGAGCAACAAGAATTACATTCTAACCCATGGAGTTGCAAGCGTTGACTGGAGCAGATATAAGCATCCCCTTCCAGAGTTTGTTTACAAGATTTACATCGAGAGCTGGAAGGATGTTCATTTAGTTCCAAAGGAGGCTTATGAGCTTCTGGGGACTATAGAACAAGAGAATTCTTAATTTTTAAGAAGAAGCTATTTTATTACATTTTATTCTCTCACTGAAAGTGCATCTTATCTAACTACCACTACTCCTCAAAATCACCCAATTTAAGAGTATCGTAAGCTCTCTCCATGTATTTTTCATGTTCTGGCATAGACTGTAACTCCCTCTCTCAAAACATTTTTTACAAAACTCGTTCCTTCAGCCTTCAGCATCTCGAAGTAATCCCTACTCATAATTATTGGCGAGATGTATATTCCATGTTTAAGTGAAAGAGGATAGGAAACATGATAACCTCATCAAGTTTGACATTGCCAATTACCAATACGTCCAGATCACTCTCTTCCCCAAACTTCTTTCTTGCATACGAGCCGAAGGGTAACCCGCTCCACCCGATCTCCAAATTTTTCTCTGAGTTTTTGTGCGAATTCTTCGACTATTTTACCAATGCAGACAGTTAAATTTGTGAAGGAGATAACGATCAAAGTTCCTGAGTGGATGAATGAAGATGAAGTAAAAAATAGTAGAGGAATACGTGACCAAGAAAAAGCTTGTGGAAAAATATTATTCTCTGATTGAATGAGTAGATTTCAATAAGATTGAGGGAGAAAGCAGAGAGTTTAGAGAATCCCTTTAAACTCAGGAATACTCGTTGATACTTCAATTTTAGTAGAATATTCGAAGCTGAATTCAGATTATGTTCATATATTATCAGCCTCCGCCTTTATTCTGCTAACAAAACCGGAGCATTTCTCAAGCAGGTTCACCATTTCGAGCAGCTCACTCTCAGATATTCTGTAGTACTCGTGAGCTATAAGGTTTCGGAGAAATATCAGGCGTTTGAAGATTTTGAGTTCATCTTCACTTATGTATCCCTCACTTTCAAGGACCTCAAAAAGTTCTCTGTAGGTCGAGGGAAATCCCAGTTTCTTCTTCGCAACTATGTACTGGGCTAAATCTATGGGGTTGGCACCCTGAGAACATTCCATTGCCAGAGTGTTGTAAATGAAGTAATCCTTCACGACTTTGGATTTGAGGTTTACCGCACCTTTTAGATGCCTCTCGAAACGCAGTATGTACTCTGCAAGCCTCATCCAAGCACCTCTGAAGAGATTTGCCTGTACATTCGATGTGTATCGAGGTACTCTCTCATGACTTCAAGTTTGATCTCCAGTAGCTTTTCCTCGTTCCGGACGAAGATTTCCCTGCCGTACTTGAAGACCTCATGTTTTATGTGCAACGGTAAGCGGTGAAAAAGGACTACATCGATTTGTGATGATGCCAAGCTCCCGATTTCTGCCTCACTTTCGGGAGTGGAATTTTCCATTATAACCGCAATGTCAATATCCGATAGAGGAGTTGCCTCTCCTTTGGCGTGAGAACCAAAGAGGTAGGTTGCAATAACGTCTGGGTGGGCTTTGATGGTTTCGATGATTTTCGAGAGTTTGTGGTTTAATTCCATAGCGTTTTTATTGCGGTGAAAGTTAATATCTTTTTGCTTATGAATTACTTTCGAATATTCACAGCCTTTTTAATCGCAGTTTTTATGTTAAAATCTTGGTAATGTTAGTATTTCTTCTATCGATCGAAATTTTGACAACTATCCTGTTAATTTCCTTTCTTTTGCTCAACAATCAGGGCTAAGTCTAGTATCCAATCCTATTTATCATCACTTACCTACAATCAACCTGTAATCCTCCTCGGGTATTTCCCTCATCGCCTTGCCCATCAGATGTCCTGACCACTTCCGTTTGTTTGTGATGAACTTCAGCTTAGGAATGAGTGGTTTGAACTCTACGGGTTTTTCAAAAACCTTAACTGGTTTCAGTTTTATTCTCAGTGGGAAAGTTTCATTGCTCATTCCCTTTGGCATTTTGAATATTCTGGAGGAATCCTTGAACACTTCCGATGCTGCCTCGTAAACAGCCATTATCCTTGAAAGTTTAATTTCATCCCCCACCTTCTCCTGTTTAACGTAAATCAGGAGCTTGTCTCCCGGCTTTACCTTTGCTATGGCGTTTTTATGTCTCTCAGGAACTCCCCACACGTTCTTCTCTTTTATCACTTTCCAGTTATCCTCGGTTGTAATGCAGAGCCAGTAAGCCATAAAATCACCACTAAATAATCAATTTGAATAGATTTAAGGATTTTCATTCAGCAAAGAAAACTATAAAAGAGATCAGATATGACTACAGATGTGAGGGCTCACACAGTTGACGAGAGTGAGAGAGAAAAAATCGTAAAAAAGTTAACTGAAGTTCTGAGAGGGAAAGAAGAAGTTATTTTCGCTTATCTTCACGGATCGTTTTTAACGGGTAATTTCAGGGACGTTGATGTGGCAGTATACCTTACAGAAAGTAAGGACGTCTCCTATGAGCTTAATCTTGAAGTTGAACTGAAAGAAATCCTCAAACTACCTGTGGATGTCAGAATCCTGAACTCTGCCCCACTTTCATTCAGATTCAATGTTATAAAGAATGGTTTAATCCTTTTCAGCAGAGATGAGCGAGCAAGATCGGAATTTGAGAGCAAAACGATTTCCGAATACCACGACTTTGCTTACTTCAGAAAGAGATACAGGAGGGAAGCTCTTGGAATATGATGAGGAAAAGATAACAAAGCTTTCATCAGAACTGTTCAATGCTCTAAGAATGCTCAGGGAGCTGTCAGAGCTACCGAAAGATGAGTTTCTCTCTAATCCACATTACGTGGCGAGTGCGAAGTACTTCCTCATCGTGGCCATTGAGGCTGCTACAGATATCTGCAACCACATCATTTCAAGGAACAAGCTGAGAGTTCCAGAAGACTATGCAGATACTTTCAGAGTAATGAAAGAAGCAGGATTTTTTGATGATGAATTCGCTGAAAGATTGATGAGAATGGCGAGGTTTAGGAACAGACTTGTACATATTTACTGGAATGTTGATGATGAACTGATTTACGAGATACTGCAAGGAGATATTGAGGATCTGGAAGAGTTCATTGATAGGTTGATGGGAAATTTGAGAAAACTGTAAAATAGAGCTTACCAGTTTTAAAAACCACCAACGAGTCTTTACCGCTTTTTTCCGGCTTAATGGCTCCCAGCATCGAAAACAACTCTCGATGTTAGTACTAAACCTCTTCCTAAACTTGCAAGTTCTTCAAAATTCGGGAAGTTCGATAAACCAACCTGTCGCCCCAATTAACTCCTAACTTTCCTTAACCTTTTCCAGACTTCATTCCTCTCAACGAAAATCCAGTATCTCTTGAGTTCTTTTTCAGCCTCCTCGTACTCGGGATAGTAGAATCCCACAGTCTCCCAGAAGGCAGAATTTCAAAGGTATTATCCATAACCAGATGGTAGAACCTACCGTTCAGCAGGAGCATGTTTTCCCTTCCTTCAACTTCCTTAGCTATGCTCTCTATCTCAGCCCTCTTTTTTCTTATCCACTCCAAATGCTCTTTTATGAGCGAGTTAACGTCAAATCCCGGAGGAGCTACAACTCTAACACTCCCATCCGCCAGAACGTGAATTCTTGCGTGCTTTACGGGTTTCCTTTCAATGATGACGTTTCTCATTCTTTCACCTCAGCTTTGATTCTCTTTTTAAATTTGGAAATTTTTGGAATATCCAATGGATAACAAGGACAGCAAAATATTTATACTATCATGGTTTACAATTGATCATGGTGAATACATACAGGAGAGGTAGGATTTCAGAAAAGAAAGTCAAAAATAGGTTAGAACAGCTCGGATGGAAAAACCTCGTGAGGAGTAAAGGCAGTAGAGGTGCTTGGGATTTAAGGGGGCGAACTCCAAGAGGTACTAAAGCCTACATCCAAGTTAAAAGCTACTCTTCAAGAGCATCGAAGAAAGAGATAGAAAGGCTAAAGGAGTATGCAAGAAAGCACAAAGGATTGGCAGTTTTAGCGCATTACTACGGGAAGGGAAAGATAAAATTTAGGTTCCTGGGTAACTGGGGATTGAAAAGGTGAATCTATGGAAGCAATACTAAACCCAACAGAGGAAGTTGTACTCAACTTAATCAAAAATACCTGGGAAAAGAGGAGAAAGAAAATCAGTATCGCGGATTTGAGAGAACTCTTAGAAAGAAAAGGGATTAAATTGTCCCATGAGAAAGTTAGGCTGATTGTAGAATCTCTATGGAGAAAAGGCGAGATATTGATAGATGTTCATGGAAGGGAAAGAATCGTAAGGCCAAACCACGTGATCGTCAATTCAAAATCTAAACCACTTGATTTTAGAAATTTCACGATACTAGACAAAGATGGGAAACCAATCCAGAGAATATGGGTTTCTGTCTATAAGGACAAGAAGGGTCAAGTGTATTTTACGATTTCAGAATCCAAATGGAATGGTTCGTGGAAAACTACAAACAACATAATAATCCCGCCAGAAGCAAAAGAAGAGCTAAGGGAGGTTGTAAAATTCATCGAGAAATGGATAGAGTAAACAAGGTAGGATGTTAGGCGATTTATTGAAGTTTTATGTTCTTGAGAGGACAGACAAACAATTGCTTCAAAAAATTCCATATAGCCTTTTTGGTTTCTTAATTTTATACTGGTTTGGGATTAGCATTTCTATTCCGGTGATTATTTCTTTAATCGTATTGTTTCTTTCACTATTTGTGCTCTTCACATACCTTTTTAATTCAATGATTTCTTCCGCTCTCGAAAATGCTTTTCTTGATATTAACCTGACTGAACTCAGAGATAAAATAATTGCAATCTTTGAGCGCAGATTATCGTTTCTCGATGATAGGAAAGACATAGAACGGAAACTTGTTGCCTTCTATGCTATTGGTGGTCTTTCACTAACCGCATTGATGGTCTTGATGGTTTATATGTTTTCCAAAAATTATAAATTTAATGGAAATTTAACTTTACTACTGGCAGTTTCTGTTGTTCTATATATCTTTTACGATGTGGTGAAATACAACCTCTCTTATGAATACACTGGAAAAGATAGCAAGTCCCCATTTTTAGAAGATATTGCCGAGAAATATTTCATAGAAAATTCTTTACGCAAACTACCTGGCAGTAAGTCCTTTTATTCAATCTTTATGACTTTTCTGGCAAGAGTTCTCGGCACTATTACGTTTTTCGAAATACCACCAATTAAGTTTGATGTTCTGTTGGTTTATGCGAATGAGAACATTAGAAAATTTATCAAAGAATTAACTGTCGATGAGAATACGCAAACTTATGGCAAAAATAATAAAAGAGAAATAGTCCTCAAGTACGCAAATGGTCTTAAACCAAGCGAGTTCTTCGAAGATAAACTTTTCAAACCACCCAGGATAACAGTGCTAAGTGAAAAATCCCCTATTGAAAATTTTCCTTACCTATTTGATTCTGAATACAATCTAGGAGATAAGAACAAGAATTGCGGCAAGTGGATCATGTATACTCTTAAAGAGGGGATAAATGGTAGAGTTGTGGGTTACGTAATCATCCAGGCTTTCAAGGGGCTAAAAATAAAAAGGAAATTTAGGAACATTAACAGGCATCCAATTAAGTTTGAGGGAAAAGCAGAGACCGTATATATGTTCATTTTCATTGGACGGAGAGGTGAAATAGAATATTTCAAAAATGAGGTTGCCCTTAGAACCGCAAAATTTGATCCTTCACTGATAGATGTCGAGCCTGACAGTACAAGATATTTTACAACTCACCTCTAAACGCCTTACTCAATATTGCCTGCTTCACCAATTCCAGCTCTTTTTCTGTTTGCTCGTACAATTCTAAAAGTTTTCTCTGCTTCTCTGCGATTTTGTCGAGGTAAGCTGCTATGCGTTTTTGTTCTTCGAGGTCTGGTTTAGGGACGGGAATTCTTAACATCGGTTTTTGTGATAATTTAGGTCTCGTTGCACCGGTTAAGTATGGTGTAAGATCTGCTAAATTTAAATAATACATTAGAAATCTAATATTCATTCCGTTGGTGACCTTTAAAACATGTACGTGATTATTTGCCCAAAATTTTCCATTCATAATGTAAGCAGTCGACTCACCAGGTCCAAAAAATCCCCCATCCTCAGCAACCAATAGAAATTCACCCTCGTGGGTATACCCATTTACATGGTCAATGATACCATTAGCTCCACAATAAGGATACGGTCCTTTTTTACGATCCTCTTTTTTTACAGGTATTCTGTAATTGTCCCATACCTCTACTACATCTCTCAACCTAACCCATTTCCAGCCTCTCTCATCCGCCCTCGAAAACACATGATGCAAAGCTGCTTTAAGCAAGTTCTCCGCTTCCTCTCTTGCCTGCCTTCTCAATTCTTTTATCCTGTCAATTTTGCTGAAAAGCTCCTGGATTTTTGCGACGATGCGTTTTTGTTCTTCGAGGTCTGGTTTGTTGTTTTTGAAAGGAATAGGGACAGGCAATTTAAAGAACGCATTTAAATCAACTCTCGGTTGCCTCGCACCAGTTAAATTCTTCATTGCGTAATTAACCACATATTGCGTTCTTAAATAGATAGCAAGAAAGTCTCTATAAATCCCATGATCGGGCAATAGCGGTATAAATTCTGTTGTACAAATACCTTCTCCGTCTGGAGCGTACACTTTGTTTAGGTAAGGTCTAAGTTTTCCATATAGGATATGTTTTGAATTAAATCTAAATTTTACACTCTTAATTTCTTTTCCTCGAACAACAACTCTCTGAAGAAGCTTACCAGTGTTTGGCTCCACACAATCCATTGTAACTAACCAAAATTCTTGGTCAGGAAAGTCTTGAGGGCTAATCTGGTCCCGGTCTTCGGTGACTATATCTTTTAACTTAGTCCATTTCCAACCTTCTGGCAACTCATAAGGTCCTTTAACTCTCTTTACTATTGCTTTATCCATTTTCTCATTTATTTCCATTCTTTCAAGCTCGTCAAAAGTTAATTGCTTCGCTCCGCCCATCCTATCACAACCCGAGATGACCTTGACCTTTAACACTCCTCAGAGCTCTAAGGAGAGTCGCTTTCTCCCTAATGTAGTCTTCTGTCTCACTATGTAAGATAAACTCTCTCGAAGCTTCAAATTCCCTTTCACTGGCTAAAAACTCGTGGACTCGTGAGATTGCATTCAAAACTTTAATTTTTTCCTTATCACCTTGTGCTTCCCTGTAGTTTTCAAGAATTTCTCTGATTTCTTTACTTCTGTCGAAATATCTTGATATTTCGTCTATCCAATTGCTTGAACGCATGAATTCACGAAGAGTGGGTACTCTTAACTCTTCTTGATCAAAAATTCTCAGCTTTTCTTCTATCGGTTTTTTACGCTTCGTGGTCTTTTTTGTGGATGTTTCTGAATCTTTTTTCTTTTTCCTCCCAAAAATCCTAATAGTCTCTAAAGAGGTTACATCCCCCAATACAAATTCGTTGAGATGGATATTTGAGACGTCGTTAAGATCTTCTTCATATCTCTTTACATCCAGCATAATAATACACAAATCTGCCTCCTTTAGAATCTCCCAAGCTAAATCGTAGCTCGCCAGAGCTTCTCTAACAGGTCGATGAATGATTCCAAAGAAGTTTAATTCGCCAGTCGTGCTAACTTCTTTCACGTATCTAAAGATGGGTTCAAGTTCCTTAGGTTCCTCCTTAATGTCTATAACAGGAATGATTTCGTAACCCTCACCCAAATCGTTTTTGTGTTTCTCGATTATAGTCAGAAATTCTCGTGCTGGCAACTTTAACCATGGGATAGATACGTGTCTAAACCCTGCCTCAATTTGTGCCCGTACGATTAATCTGATGTATTTCTCTTTATTAAAATCTGCAATTAATGCAGACTCATAAGGCTGAAGGAATGGCAAGACGAATTCAGAATGTTGCATCCTGATCCTATATTCTTCAAGAAACTTAATTAAACTTGAAAGATATTTATTACTTCCCAAAACCTTCTCCCTGATTTCTTTAAGCGTAAACTTCCTGTGGATGACAGAAAAATCTGAATGTAACAAGACATCTTCAGGAATGTTGTTTTTAGCGTTTAGTTCTTGGTGGGTTATAGCTCTGTATGGCGTTTTAATGGTCTTACCTTTCACTTTAATCCTTAACGTTCTGGTTGAGTAAAGGCCAGCTTTTTCGTCTACGTTCTCAACTGATACTTTCATCCTTTACCCCTTCCCCACTTTATATCCTTATATTTGTCTTTTATCTTTGATTTTTCTTTAAATTCAGGATAATAAGTATACACGTATTTCAAAATGCCATCTGTTCCCATCTGATCCCAAGCAATTCTATGGTTCTCTATCTCCTTCTTTAAGTTCTCATTAAGTTTTTTCCATTTCTCTTCAATTTCACGGATTCCTTGCTCTGTTATTATGAATCTCTCTTTCCTTGTGTTTTTCTTTCCTTCAATCTTTATATAGCCTGCAAATGCGAGGTCCTCTGCTACTTTAGCCACAGTAAAGCTATAAGGTCCGTAATGGTAAGGCACAAACTTTGGATTCTGAATTTTTAGGTTGTATTTCTTCAAAATTTCTTCAAACAGTAAAAACACTTGTTTCATAAGCATAGTTCTGCCGTATATCGGTTTAGTCTTCCTTGCATAAAGTAATAGTAGTATCAAATCTCTCACAAGCAAATCAGGACTTTCTCTTTTTTCGGCTATGGCAATTGCCTCTTTGTATGGTAGTATTTCCGTTCCGTCGCTTAATTTCAAAACTTTTTGCTTCTCGATCATTCTATCACCACTTTATCAGCATTCAAAGCTAAATATTTTCCTCTATAATCTGGATCTGAACCGGTATATTTTTCACACGAAATGAAATATCTCTTATTTGAATATAAAATAACAATATATATTAAATTTCTGGAATTTTCCGGCTGAGCAATCCCTATAACATAGTCAGTCAACTCATTTGGAGGTAAGCCAAATGCTACAATAGAATCTATGACGTCAGTAGTTAAAAGAACGTGATTATTGAGAAAATAATCAACAAACGCCTTATCTGTCTCCATTGCAAATAAGTAATACCTTCGATTACAAAGTAAACAATTAACCAAGGGTGTAGGACTGACTACCTGGAATCTTTGTCGGTTTCGAGAGATTAATCCTCTCAATGAAAATCCGGTTTGGGCACTTTCTTGCAATTCTCTCAAAATGCTTGGTCTAGGATTTCCACAGAATATGCAGCTTATATTCTGTTCATTCAAGGTTTGCCACCACCGAGAGCGTGTTTTAATTCCTCAAGCAAAACATTAATCTCCTTCTCTTTCTCCGCTATACTCTCCACAATCTCAATCGGTTCTGGGTAACTTATCTCCTCCTTTCTATTTGGATTCCTCGCCGTCATGTCGTAGTCATTTTCAATTATCTCTTCAACTGGTACAACCCAAGACCATTCACCGATCTCCCTCTTCTTCCAAGCTTCGTAAACAACAGCCAAATCTTCGTCCGTTACGGGATTAGCTTTGGTGTACTTCTTTTTCAAAACAACTTCAGAGTAACCGGCAAAATCGAAGTACCAGATTTCCTTTGTTGGTCCATCTCTTGTGAAAAAGACGAGATTCGTTTTGGGTCCTTGACCTGAAGCTGTAACATTTGCAAAAACTCCTGAAGGGAGACTTATTATTGTGTGAACGTTGTAATTTTCAAGAAGATCTCTTTTGGTGTTAACGAAAGCTTTCTCGCTTGTGTTAAACAGAATACCTTCCGGAACAACTATTCCGCATCTACCACCTTTCTTAAGCTTCCTCATCACGTACTGCAAAGCCAAAATTTCTGTTTTGCTCGAAGGGTAGGGAAAGTTTTGCCTTATATGCTTCCCCTCCTTCCCTCCAAATGGAGGATTCGTCAAGATCACTTCAAATCTCTCAGCTTCGGGAACGCTTCTTATGTTCTCCTCAAGCGTATTCTTCCTTACAATGTTCGGATGGAGCAATCCATGGACAATACAGTTCATTACCCCGAAAAGATACGGCAAAGGTTTCTTTTCCTGTCCGTAGAATGTCTTGTACTGCAAAAGCTCGTAATCTTCTATGGTCAGCTCTTTTGATTCTAACATACGCTTGTACGATTCAACTAAGAACCCGCCAGAACCGCAGAAGGGATCGAAAACTCTCTCACCAATAGCAGGATCTACAATTTTAACCATAAGTCTTACAACTGGACGAGGAGTGTAGAACTCTCCAGCAACTCCGCCTTCTTTTCCAAGCCTCAAAAGTAGTTCCTCGTAAACCTGAGACAAGACATGAGAGTCTTCAGCTTTGTTGAAATCAATCTCATCGAGAATAGATATAACATCTCTCAAGTTGTAAGGTGATTTCATTCTATTTCCAGTTATTTCCTGAAATATCGATGCTATTCTTTCTTTTTCTGGTGTGCCTTTTAAAGATCTCAGATAGGGAAAGAGTTTTCTGTTAATAAAAGCTATAAGAATGTGCTCGTTACTCGCTCTCAACTCATTAAGCTCCTCTTCGGAAAAATATTCTTCAAGCTCTTTGTCTGACTTATTAGCCCATGCCGACCATCTAAACTTTGGATCTATTATCGGCTCGTAATCCCTTCCTTCGAATTTAGCTTCGTCCTCAAACCTCTTCTCAAGATCCTCGAAAACTTTCAGGAAAATCATCCATGAGAGTTGCTCCATGTATTCAAGAACGCCCGTTGTGCCATCATCTCTCCTCATAATATCGCATGCATGCCAGATTTTGTTTGCCAGATCCCTTCTATTCATGGGTTCACCTCTGTACTTTCATACAAACCATGCTCAAGGAGGCTTATAGCTTCTTTTAATTTACCAATTCCGCCAAATATCTCGGCAACGCCTCTCAAATAACCCATCTTGTCGAAAGGTGGTAATCTAAATACTTCAGCTCTGCTTATCTGATCAACTCCGCCCACTCTGTATTTGTCAAGCAAAGCAAGTATAACCTCTCTCGCTTTATCTCCCAAAGCATCAAGCAACTGCCTTTTCTTATTAAGGAAAGCTCTTGCTCTCTCATCTCTCGTTAGAAGGGGTGCACCGAAGGCTACATGTGCCAAAACGTCAAAAGTGTCTGCATCAGGAGTTTTTAGTATTCCCGCAAGGAGTTCGGGTATTATAGATTCCTTTCTTAGCTCCTCCAAAAACTTCTCTCTCCTTTCCCTGTCCATCCATACCTTGTATAAATCTCCGAGAGTAGCTACTCTTTTTGTAACTCCTTCTCTGCTGTATTCTATGTATTCTGCATCTGTTAACGTTTTTCCGGTTGCAGAAATGAAAATACTCGTTTCTTCAGCTATGTAAACTTCAACACCCTCAACTACTATTTTTTCCCTTTTTGGTCTTTCAGGTTTCAGCTCTATTATAATCGGTTCCATCTCCTCGGACGGTGTGATGGTCATTTGCCTCGATCTAAACTTTCCTTTTGAAATGTAAATTGTTATAGGAGAATGGGGGAGTTTTTCGAGAATGAAATATCCCCTTTCATCAGTTCTGGTAATTCTTTGCATATTTACTCCGATTTGAGCAACTATTCTTGCTCCACCTATCGGCTCATTCGTTTCAGCATGGACAACATATCCCGAAAGTTTCAGGTCGTACGGTCCCTCTGGAATTACTGGCCCCGTACCAGAAGGATAATCCCACTCATCAAGCAATCTCGTGGCGTTAACGTAGTCAATTATCCTGAAAAAGTACTTTCCAGTCGTTTCATCGATTCTACACCCTCTACCAATATGCTGTTTGAAATAAACCTTTGAGCTAATGGGCTTAAGAAACACAAGGTTTCTTACGGATGGAATGTCAACACCTGTGGTAAGCAAATCTACTGTCGTTGCAATCACTGGAGTTTTACTTTCAGAATCTCTAAATTTCTCATACAACGCTTGAGCTTCGTATTCTTCAGCAACAATCCTGATAGCATAGTCATCGTAGCCCAAATGAGAAAAGAGATTTTGCAGTTCCTTGGCCACCTGCGCAGCATGCTCCATATTCACGCAAAAAACTATGGTTTTCTGCATGGGACCAAATCTCTCCAGTAACGATGCTAAATGCTCGCATATTTTCCTCGTTCTGTCCGGAATTACAACCTCCCTTTCAAAATCTTCGAGAGTATAAATGTCCTTCAGATCTGACTCCTCAGGGATATAAACCTGCGCCCCCTGGTGAATTGCTTCTTCCAAATGCAGACCTTCTCTATCGATGTTTGTGAATATCCTGTAAATCTGGAAAGGGGCAAGAAAGCCATCTTCAATTCCCTGCCCCATGCTGTAAGCATATACTGGGTCGCCGAAGTAAGCGTAAGTATCTATGTTATCGCTTCTTTTTGGTGTTGCAGTCATACCTAAATGTACGGCAGAACCGAAGTAATCCAGAATCTCTTTCCAAGTTCCGTAACCTGAACGGTGGCACTCATCTATTATAATTAAATCAAAAAAGTCAGGTGGATATTGTCTGTAAACTTTATTTTCATCTTCGCCACTATAAAGGGATTGGTATATGCTGAAATAGATTTGCCTGTTTCTCAGTGTGTTACCACTTTCAATAATTGCCCTTGCATCTTCAAATGGCGCAAATTCATTGTAAGCTTGGTCCCTCAAGAATATCCTATCTGCTACGTACAGAACTCGCTGGAAATAGCCTGACTTTATCAGCTTCCATACTATTTGGAACGCTACAAACGTTTTGCCTGTTCCAGTAGCCATTGTTAAAAGTATTCTCTTTTTACCATTGAGTATTGCTTCGATTACACTTTTTATTGCGGCCTCTTGGTAGTATCTTGGCCTTTTTCCTCCAGGTGTTGTGAAATACGGATAATTCAGTGGATCAGGTTTAATTGTCTTGTCTTTAAAAATATAGCGCGTATATCGCTCATAAAGCTCATCAGGAGTGGGAAATTCTTTCAATGTCCTTTGCTGGTTTGTTGTGAAATCAAATTCTTCTATTTCATGCCCATTAGTAGAAAAAGCAAAAAACACACCAAGCATTTTGGCATAAGCTTTTGCCTGCCCCAACCCATCCAGAGCTGATTTTGCCTCTTCTTTAGCTTCAACGACAGCAATTGGAAAACCGGGAGAATAGTACAAAACATAATCTGCAAACTTTCCTCGTTCTCTCTTTCCCTCCTCAGTAAGAAGTTTACCAGGTGTTAAGTGAACCTCTCTTCTTATTCTATCTTCAGTCCACCCACTTTTTCTTAGTTTTGGATCAATCAATTTTGCTTTCGTATCACTCTCAGATAAGGTGGCTTTCATATTGCAGTTGATTTTATTTTGAAAAAACATAAGAAGTTTTCTTTTCAACTTAGAATCTACAATTTGCTTGTGCGCTACTTAGGGTTACTAACTAATCCTCTAAGAGATCGACATCTGATTTACAGTTGAGTTAATCTGATTTTGTGTTGATTTTTGAGTTAATTCCATGCTGATCCACTCAGCTAACTGTTGATCAAACTGATCAACATGTTGAGTCGGCAAAAATCAACGTTGGTCTGACTCTGATTCAATGTTGATTTCCTGTTGATGTTGATCAATTCAACGTTGATTCCGATCAACATTGAGTTGGTTCTAATCAACAATTTGGTTGATTGCTTAGACCTGCATGCTGATTTTAGGGTTGAATCAAACCCACGTTTATATTGATCAACTTGACCAGAACGAGAGTTGAAATTGAAACTGAGGACTTCTCCAAGGTGATTGAGTTGCCTGCAGCGTTGTTAAAGCTTGTAAGATCGATGCCTGGTAATGATAAAGTGCAGGTTCTTCAGACTGTGAAGAACGGGATGTGAAGTCGATTTCCAGAGCTGTTGGAAGAGATGAAAGTACTGTCAGAAAGCATCTTTTCAGCTTTAGAGGAGATGGGGCTTGTAAAGGCGAGAAGAGAAAACCCCTCATTGTTAGAGCTACAAAGCTTGCGGATATTGCAACCGAAACACATAAACCTTAGAACCATAAAAATTCTTTATGACTAAAATGCAGGAGCTCATCAAAGCCTCCAGAAACATCCTGAGCAAGAGAAATGAAGTAATAGCAGCCTACCTTTATGGTTCTTTCCTGAAAAGCGATAGCTACAACGATATAGACATAGGGCTGCTCTTGGATGAGAATTTCAAACCTCCCGCTCTATACGAGGCACGGATTGCTGGAGAGTTCGAGAGGGAATTCAAACGCCAAAACTTCGACGTTCGTATCTTGAACGGAAGACCAGTAAGGTTCCTTTTCTCAATTCTCAGAAGTTCGAAGCTTATATACTACAGAGATGAGCGAAAGAGGATCGAATTCGAGAGCAGGGTTATGAGAGAGTATCTGGACATTAAACCCCACCATGAGCTGTATGAAAAGATGAGGAGAGTCAGATATGGTAGAAAATGAGATAATAGAGGGAAAAATTGACGTAATTCAGAGAAATCTGGAGTTTTTAGAAGAATATAAACATATTGACGAGGATACATTTTTGAATAGCTATAAGGATGTCCAAGCGGTCAAGTACTCTCTTCTCGAAATAATTGAGGCCTGCCTGGATATCGCTTCCCATATAATATCTGCAAGAGGGTTTGAGAGGGCTGAGAGTTATGCAGAGATGTTCGATATACTTGGAAGGAGGGGAATAATCAGTCAGGAGCTGGCTGAGAAATTGTCGGACATGGCAAGGTTTAGAAACCTACTCGTCCATGGATATGGGAAGGTGGATAATGCGAGAGTCCTTGAAATCGTGAAAACTGAGCTCAGCGATGTGGAAGAGTTCGTAAGGCAGATACTTCGTAAACTATGACCTTCTCCCTCAAACTAACCAAACTAAGGGCAAAACCTGACTTCTTATAGGTCATATTGATTTCTGTTGATGTTCAATCCACCTGTTGATCAACGTTTTATTTTTGTTGATCAAACTCTGATTCAATGTTGATTTCCTGTTGATGTTGATCAATTCAACGTTGATTCTGATCAACATTGAGTTGGTTCTAATCAACAATTGGTTGATTGCTTAGATCTGCATGCTGATTTTAGGTTGAATCAAACCCACGTTTATGTTGATCAACTTGAAGAAAATCAAATCCAATGATCTCTAACCAACTAAATCCAGATTGTTTGCACCTTCTCAAAACCTGATATTGTCCTGCTGAGCTTTTTCATCACGAAATGTTTAAGACCTTTCGCCGCTATTACGTTCATGCACGAACGTGTACGAACGTATAATGGATCAACATTTAGAGAAGAGCTTTCGCCCAAAAGAGCCAGAGAACTAAAAGATTTGCACATTACAATTTCTAAAGAGAACTATATATTTCTAAAAGAGAATTTTAGAGGGAGGATTTCAGAGACTATCGATAAACTTGTGGAGTTTTTGAGGGCTGGAGAACCAATAGAAATCCAGATTTTGAAAATAAATGGGCTCGGCCGGATTCGAACCGGCGATCTCCGCCTTGTAAGGGCGACGTCATAACCGCTAGACCACGAGCCCTTAAAACGCTTTAGAAGGGTGTGATTATTAAGCTTAACGCTATCTTTGTTTTTGGGGGGGAGAGGTATTTGATCAATCAGCTTTATTTATTTTCACAGAGTATGAACTCAGCGAGCAAATAATTCCTTGTAGCAGAAATTTTTATAAAGTTATATGGCAACCATGTGTATGCCAATTGACCCCGTTTATTACCAGCTTGCCGGGTATTTTGAAAGCCTGCCTAAGTTTGACCAGTTCACGTCACCTATCGAATATAGGGAGGCAATAAACCAAATTTATGCCGAGAGGAACAGGCAGGTAAGCCAGTTTGAAAAAGTTGAGAGAGTTGAAGACAGAGTGGTAAGGGGGAGAAACGGAGATATAAGGATCAGGATTTATCAGCAAAAGCCAGATTCTCCTGTTCTGGTTTACTATCACGGAGGTGGATTTGTAATTTGTAGCATTGAATCACATGACGCCCTTTGCAGGAGAATTGCAAGACTTTCAAACGCTACTGTTGTCTCTGTTGACTACAGGCTCGCACCGGAGCACAAGTTCCCGACTGCCGTTTACGATTGCTATGATGCAGCAAAATGGGTGGCTGAGAATGCAGATGAGCTTAAAATTGATCCTTCGAGGATATTAGTGGGTGGAGACAGTGCAGGAGGAAATCTTGCTGCATCGGTTTCCATAATGGCAAGGGACAACGGAGAGGATTTCATAAAGCATCAAATTCTGATCTACCCAGTTGTAAACTTTGTAACTCCTACTCCGTCGATTTTAGAGTATGGCGAGGGTTTGTGGATTCTCGATGAGAAAATAATGAGGTGGTTCTCGGAGCAGTACTTCTCAAAGAAAGAGGACATGTTCAACCCCCTCGCATCCGTAATTTTTGCCAACCTTGAATGTCTTCCACCAGCACTGATTATCACTGCCGAATACGACCCGCTGAGGGATGAGGCGGAGATTTTTGGGCACATGCTTAGAAAGGCTGGAGTTGAGACAGCTACTGTCAGGTACAAAGGAGTATTGCACGGATTCATCAATTATTACCCTGTGATTAAGGCTGCAAGGGATGCAATAAACCAGATTGCTGCTCTCCTAGCATTCGGCTAAATTCTCTTTCCAAAATTTTTTGCCAGCGTGAGGGCGAAGCCGATTGCCTTTTGCACGTCTGGGTCTCTCAAGGCCCTCATCGCCTCCATCATACTCATCTGCTCGTAAACCATGGATTCTTCAAAAGCATCGATTAACCTCTTAATAACCTTAAGGACTCTCTCGTCAACAGAAAGCAATATCTTTAACAGCAGCTCGAACCTTTCTGCAATCTCTCCAATCTCTTCGGGTGTGATAGGCACTTTAAACTCGGAAAGCTTCACTATTTCGTCAAAGACGCCTTTTCTTTCGAGAATTAGGAGCTTGTCAATAGCATCGAGAATTTCATCGTGATTTTCAACGACCTTCTCGAAAATCTCGTAAATCGCCTCAGCTGCCTTTGCAAATTTGTCTGGGAAAATCTCCGGCATCCCTACACCTAAAAAATAAAAGGAGGCTTACTTCTTTTTCTTCTTAATTACTTCCTCAAGTCTTTTTTCAAGCGGCTCTTCGTGAGTGTAAGGGCACATGAGATAATGCTCTACAGCCTTTGCTATGGCATCTTTCGTAGCATTCTCTCCTGTTTTCCTCTTAAGCTCCTCAAGTACGTTCTCTGGCAGTACCGTTTGAGCGTGAACGATTTTCACCATCACTACCACCTATCATTATAATGAACACTACCATATTTAAGTTTTTCTCATTATTACAATTTTGAAATTCATTTTTTGTTTCCCCTTACCATGGCAACTTTTCCGGTTCTTGCAAGCTCCTTGATGCCATACTGCTTCATCAAGTCGATGAACGCTGAAACTTTATCTTCATCACCGGTAACCTCGATAATAAAGCTATCCCTCGAAACGTCAACTATTCTCGCCCTGAAGATGTTTGTTAGCTCAACTATCTCTCCCCTCTTTTCAGGAGGTGCGTGAACCCTTATGAGGCAGAGCTCCCTCTCAACTGAACTCTCCGATAGCTCGCTGACTTTGATTGTCTCAATGAGCTTGTTAAGCTGCTTTATCACCTGCTCGACGACCTTGTCGTCTCCCTCTACAACAATCGTCATTCTTGACAGGTCTTCTTTCTCTGTGGTGCCGACCGTGAGGCTTTCTATGTTAAATCCTCTCCTCCTGAACAGACTCGCGACTCTTGCAAGGACACCGGGCTTGTTCTCAACCAGAACAGCTATCGTGTGCTTCATGATTACCACCTCACTCCTCATCGATAATCTCTTTAAGTGAAGCTCCTGGTGGGACCATCGGGAAGACATTTGCCTGATAGTCGACTCTGAAGTCTATGACCACTGGAGCATCAATTTCTTTTGCTTCCCTGAGGGCGTCATCAACTTCCGATGGCTTCTCGATGGTCATTCCTATTGCCCCAAATCCTCTCGCTATTGCCTCAAATCCCGTTTTCTCACATCCAATGCATGTTGCCGAGTACCTTTCCCTGTAGAATAGCTCCTGCCACTGCCTGACCATTCCAAGATATCCGTTGTTCAGAACCAGAACCTTCACCGGAATCTCGTAGTTGACGCATGTGGCCAGCTCCTGAATGTTCATGAAGAAGCTACCGTCTCCGGCAATGTCGATAACAGTTTTTTCGGGAAACGCAACCTGTGCACCCATCGCTGCAGGAAAGCCAAAGCCCATCGTCCCAAGGCCACCACTCGTTATGAACTGTCTCGGATACTTCACCTTAAAAAACTGGGCGGCCCACATCTGGTTTTGCCCAACCTCTGTTGTGACGATTGCATCAGGCATGATCTCGCAGGCTCGCTCAATCACATACTGCGGCTTGAAACCTTCTTTTTTGTATTTTAACGGATGCTTCATCTTCCAGTCGTTCACTTTGTCTTCCCACTCCCTTCTCTGCTTGTACTCAACTGCCTTCTTCAGCTTTGCAAGAACCTTTTTTGCATCTCCGACTATCGGCACATCAACATTGACATTTTTACCTATTTCTGCGGGATCAACGTCGATGTGGATTATTTTGGCGTTGGGGGCGAACATCGCGACGTTTCCCGTAGTTCTATCACTAAACCTGCAGCCGACCGCAATAATCAGGTCACTCTCACTGAGGGCGTAGTTGGCGTACTTGGTACCGTGCATCCCGGCAAATCCGAGTGACAGTGGATGAGTTTCAGGAATCGAGCCCTTCCCCATCAGTGTTGTAACAACAAAAGCAGGAATCGTTTCTGCAAGCTCGACGAGCTCTTTTGAGGCATTTGAAATAATAACACCACCACCGGCAAGTATAACCGGTCTTTCAGCTTTCATTATCAGCTCGGCCGCTCTTGCTATCTGCTTTGGATGTCCTTCAAGCTTAGGTTTGTATCCCGGAAGGTTAACTCTTTTGGGATAGTTGAAGTCTATGTCGGCGGTAGTGACATCCTTGGGCAGATCAACAAGAACGGGGCCGGGTCTGCCCGTTGAAGCAATGTAAAAAGCTTCCTTTATCGTGTGCAAGAGGTCTTTAGCATCCGTAACCAGATAGTTGTGCTTGGTCACGGGCATCGTAATTCCCGTTATGTCCGCCTCCTGGAAGGCGTCGTTTCCAATCATGCTCGTTGGAACCTGACCTGTGAACACAACCATTGGTGAGGAATCCATATAGGCTGTTGCTATTCCCGTGACGGTGTTGGTGGCTCCCGGCCCGGATGTGGCGAAGGCAACTCCAACTTTCCCGCTCGCTCTCGCATAGCCATCGGCAGCGTGCGTCGCACCCTGCTCGTGTCTCGTTGTGATATGCTGAATCCCGGAATCGTAGAGCGCATCGTAGACTTCAATTATCGCTCCTCCCGGTATTCCAAACACGACCTCTATTCCTTCCATCTCCAAAGCCTTGACAATGGCATCAGCAGCACGCATTTAAAACCACCTCAAACCACCTCTGATTACCTTTAGAAAAGAAGTACAATCTGTACTACAATGAGTTTCTTTCCGGAGGACTTTCTCATTGTCTCTCACAACAACATGCGTTTTAAAAAGTTTTGCTTCCATCTCTAAGCCATGTTCTCTCGAAGATTTGGGACATAAGCTTTTCACAAAAATTCTTTGAATATTCTTGGGTATGTCCACATTACCAAAACCTATAAATCTAAAACATAACACTAAAATAT
>NZ_JACDNT010000011.1 GCF_017656475.1 Archaeoglobus sp.
TTTATGCTGTACTACAACCGATTGAGGTGGTGTTTGTGTTAAGTGGACAGGTCCGGTAATTATGGGAATTACTCGAATATCAAAAGATAATCTCAAGAGACTTAATATTGCCGCCACAAGCACAGTCCATAACTATTTTTGACGCTAAAAATGAACATTATCACCATTAACATTTTTAGCGAAAAATTTTAATAATTTAATTATGCATCATAGACCTGTGAGATCAATAACGCTCATACTGCTAATCACCGTGTTGAGTTTTGCCGTCGTTAATGTGGTTGAGGCGAAGACTTATACGATAAATTTTGCTGGAATCACCCAGTCCTATCCATATTTTAACGCTTATGAATACGATCACGAAAGCGGCACACCAAAAGGTAACCCCTCATCGGAAACAACTCCTCCTGGAACCTACGATGAATTCACCGATGCCGAGTATCAGCAGATCTGGTATCAGGACGGCGATATGGCTGATCCGGGTTACGAGACGCACTACTTTATTTTTAAACTACCGTCAGAGGAAAATGCAATTGATAGTATACGCATAAGGTGGTACGGGCGGGCAGATGATTCAAATGACGATGTTAGACTTTTCATCTACAACTGGAGTGTTGGGAGCTGGTTAAATACTAATGCTTACATTGATGGCACTTCTTCTCAGTGGATAGATTACACCCTTGCAAGTCCAGAGCATGATCCAGACAATTATATTTCACCCAATGGCTACCTCCACTTAGCATTTGTGGGATATTCTGACGGATGGTTTGATGGCGACGGCCAACCCCAGACAGACTACATCGAACTCATCGTAGAGGTTAACGATGCATACGTTCAGCAAGCGTGTGTGGATTACGATGCTTCAACTGTCCCGCGTGACTGGGATGGATTTTTTGATGACGATGCAATACGCGTGCAGGCAAGAGCAACAACCACAGAAGGCACACCAATTCCCTACTACCCGTCATTTTATCTCAAAGCAGAATGGGACGGTGGTAGTGGAACATTTGGAGGGGGTGCTATGGATTCGACTGGCTGGGCTACTGTTAGCGGAAGGCCGATTGATGGTGGAGTGACTGATAAGTGGCGTGTGACGCTCAATGTTGGTGTTGGCGATGGTATCGCTAACGGAGTGCCATATGAGGCCAGTTCTGCATGTAATGAAGAGGATTTTGCCAACAATATAGCCATAACCCCCGGAAGTTACGACATCACATTAATTGGCCGCTATTGGGACGTTGGTGGTGGGGATTGGGTAAGGATAAGATGGATTGCCGAACCGGAAGATGTTTCTCACGTTAACATTGGAGGATACAATATACCGGTAGCTCAGCACTTCGACAACTGGGACTTTTTGCTGTGGAAGATGGGCGTGGTTGACCCAAACAACGATAACGATGGTGAAACTGAAGGTGTCAACGGTAACACAAACGATATGGATTCTGAATGTTATCCTGCATGTGTAGGTCCCGACGACAGTCCATACTGCCCCGGAATGGATAGCTGCAGAAACGGTAGAGGGATAATCATAGCCACTTATCCTGCAGGATGCTGCATCAGGGAGCGTGATGGCAATGTGAGTGCTCATGACTGTGGAACTTATATGAGCGGATACAGGTTTGGACCACTTTTGCAATTCAACCTGCCGGATCACGCCCTAGGTGAAGTCGGAAAGTCGGCTATGTTTGTATGTAAGGAATACAACACTTTAAGCGGATTGCTTAGTACGACAGAGTATAGCGGTCATGAGGGTTGTGGAGGTGGAAATTGTAGACTTCATTGCACTCTCTTAGAGATATTAGGTGCCGATATTGGAATGTCTCCTGGTGCTACAGAGTATCTTGCAAAAAACGGTCTCACGCTTATAATACCTGTAATTAGACCCTGGCCCAACGGCGGCCTTGGTACCCTCAGCTTTATTGGCTTAGCTGCTGACAATCAGCATGTCGTTGGGCTGGTTATCGGCCATCGCTGGGGAATTCACCCATTTACAGCACTCGTTACATCCATGCCGAGCGGGAGTTATCCGGCAGATGATGATGTAGATGGCTGGCAGAACTTCTATCCAACGTGGATATACTACTTACTTCGCAACTTGGCCTACAACATAAAAGTCATAGGAGAGGAACTGTGGCACTGGAAGGATCGGTATCCTCAGAGTGGTGAAGATAACATTATACTTGCAAATAGGGCTTTTAACAAATTTTTGCTGGACTTCATACCTTACCTTGATGAGACACTATGGATACTTCAGGCCAGTGGAAATAACACAATTCATCCTTTTATCGTATCAATGTTTACCCAGCTATACGATAACGCAAGGATTGTCAAATACATAGTAACAAATTCCACTCTAAGGTCAGAATTTGCAAACACTGTAGGAACAGCCTTAACATACTTGCCAAACATAACCGGACCTGTGGATGGGTCAACATCTCTGAACTACTTCCTCAAGTACAGAGTACAGATGCCTTATGACGAGAAGGAGTCCGTAAATTATCAGTTGATGAAATTGCTAGATCAGATAACTTCCTTCGTTGTAACAATCCTGCACCACATCCCGATTATGGAATATGTCCCCAATTCACCCGGCTGGAGCTTCGGAAACTGGATATCTGACTATTAACACTTGCTTGCTAAGACATGTAGTATATTAGGTAGCCCACCAAAATTGCAACAGTAAGCAGAAAAACAGCCACTACTGGAGACGAGTTCGGTTCTTTTTCAACTATGTATGTGTTCGAGATTTTGACATTGTCCAATCCCTCATAAGTTTTTTCCCAAATCAGCTTTCCATCAAGGCTAAGTTTCCCAAGCCAGATGCAGGTAGTTCCATTACACTCCTTGCTACTCACAACCAAATACCCATCAGTACTATTTAGAATTCTCACAGTTCCAAACACAAATGATAGAAAAGTGAAATTTCTTTTTATTGTTTTATTCCATTCACCCATCGCACTAACCCAGATAAAGCCACTCTCATTCCCTCCAGAACCTGCAATAACCTTATCATCTTTGTTTGCAGTCACCGACCAACCGGCCGTAATCCTACCATACTTAAAAAATTTTTTCCAGTCCAAGTTTCCGTTTTTATCGAGTTTTAAAGCGATGGCTTTAACAGGAGTGGTCGTGTTTGCAAAATTCTCTACTTTTACATTCCACACTTCCCCAACGATTATGTATCCATCCTCTACTTCCGCCACATCCCATGCAATGTCGTCAAAGCCCGAAATCAAAGGTTCTGTTCCACTCCACTTCTCCTTTCCTGTTAAACTTCACCACCAAGATGTCGTAGTTGCCGTAGAGCCTAAGCCCTCCTCTGTAATCCCCCACGCTTCCAACACCAATATATCCCCCGTCTGCCGTCTTTTTAACTCGCTTGATACTGTCATAGTCTCTGTAATTAATTTCATTCTTCCACAGCTCTCTACCTCTCTCATCAAACTGCACAAACCATACATCCTCATTTATACAACCATCTTTACACGGTGCTATTGTAATCGATGCGATAACTCTCTTTCCATCTCCTACTATTGAAGTTGCGCTGTCTCCCTTACCACCGTAATCATACTTTTTCTGCCAAAGAACGTTGCCAGCATCATCTAACATTATAATCCAGGCATCATTACCATGACAACCCGTAACACCTCCAACCACATACCCTTTATCAACTCTATCAATATTCCACACCTGCGACCTGCACTCTCCAACATATGTTCTATTCCAGATCTCATTACCTTGCGAGTCGACCTTTATGAGCCATGCATAGCTCCACTTATAGTTCAGCCCGGTAGCACCAGCTATAATATATCCGCCATCGGGAGATTTTGCTATATCAAAAGCCATACTCCATCCTGAGGCAGGTATGGCAAGGGCCAAGACTACAAAAGGTAGCAGTAGTCTCACAATTTTATGCAGTGTGTTGAACAATTTAAATTTTCTTAACTTTCTGGATAAAGATTCGCTCCAACCGGTAGGGCGTTTTTGTGAAGTAACAACAATCAAAACACCACTTCCTACCAGAACTAAAAATATAAACCCCCAAGAACCAATAAACAAACATGATGCTGTACTTCTTCGACCCGATATACATGATGCTGGCGATGGTGGGCTATCTTGTGATGCTGCTCTTGGCCTCCACCATAGCCCCCAAGGTTGCCAGCAGAGTCTCGGGAAAGTTCTCCCTTTTCACGTCAATGGTTCTCTTAGCTGCGATGATTCTCTCAATCTCAGCCGCCATCATATACCTGATACTCGCCTATTCCGGAGTTTACATCAGCTTCTACGGCCTTATAATCTTCCTGCTCGCCATCAACCTCCTGATGTACCTTTTCTCCCCCTACATCATCAACCTGAGCTACGGGGCTGAGAGGGATGAAAGGCTCCAGATGGTCGTAAACAGCGTTGCCAGGAGGTTGAACATGAGGCCACCAAAGGCCGTCATTGTGAGAGCACCACCAAATGCCTTTGCGTACGGCAACTTCCTGACAGGCAAGTACGTTGCAGTCTCAGAATCATTGATGAGAATGCTCAGTCAGGAGGAGCTTGAAGCAGTAATAGGCCACGAACTCGGCCACCACAAGCACAAAGACAATGCGGTAATGCTCCTGTTCGGCTTGCTGCCCTCAGTAATATTCTACCTCGGTTACGCTCTGATTCACTCCTCATTTAGAGACGACAGAAGGGGTGCTCAGCTTGCGATAATCGGCATAGCGGCAGTTTTAATTTCCTTCATCGTGCAAATACTCGTTCTCGCCTTCAGCAGGCTCAGAGAATACTACGCGGACTTTGAAGGAGTCAGGGCGACGAACAAAGACGCCATGCAGAGGAGCTTAGCAAAGATACACCTCTTCTACCACCGCTACCCTGACTACCTCGCCCCTATACAGGACAGCAAGTTCAGAACTCTCTTCATATATGCATTCACCAACGCTGTGGCTGAGCCGATAACGAGAGCGGACATCGAGGCTCTTAAGAACATGAAGATAAGCCCGATACAGGAGTTCCTGTCAACACACCCACCACTGCCGAAGAGGTTAAGGTTTATTGAGAGCATCAGAGTTTTTTAAATTTTTGGAGCTTGTTGGGTTCAAAATTAGGAAAAATCTCAGGCACCCAGGCTGAAAATCGCCTGCCAGATTCTTTGCTCAATTCCGTATTCTTCCTCCTCTTCATATAGGTCGATTGCTGTAACAATTGCGGATATTTCCTCCCTTGAGAGGTCGCTCTCCATGAATATTTCGTCAAGCCTGGCCTTGATGGGTCTGAAGGCGGCCATGTATTCCTTGACATTCTCTGCTATGTTCCTCTCCTCCACGAATTTTGTGTGGATGTTGCCCTTCACATACTCCTCGTCGTTCATCACCGCAACGTGGAACGGTATGTTCGTCTCCACACCCTCTATGATGTACTCGTAGAGAGCCCTCTTCATCCTCGCAATAGCCTCCCTCCTTGTCTCGCCGTAGGCTATCAGCTTGGATATCATGCTGTCGTACTCCTCTGGAATTCTGTAACCCATGTGGATGCCACTATCAACTCTCACCCCTATCCCACCGGGACTTCTGTAGTGCACAATTCTGCCACTTCTCGGATAGAAGTTGACCGGGTCTTCAGCGTTTATTCTGCACTCAATCGCATGTCCCCGTATCTTCACATCTTCTTGCTTGTGCCTTAGTTCCTCTCCGCTGGCAATCAGAATTTGGTACTTAACGATGTCAATTCCGGTGACAATTTCCGTTATTGTGTGCTCCACCTGAAGCCTTGAGTTTATCTCAAGGAAGTAGAAGTTCCCGTACTCGTAGAGAAACTCAAAAGTCCCTGCGTTGGTGTATTCTATCTCCTTAGCACCCTTTACCGCCAGTTTCCCAATCCTTTCCCTCATCTCGTCATTCAGCGCCGGAGATGGGGCTTCCTCTATGAGCTTCTGATGCCTCCTTTGAATGCTGCACTCCCTCTCGCCCAGATGAATAACGTTTCCGTGATGGTCTGCGAGAATCTGCACCTCTATGTGCCTCGGCTTTGCAAGATACTTTTCGAGGTAAACGGTAGAGTCCTTGAAGTACCTCTCACCCAGCTTCTTCGACTTCCTGAACGCATCCTCAAGCTCTTCCGGGCTGTTAACAACAACAATGCCTATCCCGCCCCCTCCACCGGATGCTTTAAGGGCTACAGGATAGCCAATTTTCTCAGCCCACTCCCTCGCCTCATCAACACTCTCAACTCTCGGCGAACCCGGAATCACAGGCACTCCTGCTTTCTGCATCATCTCCCTTGATTTCACCTTTGAACCTGCGATGCGTATTACCTCAGGAGAGGGGCCTATAAATACGATCCCTTCCTCCTCGCACCTCTCCGCAAACTCCGCGTTTTCTGCCAGAAATCCGTAACCGGGATGAATTGCCTCTGCCCCGGATTTCTTCGCAACCTCGATAATCTTATCAATGTTGAGATAGCTGCTCCTCGGATCTGCTTTGCCTATGTAGTAACATTCATCCGCATAAACTCTGTGAAAGGCTCTTTTGTCTGCAGAACTGTAAACTGCAACGCTCTCTATCCCAAGCTCCCTGCACGCTCTCATCACTCTTACTGCAATTTCCCCCCTGTTTGCCACCAGAATTTTGCTGAACATCCAGTTTTAAGGCTAAAACCACCGGTTTAAAAACCTTTTTTCAAATAGAAGGAGAGAAATACGTAAAATGCAAGTAAACGCAACAGGAATACGTATTCAGTTTGTAGTAGATGTTCAGAATTTTATTTATCTCAATAAATTGTTATGTTGGATACCGAAAACAATTTACAGCCTGGCTTAGTTTCAACAGTGATGAACACTATCAAAGTTTTCGACACAACTCTAAGAGATGGAGAGCAGATGCCAGGAGTGTCGCTCCCGCAGGAGTACAAAATTAGAATAGCAAAGCAGCTCGACAAGCTCGGTGTTGACGTTATTGAGGCTGGATTCCCCTCAGCAACCAAAGGCGAGTTTGAGTCGGTTAAGGAGATAAGCTCCCTCGGTCTTAATGCAGAAGTTTGTGGTCTCGCGAGAATCGTTAAGGAGGATATCGATGCTGCTCTCAAGGCTAACGTTGATATGGTTCATATTTTCGTCCCAACTTCAAAAATTCAGATTGAACACACCGTAAAAATGTCAAGAGAGGAAATTATCGAGAAGTCGGTTGAGTGTGTTGAGTACATTAAGTCTCACGGCGTTAAATGCTTGTTTTCTGCCATGGATGCCACAAGAACGGAGGTTGAATACCTGAAGCAGATTTTCAAGGCCGTTGAGGAGGCAAAGGTTGACGTGGTGAACGTTCCCGACACCGTAGGTGTGGCAACCCCCTTCAAATTTTACGAGTTAATCAAGCAGCTCAGAGAGCATCTGAAGGTTCCGATAGATGTCCACTGCCACAACGATTTTGGTTTGGCTGTTGCCAACACCTACGCAGCGGTTATGGCTGGAGCTAATGAGGTGCAGGTTACCGTGAACGGAATAGGCGAGAGAGCAGGAAATGCAGACCTCGCTCAGGTAGTTATGATTCTTCACGCCATTGAGGGAATAAAGACTAACATTAAAACTGAACACCTTTTTGAAACTTCAAAGCTTGTTGAAAGGCTCACCGGAGTGAAGATGCCACCAAACCACCCCATTGTTGGGGAGAATGCTTTCAGCCACGAAAGCGGAATACACGCACACGGAGTGCTGAAAGAGTTCTCAACATTCGAACCGGGAGTTGTTACTCCTGAAATGGTTGGACACAGGAGGAGAATAGTAATAGGGAAGCATGCCGGGAGATACCAGATAAAGAAGATCCTTGAGGAGGCCGGCTACCACCTTGACGAGGAGCAGCTTAACCAGGTGTTCGAGAAGGTAAAGGAAATGGGAGATAAGGGTAAGAGGGTAACAGACCTGGACTTGTTCGCCATTGCGGAAGTTGTCATCGGTGAGCTGAAGAAAGAGGAAAAGGCAATTCTCGTTGATGAGGTTACGGTTCTGACAGGAAACAAGATCACTCCGACTGCGGTTCTGAACGCAGAGGTTTTTGGAAATAGGAAGGTGACGTCTGCTATCGGAGTTGGACCGGTTGACGCATCCCTCAAAGCCGTCACCTCGCTTGTAGGAGAGAGCATCAGAATAACGGAATTCAGGATGGATGCTATAACCGGAGGAAGCGATGCTTTGGCTGAGGTTTACGTTACGGTTGAGGATGATGAAGGACACACCTTCACCTCAAGAGGTGCTGCACAAGACATCGTCATGGCCTCAATCAATGCAGTCATTAATGCAGTTAACTACCTGCTGAGAATGAAGAGGAGAAAGCCTTGAGGTGGTAGATGGAATACATTCTCGTTTCGACTGGAGATAGAGCGGCAAGAATAGCCTCAAAGCTTCCCGACTGCATAATTATTGATAGAGATGCGAATTCAGCCAAGAGACTCGCTGAGAGGGGATTTGAGGTTTTAAACGAAGATGCCTCAAATCCAGAAGTTCTTGCAAGGTTTGATACAGATAGCAAGATAATTCTCGCAGATGATGATGAATTCAACCTGAAGGTTGCAAAGGTTGCCAAGCTACTCGGATTCGAAGTTTTCGCCATTGCGAGAGATGAGGAGAAGTGCTGGCTTTACGAATCAGAAGGAATATCGAGAATCTGTGGTTCAGTCGAGGCTTTGCTCTCGACAATTTTTGAGAAGAACAGATATTTCGAAATAAAGGTTGGAGAAGAGATGGACGGCAAGACGCTCAAAGAATACGATGCCGGCGAGGATTGCATGGTTATCTCCATTTTTCGAGATGGGAAAGTTCTGCAGCCCTTTCCGGAGCTTGAGATGAGGGCTGGGGACACCTTAGCGCTTGTCTGCGGTGAGCAGGTTAGGTTGACAAAGAACCCTTTCGACAACATACTCCTCCTCAAAAGTGAAATGACGGAAAAAGAAATAAAAGAAGCGGAGATGGTGGCAGAGAGGTTCGGAGCTAACCTTATTGTCTTCGAAAAGGTTGGTAATGCTTACGCCTGCGTTCTCGAAGGACGTTCAGATAGCGTGAACCTTGAAGAGGCTGTTAAGATTCTCAAGAGGAGCGATGAGTTTGACCTGATTGCAACTACGCTGAAAGAGAAAAATGAAGACGTTTTGAAGCTGCTCGTTTCGAGTTTTCCGACACTCATTTTATCGGGAAAGGAAGACTACAGGAAAATCCTTGCTCTGGTGAACAACTCAAACCCGGATGTGATGATAAACATTGCAAAGGCGTTCTCAAGGTTTTTTGGTAAGGTGAAGGTTCTGTTTCTCGATGAAGAGCAGATAAAGCATTTCTCGAAGTTCACAGAAACTGGCCTTGAGGTTGAGGTCTCAACTGGAAATCCGATGGTTGATGCGGTGAGGGAGTTCAAAAGCGGATACAACTTGGTAATTCTCTCCCTCACAAACGATGTTGGGAATATTGACAGAGGTATCCTCTGGAAAATTATTCTGGATAAGGAAACATCGGTTGTGGTGGTGGAGTGAGTGAGATAGAGCAGTTCACAACCATTGCCCTCATCTCCGTCATTGCCTTTATATCGCCCATAATAGCCGAAAAAATCAGAGTGCCGGCTGTTGTTCTGGAAATAATTCTCGGCATGGTTTTTGGTGTGAGCTTTCTTAACGTAATCTATTCTTCTGAGTGGCTCTCCTTCCTCTCCCTTTTTGGACTAATATTCCTCATGTTCCTTGCTGGACTTGAGATAGATGCTGAAACAGTTTTGAAAAGTGGACATCTTAAAAAGGTGGTCGCATTCTTCATCCTTTCACTCTCCCTCAGTGCCGCTTTTACCATTTTAGCAGGATTAAGCTTTTTTTACGCGATAATTCTGACCAATGTTGCCGTCGGTGTGGTTGTTTCGGTGTTAAGAGAAATTGGAACTGATAAAGAGGAGTTCGGCCAGCTGAACATCGTTGCAGCCCTCGTTTCTGATTTCTCGACAATGTTTCTCCTCTCGATTTACTTCCTCACTGGTTATTTGCAGATCGCTTTCGCGTTCGCCATAATTCTGGTTTTCCTCGCAGCATACAGATTCGGCAAGCTGGTTATATGGTACTTCCCGGAATTCATATCAAAGTGGTTCTCCGACGAGCCGTCTGAGATTGGTGTGAGGGGGAGCTTGGCAATCATGATTCTCTTCGTCGGTCTGAGCTCTTTTCTGGGAGTTGAGGCAATTCTCGGAGCATTCCTTGCCGGAGTTCTGCTTTCGATAACATTCAGGGGTGGGAAAAAGCTCTACGACAAGCTGTACGGCATGGGGTTCGGCTTCTTCATTCCCATATTTTTCATCAAAACGGGCAGTGAGCTTAACATCGCTCAAGCCGAAGAGGGTTTGGATCTTATTCTGCTTCTTCTTGCCGTCTCTTTTGCTGTTAAGATCATCCCATCAATGATTTTCATTCCGAATTTCGGTCTGAGAAGGGCGATGTCCATGGGTTTTCTCCAATCAACAAAACTAAGCCTCACAATTGCCGGTGTAGCGATTGGTATAGCATCTGGAGTCATCTCCGAGCTGGAAGCTACAGCACTCGTCTCATTCACGATAATATCCTGTCTGCTGTCTCCAACGCTATTCCGCCTGCTTTATCCCAGATACCATAACGGGTTGTAAGCTTCCATGCAGTTTGCTGTATCCAATTTGACACATGATAGTAAAATACTTATATCAGAGATAACAAGTCAATGTGGTGATTACATGTGGAAGAGAGTTTGTGTCTTCTTAGTTGCGCTGGTTGTGTTGAGCTGTACAGCGAGAGTGGTAGCTACCGACGTAACGAGCATACACAGCGCAGAATCGGTTTCAAAAACGGCGATTTGCATTCACTTTCACTATCCCGAAGGTTGGCATGCCGGAGATCCGCTACCTCAAAAAGACGTTCAGATGATCCAGAAAGCCAAGGATCTGAATGCCAAGTACATTCGATTCGATATTTGGTGGAAGGATATTGAGCCTCAAAAAGATCAGTTCAATGAGAATGCGATTGCTTACTACAGAGCAATAATAAACAAAATTCATCAGGAGGGGATGGATGCCATCGTAGTTCTTGGAAGCAGTGGAGGATTTCCCAACTGGGTTAGGAATTTGCTGGTTTCAAAATCTGGAACGATTGAAGCAAAGATAAATGGAAAAACAGTTAAAATTCCAAGAGGTGAGGTTGAGGTTAATGAGACGATGAAGCTGGCAAAGGAGAGCAAAATACCAGTAAGAAACCTTTACGTTGTGAATGGAAAGGCAATAATACAAGCTCAAGTTACCCAGGGCTTCTTGCTTGAAGCAAAACAGTATGCTGCCAAAATAGCTCAGGAGTACTGGTATCTTCTCGTGTATTATCAGCTCGGAAATGAGTTGAACCATCCAACTGATCCAATAGACTGGTACGATGACCACGAATACATTAAAGCTTTACACGACGGGCTTGATGAATATGAAATTTACTACAAGACAATAGTCAATGGTTTCGCAGACTGGTCTGAGTGGGACTACTGGCTTGAGTACTGGCTTGATAGGGCTGGTAGTTGCATAGATATAATTGCTATCGACCATTATCCCGGAACTTGGAGTGATCAACCATACAATCACTGGAATGAGCTTGATACATTGTTTAACATAGCGGATCAACATGGAAAACAGGCTGCAGTGATGGAGACAGGGTTTTCTACATACTCTGACTTAGTAGGTCACGGAGAAGACGAGCAGCGGAATTTCATTAACTCGGCTTTACCAGCAATAAGACAGAAGGCGCAGCGACATTATTTGGCTTTTGTTACATGGTACGAGTTAGTTGATGAGCCTTGGCAATCACCGGTAACAGTAGAGTGGTACTTTGGAATTTGCAGGGATAACCTGTTACCAAAACTAGGATACAACGATTTGAAGTATCAATTTAGCCTTTTTGGAGGGTGAACGATGAAAGGCAAGCTACTCTTCATTTTTAATAGGGTCTGCCTTTATGGATACTTTGTAGGCATTTTTATTTTGGTAGTATGTCTGACTCCATACTCTCTGTTGGACTGGATTTTAATTCTCCCAATCTTTGCAGCTTTCATTTTTCCGCTCGGAAGCTTTGTAGGTGTTATCCCCTACGGATTTTTTCGCTGGAACACTCCAATTTCATATCAACAAATATTCTCCAGTTATTCTTTGTATTACCCGCTTCTAACAATTTCTATTGCCATGCAGACGTATATCGCCTTTCAAATATTCAAAAACAAATTAGATAAAATCTATTTTATTGTTGTATTTCACCATTTTGGCGTGGGTTTATTTTATCTTACGAACTTTACAATTATCCCCTTGATCACTCACGAGGCACGCATATCTGGAATTTTACTCGGAATCTATGGGTTGTTGCTAAACCTCTTGGCTGTGTTCTCCTTTAAACGGGGAAAGAATACATTTCTGTGATCCGCAATCGTTTTTTGTTTTAGTTACCGTTTAACCTAACGAGAAGCAACCACACTACCCCAGATACCTTCCAAAAACAAGATAGCCAGTATGCCAGACCTTTGTTGAGGTTCTCGTTCCAACTCTTTTAATGTCCAGATCAACTCTCAGAAGCTCGAAAGCCTCAAGCTCCTTGAATCCCTGCTTCTCCATCTCCCTGTATACATCCCTCGCCGCCTCAATGTATGGGTTGTAGACCACAACATGACCTCCGGGTTTCAGTATTTCTTTCGCTTTCCTGATAAAGGCCACATCATCCTTCATGTCCAGAGTTATGAGGTCAAATTTGACCTTAAGGCCATCTGCCACCTGCAAGGCATCTCCCACAATCTGGTGGATGTTCTTAAGCCCCGCAGTCTCGAAGTTCTTCCTGGCAATTTTCGCGAAGTCTGGCCTTTTCTCCACCGTAACAACTTCACCGTACTTGTTGAAGTAAGCGAGGTATGCAGCGAGAATTCCACTGCCGGTTCCGGCATCAAAAATCAGCGAGTCGGGAGAGAGGCCGGTATAGGTGATAATAGCACCTATGTCCTTTGGCATTATCGGTGTAGCTCCTCTTTTGAAGTGTCTGAAAAAATCTGCGGGGTTGAAAGGGACTATGCGGTACTTAACGCCGAGATGCGTTCTTACCTCTTCCCCGTAATTTTTCCCTTTAAGCTCCTCAAGGTCTATTATACCGTGATGGGTGTGGAGCTTTCCCTCAAACTTTTCAACGAGAAAGCTGTGCTTTCCCCTCGATAAGACGACTGGGGGCTTCATTCTTGCAGCTTCATCAAAGCCTCAGCCAAGTCTCCTCCTGCCTCTTCAAGAGCTTTTCTCGCAGTCTCCTTGTCAACATTTGCCTGCTCCATGATTAGCTTTACATCCTCCTCGCTGATTTTCGGTGGTCTTTTTACTACCTCATACTCCCCAACAACCTGGAAGGTCTCAACCCCCCTCGCCGAAATCTTGGAGACCGTGGGACTGCGGAAAATGAGTTCTTCATCGCTCGTTCTGATGATAACCTCTTCAGCGTCAATCTCCTCCATCTCTATGCCCATCTGCTTCATCATCTTTTTCATCTGCTTGGGATTCATTGGAAGCATGAGGAAAATAGTAGAGGAGGTTAAAAAAGTTTTTACTGCTTTCTCCTCTTCCGCACAATTGCTGCAGCTATCAGAAAGCCAATTGCAGCAATAAAAATCGCAGCATACAGTATGTAGGGTGGGGAAGGCTTCACATCCAGCGATATCACAATTGAGTTCGATGTGTGCTCGTAGTTTGATTCATCGTAGTACCTTACTTTGATCGAAGCGGGATAGCTCCCTTCGCCTGCATCCTTGTCAACTTCAACCCTGAACTTAGCTGTAACTGTCTCTCCAGGATTCACAGTTCCAACGAAGTACTCTCCGGGTTTCGATTCTCCAAGCATTCCGCCAAAAGTACCTGTCCCTGCAATGCTAAGCGGTGGAGAAACTTCCAGCATCACCACTGCGTTGTATATCTCCGCGCTTCCAGCATTCTTAAGCTCAATCACAACTTCTCCTGTAGAGTCGGGCACCAAATCGCTCTTCACCGATACAACCTGAAATGCCGCAAGCTTCGGAGCAATGTAGATCGCAAATTCCTCAACACTGACAAGATCGCTTGCATACTCATCATCAAAAGTTTCGACGAGGTAAAGGATGTGCTTACCTGCAACAGCGTCATCGGATACCTTTACTCTGAAGGTCGCGGTGTCACCAGAACCTTCAACGTATGATGAAGACGTTGCGGGACTGACGGTTGAGTCCGGAGAGAGCAGGTATAACTTGACGTTTCTCGCATCAGACTCGGCAAAGCTGAGCTTGACCTCTCCAACAAGTCCGATGCCGAGATTGGAAGTCTTAACCTCCGAAACACTCAAAGCAGGCTCCGGCTTCACCTCAACATTAATGTAAATTTTCGGACCGAAAGCCTCATCTCCGTACTCGTCCTTGTATTTTATCACCACATAGCCGAGATAGCTTCCCGGTGGAGCGGTGGATGTGATGTAGAACACAACATCCCTGCTCTCCCCCTTGTCCAAATCTCCAAGGTACGGTGTGCTCGTGGATTTCAACAGAGGGTTGTCGAAGGTCAGCATGGCAAACGCATCCCTGATTTTTTCGCCTGTGTTGGTTATTCTCAACGCTATGTAACCTCTTGAAGGAATGGTAACAATGTTGCTCATTTTTTGCTCTGAGCTTTGCTGAAAGCTCTGCTGAAGCATCGGAATAGAAGGGATCTGGACGCTCTGCTCAACTCTCAGAGTTTTTGCAGGGCTAAGAAATTCTCCAATCTTCTCGACCTCGAAATAACCAACGCCCTCGATTTTCAGTCCGACGGGTTTTGAAACCTTATATGGCATTCCTGAAGAAGTTCTGAAGACCGCTACAACCTCAGCGGGATAAGACTGCTGGAAAACGCCTTCAGGAACATAAACCTTGAACATCGCCTCAAACGATTCTCCAACGTCAAGATTCCCGGCATAGACGCTCATAGCTTTTGGCTCAACCACCAGCGGAGGTGTTGCATTCAACATGAATACGGCATTTTCCAGTGGCTTTTCTCCGGTGTTTTCCACCTTAACTTTAAGGACTCCTTCTCTCCCTGTAACAAGGTCCGATGAAACTGAAACGACTTCAAAATCGTAGTCTTTCTTTTTAATTTCGAATTCGACCTCCACACTGTCCTGCTCCTCAGAGTAGCTTAGAGTATAGTTCTTTCCATCAAAATTAAGTACTGTTTTTGAATAATCCACATCGAAGTGTAGCTTGTGCTTTCCTTCGTAGGCGTTCTTATCAACCTCAACAACAATGTTTACCGGCCTCACAATTCCGCACGGCAAATCGCCAACAAGTATTGTTTCACTCTCGACCTCAATTATCGAGCTATGAGGGTCGAGAATAACCGATTTTGCTGTTGAGAGCATTGGAATCATTTCAGATGTGTTCTCGTTTATCGGGAGGCTATCAAGTCCTCCTGTAACCTCACACGAGAGCAGAATCGTCACCGCTTTCTTATCTCCTGGATGTAACACGTTGCTTCCCGCCACGCTTGCGTGAAAATCAATGTTTGCCGAAATCTGCTGAGCGCTTGCTACTGCGGGATACATGAGCAGAGATAAGAGGGTTAAAGTAAATATCAACGCACGCATGTTTCATTTCAAACCAAAAAAGTTTATAATTTTGTTGTTACCCTCGTAGTAACAATGGATGAAACTGTGGAGGTTCTCAAGAAGCTGGGATTCAGGGACTATGAGGCAAGGGTTTACGCAACTCTCGCGATGAAGGGAGAGGCTACGGCGAGTGAAATTCACAGAATGAGCGGCGTTCCCAGAAACAAAGTTTATGAGGTGCTCAGGTCGCTTGAGGATAAGGGTATGGTAGAGACGGTAAAGAGTTCTCCAGCCGTTTTCAGGGCGATTGATCCAGAAAGTTTTCTTGAGGAGTACAAGGAGCAGTTTGTAACTGCGGTTGACACTGCAATCAGGAGCATAAAGGAATCCGAGGACTTTTCCCTCCTTCATCCGGTGTGGTGTGTGAGGGGGGTAGCAGGAATAAAGAACAGAGCAAAGGCGATGCTGCAGAAAAGCGACGAGGTATTCGTTATCACATCAAAGAGAGCTTACCTTGATATGATTCTCAAAACTAAGAATCCTGAGGAAATCACGGTTGTTACCGATGATGTCAAGAAGTTTTCTGGGCTAAATGTAAAAATACTTGAGCTTAAAAAGGAGTTTTCGGGGATTTTTAACGATGCGGTCATAGATGGAGTGTGTTACAGATTCGAGCTCCTTCTAATATCCGGTTACGAGTCTTTTGGAGTATACAGGGCTGGTGATGAGCTTCTGGGTGTAAGCATAAACCTCCCCATAATCATACTCTTCCAGAAAATGATATTTCTCGGACTTCTGGCAAAGTGATTTATTCCCCTACTATACTTAGACCATGCAGGAAATCCAGAAGTTGAGGAGCAGAGTCAACATTGACGATTACATTGAAAGAGTGAAGCCTATTGTTGAGGCTGTAAGAAAAGAGGGAGATAAGGCCGTAATTCGCTTTACCAAAGAGTTTGACGGCGTTGAGCTTGAACAACTGAGAGTTGCAGAGGAGGAGTTTGACAGGGCATACGACGCCGTTGATGACAACCTCATAGACGCCCTTGAGGTCGCGAAGGAGAACATCCACAGATTCCACTACGTCACCACCGTTGAGAGGGAGATGAAGGTGGAGTTCGAAGGCTGCGTTATGGGGAAAATCTACACTCCCATCGAGAAGGTTGGTGCCTACATTCCAGGTGGGAGAGCCAGCTACCCCTCAACAGCCCTCATGATAGGCGTTCCCGCAAAAATAGCCGGAGTTGAGAAGCTCGTTGCCTGCACACCTCCAGATAAAGACGGCAGAATTAACCCTCTCACCCTTGTTGCTCTCGACATTGCCGACTTCGACGAAGTTTACAAAGCTGGAGGTGCACAGGCAATAGCTGCGATGGCATACGGAACAGAGACTGTGGAGAAAGTTTACAAGATTGTGGGACCCGGAAACATCTATGTGACAGCAGCGAAGCTTCTTGTGGCGAAGGACGTTGCCATAGACATGCCAGCCGGCCCTTCAGAGATTCTTGTCATTGCTGATGAGACAGCCGATGCGGAGCTCATAGCCTACGACTGCCTAGCCCAGCTTGAGCACGACCCCATGGCAGTTGCGGTGGTTATAACCAATTCCCAAGAAGTTGCCAAGAAGGTTAAGGAGAAAATCAGCTCTGTGGGTGAATTTGAAAACTTTGCAGTTCTTTTGGTTGAAGACCTTGCTGAAGCATTTGATATCGCCAATGAGTTTGCCCCGGAGCATCTGACCGTTGCAGTAGAAAAACCGGAGGAATGGCTGGGGAAAATTAAAAATGCAGGGAGCGTTTTTCTTGGAAACTTCTCTCCTGTTGCTGCAGGAGATTACGCCTCAGGAACCAACCACGTGTTGCCAACTGCCGGCTATGCAAAGATGTATGGTGGGCTGAGCGTTGAGAGTTTTATGAAGCACTTCACCTTTCAGATGCTTAGCGAGGAGACAATGAAAAGAATTGGCGACGCCATACTAAAAATTGCAGAGGCTGAAGGGTTGAGATGTCACGCTGAGAGCGTCAAAAAAAGGCTGGAAAAAATTTAGTACTCCAAAACCTCCTCGTAGAATCTTTTCACCATTCTTTTGTCTTCCAGCAATTCTTTCTCCTTGAGTATTTCTCTTTCGAGCTTCTTGAGTGCTACATGTACAGCATACTCCACTCCCCAGCTCTCTCCGCTCACCATGAAATTGCCTTTCTCACTTGCAAGCTTTAACCTGACGTGAATCAGAGGCAGGTTGCGGAAGTGCTCCTTGTGCCTCTTTATGTAAACGAACAGGTAGGACTCTCCAAGGAAGTCTGCAAACTTTCTCATCAGCTTTTCAAAGTCCTCCATTATCGCCTCTCTGTCAAACTCATCCAGAGATATGTCAGAAGTTGTAATCTGAACATTGAACTCCTTCTTCGACTCCTTCCTCAGGTAGTATTCAAGAATGTCCTTCTTTATGACTATACCGTCAGGTAAGCCGTCTCTCGTAACAACGACGCTTGAAATTCTGTTTTCCACCATAAGCTCGATAACTTCTGCAACGGAGTCGTTTCTCGTAACTGAAACTACGGGAGCACTCATTATGCTTTCCACCATGATTGAAAGCGTCTTTTCCTTCTCTCCGCTTGAGTCTCCCATTCTTGCTCTTTTTCTCGGTGAAATAACTCTGTCAACAACATCCTTTCCAGTCAAAATGCCTATTACCTTGTTGTTTTCATCCACAACAACGACTCTGTCTATTCCGTGGTTTCTCATCACTGAGAGAGCCTTTGCAGCACTGTCGAACCTCCTTACTGTTATCACCTCAGGATTCATCACTTCTCTAACCTTTACATCCTTAAATTCGTCCTTTATGGCGTTGAGGAAGTCGTTAATGTAAATCACCCCAACCTTTTTCTCGTCAAGCTGAACAATCACAAAAGGAGTGGAATCCTCCACAAACCTTCTCGCAACCTTGAAGGGGTCAATCTCATTCAAATCAATTTTTCCGGTTCTTACGAGAAGGGACTTAACCTTCGTTTCGTGAGGGTTTTTCAAAACACTCCCCCTAATCAAATCCTTCTCCCTTACAACACCAACTATCTTTCCATCCTCCTCTACAAGTATTGCGTTTGCCTTATCCCTGTCCAGCTTCTCAAGCAATGGGAACAGTTTTGAAACCGTTTCACTTGCGTTAATAACCTCGAAATCATCCCTGATTAGCTCTTTTAATGTCTCTGCGTCCATAACAATCACCTCCTTTTAAGCAATGAATCTCAACATTGTGCTTAACAAATAGTTTGTGGCTGCGAATGCTAAAAAGGTTGCGATGAGTCTTCTTGCCTTTTTCTCAACAGCCACCTCGCTATCCCTCAAAAGTTTCTCCCCCATCACCTTTATTCTCACTCTCTCTTCACTGTAGCTAAAAACTGTCTCTTTAAGCTCAGCATTCCTGCAGCTTTCAACAAGTCTTTCTGCAATCTCCCAGTCCTTAGAGTCCCCACCTGCGGGTTTGTAAGCCAGCTTAGCCCTAACACCCGTTTTTGCATGGTTGTCTGTTGAAACAACAATGGCTCTGTATCCGATTTCACCGAAAAGATTCTCGACATGCCTTCTGAACTTCAAATCGACGTTGTTGGCGTCGAAAACAACAATGGCATATTTTTCTCCGGAGTAATCAAGCAGGATGGCTGCCACATAACCACACAAGCTTTCGGTCTCAGCATCAATCCGAACTAAGGCTGATTTTACCTCCGCTGGCTGAGAAGCTCTTTCTTCGGCTTCCCTGACGAGGGACTGTATCTCTTCCACATCCTTGTTGTCCGGGTCATAGCCCTCCTCGAAAGCGTTGTGGCAGTCAACGACGAAACTTTTTGAGGTGACAATAAAATCATCGATGTGCTTTTTCCCGCTAACGAGAATTATTCTCTGCTCGCCGAATGGAAAACAGTAAACCTCGAAATTATCGCCCTCAATCCTGAAAGGTTTTTTGGGGGTGAGGCTTTTTCCTGAGCATTTAACGCTGGAAACTATTTTCTCCACCTCTCCAGAACTCACGGGATTCCTCGCGTGGGATGTTGGGGAATGGAGATAGACGGCATTGCCAGCAGATAGCATCTCCACAAGCCTCGCACCACCGACGTTTCTGAAGGGTCCGGGATGAAAGTCTGTCTGGACAACTCTTGCATTGTTTACAGTAAGACACCTCACTCTGCCCTCAAACTCCTCAGCAGAACCTTCGAGGAACTTCTCCATATATTTAGGATTGGATGTGAGCCAGAAAAGAACGAAATTCTCGACGAAGTCCCTAATCCTGACAACACCAACTTTCACATCCAGCATTTTGAGATAAATCACCACGAATATGGCTGAAATCAGCAGTAGAAGCAGAGTCGAGATGTTTGGAGAGAGAACAAGGTATGGGACTGACGCAAGCGGGATTGAGAGCGATTTCTTTTCAGAGCAGAAGTAATATACAAGGAATAAGAGGAAGGCTGTTGCCGTCACACTTCCATTCACGAGAACTGCTGGTAGAGTGATGACGGTAATCAGGAATGAGAGGAACGAGATTCTCTTCAGGACGAATTTCAGGTTAATGGCTTTCACAGCAACAATCGAAACAGCAAATAACAGAGCCCAAAAGTATAACAAGATTTCGTCGAGTAGAGAGAGCATGAGAGCTGACAAAAAGGAGACTGCTACCATTATTTCAGCTCTCGGAATCGAGAAAAGCTTCTGGTAAAGGCTCTCGACACCCTTCATAAAACCATATTCTTTATTTCGCTCCAGAACTCATCAACCCTCTTCTTAACCTCTGCATCCATCTCAACAGCATCGGGCCATTCTCGATCGTAACCCTCCTCCTTCCACTTTTTGGTCGCATCTATCCCCAACTTTCCTGCAAGGTTGGGGATGTAGGCAGCGTGGTCGAGAGAGTCGGTTGGAGAGGGTGGAAGGAGAATGACATCTCTTGCCGGATCAAAGCGTGATGTAACGGCCCAGATTACCTCTCGGATGTCATGCACATTGACGTCATCATCCACAACCAAAACGATTTTCGTGAGGGATAGCATTCCCGTTCCCCAGATTGCGTACATTACCTTCTTCGCCTGCCCCGGATACCTCTTTCTGATTGAAACGATTGCGAGGTTGTGGAAAGCTCCCTCAACGGGGAGGTTCATATCAACTATTTCTGGATGCATCATGCGGATTATCGGCAGAAAAATTCTTTCAGTGGCTTTGCCAAGCCATGCATCCTCCATCGGCGGTTTTCCAACCACAGTTGCGTGGTAGATTGGGTTTTCTCTGTGGGTGATGTGGGTTATGTGAAAAACGGGATAGGGCTCAGGAGGCGTGTAGTAGCCAGTGTGGTCTCCAAAAGGCCCCTCTATCCGGAATTCATCAGCTTTAACGTATCCCTCAAGGACGATTTCAGCATTGGCAGGAACGAGGAGGTCGACAGTCTCGCATTCCGTCACCTTCAGCCTCTCCCTTCTTATGAAACCTGCAAACATCAGCTCGCTTATGCCAGCAGGAAGAGGGGCTGTTGCAGCGTAGAGGGTTGCGGGGTCAACTCCAATAGCTACAGCAACCTCTATTTTCCCCTCAGCTTTCTCCGCCATCTTCCTGAAGTGCTCCGCACCGTGCTTGTGAATCTGCCAGTGCATTCCCGTTGTTTTACCATCAAAAACCTGCATCCTGTACATTCCTGCATTCATCTCGCCAGTTTCAGGGTCTTTTGTTATCACAACTGGCAAAGTTATGAACCTGCCCGCATCCTTCGGCCAGCACTTCAGGATTGGGAACTTATCCAAGCTTTCAGCTTCTACCTCCTTGCACGGAGCCCTATTAGTCTTCTTGGGGATGAAGGACATGAAGTCCTTGAGCATTCCAACACCTTTCAGCGCATCCATAAAAGAGGATGGTTTGAACTCCAGTGCGGACAGCAGTCTCTCCCCTATCTCCTCAAATCTCTCCACTTCAAGGGCGAGCTTCATCCTCCTCTCAGTCCCAAAGGCGTTGAGCAAAACTGGAATGTTATAGCCCTTAGGTTTTTCAAAAAGCAGAGCTTTACCACCAGCCTTTACAGTTCTATCAGCAATCTCAGTCATTTCAAGAGTTGGGCTGACTTCATGCTTTATCCTTGCCAGTTCCCCCTCTGCATCAAGCCTGTCGATAAACTCCCTGAGGTCCTCGTAGGCCATCGCTCTTCATAGCCTTCAGGTAAAAAAGTTTTATTGGTTTATATAAAGACCTAAATCTTTCCAAAAAGATGTGGCAGTTAAGCTTATTAATAATTAATTACACTTATAACCATAATGAGTATCTACTTAATGACTGCGCTTTCACTGTTTGAGCTGATGCTATTCGCCGTAAATTACTACTACGGTTTGCCATCGCATATATTCCTTACCATAATATATATATTCATTATTTTCCTTACAATACTAGCCTTCATCACCTCGGCATTCTTGGCAAGGGCATCTAAGGGTGAGAGACGGACATTGTTTTTTACTGTTGCATTTTTCTCTGGATTTCTGCTACTTTCAATATTTACAGTCGGTCAGATGGTGTGGCTAACGAACGACTTTGAGCTGAAAGTTGGACATTTTGATTACTTTGTTCCAGTTTACCTTGTGGCATTAACTCCAATTCTCGGATACTTCATCTGGAAAACTTTGAGAGAAGTAAGCTATTTCAATGTAAAACACTTCCTGCCTGCAATAATTGCCCTCCCCATTCTGATCTTTTCCATCTATGAACTGGTAGGCATCGAATTCAAAGACTTATCTACCTTTATACTTCTAGAAACTCTGATTTGCGACATGGCAATCATACTTTCTCTTTTAACGCTTACTTCGGCATATATGAAAACAGAGTCGGCTGTCTACTACGAATCTTTTCTTTTCTATTTTATTTTGAAATACATCAGTGACATTGCTTTTTTGGCGTCTTTCAAGGGCATGTTGGACTTTGAATACTTAATTGCAGTCTTTACTCTTTCAAATATCGTACTTTTTACGATCCTTTACAGGTTCTACACCACAGAAATAACCTTGCTCAGCTACCACGAACTCGATGCGGAGAGAAAAAGATATGCAGAGCTTTATGCTCAGGTTAACGAATTGCAGGAGATTCTCAAGCTAATAAACAGAATGCTGAGACACGACATACTGAACAAGCTGCAGATCATCTCAGGATACGTCGAGACGTATCGTATGACGGAAAAAGAGGAGCTCCTTGACAAAATCATGAAGGCCGTGGACGAGAGCGTTGCCTACATAGACAAAATTAGAGAGCTTGAAAAAATTGTATCAACGAGGAGTGAAAAGCTGAAACCTGTAAATCTGCGGAAAGTTGCAGATGAAGTGGCAAAATCGTTCAACATTGCAATAAACATAAAGGGCGGATGCGTTGCATTTGCAGACGAGGCAGTTTACTCGGTTATTGAGAATCTCCTGTCCAACGCAATCAAACATGGAAAGGTCGATAAGGTGGACATACTGCTGAGTGAGCTTGAGGACGAGTGCGAGATAAGAGTTGTTGACTACGGCGTCGGTATACCTTCAGAAATCAGAGGGCAGATTTTCAACGAGAGCTTCCGATATGGAGAGGCAGGAGGAACGGGTCTGGGCCTTTACATAGTAAAGAAGCTTGTGGAAAGGTACGGTGGAAAGATCTGGGTTGAGGACACTAAACCTCACGGAGCAACTTTTGTGATAAGATTAAAAGCTGCAAGGGTAAAGCTTGATGAGCGATGATGAAAGGGCCCCTCTGACAGGTGATGAGGGTTTTGAGTTCTGAGCTCAAATCTGCTCTAAAAGGGTGTTGCAGGCAGCTATAATCTTTTCATTAGCTTTTTTAACTGCCTCAAGCGGATTAACGCCGCTGGTTTTTATGTAAATCTCTGGCTCGCCGATGAGAGGGTGGGGGATGTTGTACCTCGCAACAATAACGTCGTCATCTTCAACCAGGTAGTGCTGAAGGAGATTGAGGTATGTGTGTCCTTCTCCTTTAATCACGAGCCTTACATAATCATCTCCAATGTCAACAATCTTTACCTCCATACTACCACTCACCTTTGCCATAATCTCTCGAAAGTTTTCTCTTCTCCACCTTACCACACTCCGGACATTTAAGGGTGTCGCCCTCTCTCACCATTTCCGTTTTGCAGTTACTACACAAAGCCCTTAGAACGCCCATTTCCTCCTCTTTCGTTGAAAGTCTCAGGTTGTCGCCTATGACTCTCGCCTTCAGGATGTCGAGGTAGCCGACAGCTTCCGAAATGTCCTTAACGTATCCCTCATCAACATTTGAAACGTGCAAAATACCAATCCCTCTGTTGCTTGGCCCTCTCTCCTCTCCCTTTTTGTTTGAAACTTCTATAAGAGCAATTGAATTTCTGAGGTCGATGACTCTACCAAGAACGACATCCCCTTTGACTATTTCAGGAATTGGAGAGACGCTCTCCACCTTCACGACTCTGTCTTTAACGATGAGCTTTCCCGCCACTGCGGCAAATAGCTCTCCTTCTTCCTCATACACTCCTTCTCCCTTGATGTATTCTTCCGCAGAACCTATCCTATCTCCCGGCATCACGAATTTCATGTTTCTCAATCCTGAACACTTCTACGGGTATATACTTAAATGCTTTTTCGTGGAATGAGTATGTTTTCTTGAGAGGTATTGAGAAGTTCCACTGGTGGGTGACAGTGAAGCCATGTTCTTCAGAAAGCCTTCTGACGAATTTTGAGCTTCCTGCGGAATGGATTGTGTAAATGACCTTTGAAATTTCAAATGCTTTGAGAAGAAAAGGTCTGTCTGCGTGTTTCCTCTGTATGCCAAAAGGCGGGTTCATTACCGTCGTAACTTCTTTCTTGCACTGGAATTTGGATACATCAGTTTTTACGAAGTCTGCTTCAACACCTAGCTTGATTGCGTTCTCCCTTGCTATTTTCAAAGCCTCGATATCCAAATCCACTCCAACGGAGTAGTGGCCGAGCAAAGAGCACGCTATCGTCAGAATCCCAGTCCCGCATCCCAAATCCACAACCAGCTCCAAATCACCGTTAAGCTCTGCGGTTGTTGCTATGAATGCAGCAAGGGATGGGGGGGTGGTGTACTGCTCAAGCTCTATTTTTGGATTCTCAAAACCTCTAAGTTTTTCCAGAACGATCTCCAGTTTCCTCTTTTTCATGCTCCAGACCGGCAGTCAAAAAAGCTTTGACCTCCTCCACATCAACCTCTGTATCTACACAACCTGTTTTTCGCAGAGGGACGCACTGATGCGGGATATCCTTCAGCGATAACCTCTCACTCGCCTCACACAGCTCTGGAAGACATGCAACGCCGAGACAGGCAAAGGAATCCATATCGAGGTTTTTCAGGATTCTGTAAATCATGCTCCCTCCCGGAACTATGTAGATGTGCTTGTAACCAAGACTTTCAGCCTTCTCCACTATCTCAGCAATGTCGCAGCTCCCACATTTCTTGCAAACGTATCCCTTCTCCGTCAACTCTGCCTGACAGTTCTTGGAGTTCCTGAGGCACTGGGGAAGGAAAACCAATCTCCTGTCAACCGGAAGCTCGGCCCAATCTCTCCTGTAAGCCCTATTCTTTACAAGAATGTAAATGTAATCTGCAAGACCCTCATCCTCCCCCAGAATCTTGAGCGCCCCTTTTATTGCATTCTTTGAGCTTAAATCTGCCCCCGTCGAGATTAGCCTTGATATGATTTTGTCTATCATTTGATAGGGATTATTTGTTGAGGATTTAAAGTTTGCTTTTCAGGAGGTTGTAGAGCAGGCAGACTGAAGGAATCCGCCTATCCTGTATGCCTGTAAAAAATAAAATTCTGAAAACTTATTTTAAAGGCTCAAAGTAAAGAATGTCAGTAATCTTCCCCTCTCTTTCCTCCTTCCACACCGCTTTAACTCTCGTTCCCGGCTTAAAGGTTTCGTGGACTTTCCGCCATTCTGAAAGGTCTACCCCTCCGAGGAAGCAGAGCATTCCTGTATCAGCCCCATCCAGCTTCACAACTCCGATAGCGTAGGGAGGGTCAGGAAGGCCGGTAAACTTCATGTAGGTCACTGTTAAGGTTTCAACCACTCCCTCATCACTCACCTCAACCCAGTCGTTAGTTTCAACATGGCATCTCTCGCAGAAAGCTCTTGGAGGGACGAGGACTCTTCCGCACCTCTCACATCTCACCCCAAGAATCTTTCCATCCTTCAACCCCTCAAAGAACTTCGTTGCATGCAAACCAGCGGAATGTTTGAAGGGAATTTTCCACCAAATCTCAAACTCCTTAACTTCCATTAACATCACCCCAGCTTTTTCTTCGATGATAGCACAGCGAGGGTATGGAACTGTAGCGTCCCACCCCATGCATGGGCTAAAGCAACTTCAGCACCATCAACCTGATTCACAGCCTCACCCATCACCTGAAGAGCTGCTTCTCCAAACCTCACCAATCCTGTAGCCCCAATCGGATTTGTGCACAGCACTCCCCCTGAGGGGTTGGTTGGCATATCCCCATCGATAAAAGTTACACCCTCTCTTGCGAGCTCCTTTCCTCTGCCTTTCTCCGCAAATCCAAGCGCTTCAAGCTCCAAAATCTCCTGAATTGTGAAGGGAGAGTAAAGCTCTGCTACGTCAATGTCCTTAACAGGATTCTCTATACCTGCATCCCTGAAAAGTCTCCTTCCGGCAATAGCAAGAGAATCCCACTCCGCAAAGCTCAGTCTGTCCCCGAGGTAGTAGCTGTCACTGATTGTGGTTTCTGCAACAATCCATGCCGGGTTATCTCTTATCTTCTTTGCCAAATCCTCGGAGGCAAAAATCACAGCAGCGGCCCCATCACTCCTCGGACAGCACTCCAGAAGCTTCAGCGGAGAGCAGACAACCCTGCTTTTGAGAACATCATCAACACCCAAATCCATTTTGATGTGCGCATAAGGGTTTTTCAGTGCATTTTTGTGATCCTTAACACTCACCCACGCCAGATCCTCCTCAGTTGCCCCATACTTTTCCATGTAGGCTGTTGCCTGGAAAGAAGCAATGTGAATGGCCCCTAATCCTGAATGCCTTTCGTAGATGGGATCAACAGCCGTATTTAGCACTGGCTGCGCATCAACGCACTCACCAACCCTTTGAACGCACACTGCCATGACCAGATCGAACAGCCCACTGGCCACATGCTCGTAGGCTGCCAAGGCAGTGGTCATCCCTGTCGTTCCACCCGTGGAGATTTTCATCATCGGCTTTTCAAGACTGCATGCAGTAGCATCCCATCTTTCAGGGCAGTAGATACCATCAAAGGGGTCCATAGACCCATAAGCTACAGCCTCTATATCCTTCAACTCCAATCCAGCATGCTCCAGTGCAGCATTAACAGCCTCAAAGGCGATTTCCGGGTGGGTTTTATCCTTCCTCTTCGTTCTGAAATGTGTCTGACCGAAACCGACAACTGCAACACTCATACTACCCCTCCAGAATTGCAACGCATGACCTCTGAGCGTAGCCGCTCATTGACTGAACAAGGCCGCAGTCTATCTCACCCTTCCTGATCCTTTCCACGATGCTGGCGAGCAGAAAGGCTCCCGTGGAGCCGTAGGCGTTAGTGCAGAGGGCACCCCCAGAATGGTTCACGTCTCCATTGTAGTCCCACCCCCTTCCCTCTTCCGCAAATCCAAGAGCCTCCAGAATCATGCAGTGGTAATCGGCAGTAAGATCGCAAATTTCAAGAGCTTCCACATCTCCCCTATCCTTTCCTGCCATTTTGAATGCCATCTCGGCACTTTTGGCTACAAAAGGAAGTTTCTGAAATTCTCTGTCGAAGTAGTAGTTTTCCAAACTCCAACCTAACCCGCTAACCCATACAGGGCTGTCGGTAAGCCTTCTTGCAACAGTTTCCTCAGCGAGAATAAAGGCAACGCATCCATCACACCACTCTGCAATCTCAAGCCGTCTTAGTGGTGAGGAAACGATTTCAGAGCTTAAAACGTCCTCTACTCTTACCTTATCCCTTACAAAGGCTCTGGGATTCTCTGACCCATTTTCCCTCTCCTTCACCACCACCTCAGCTATCTTTTCCTCATCAACACCATACCTCCTCCTGTAAGCGTAACTCTGCATGGCGAAAAATGCTGGAAGAGATAGGTTGAGGGGGCGGTGGAAGAAGGGGTCGAGGCTCTGCAGCTCAACAAGCTCAATCGGTGTTTCAGAACTGTGACCGAAAGCGAGGAGCATCGTTACATCCGACCTGTGCCTCAGCCTCATGCAGGCTAAAGGCAGGGCAAACAGGGCATCATCGCTCACCCTGATTTCGTGCCTCAGATACGCCCCTGCCGCTGGAGCGGTGTACATGTTTGAGATCGTTCTCCCCACTCCAAGATTGTCGTAACCGCCAAGGATGAAGCTGTCCACCTCCCCTCTTTCAATTCCCGCATCCTCCAGAGCCCTTTTCGCCGCTGTGAATGCAATATTGTAAAAGGGCTCCTTATGGATGCCAAACTCCGTAAAACCTACACCAACAATACCGATTCTCAAAAAATCACCTCCTGTACATCTCCTCAATAAATTTCTCGTACCGCTTCAAAATCACGTGTCTTCGCTTTTTCATCGTTGGAGTGACCTCTCCTTTCTCTATTGTGAAAGCCTCAGGCAACAGTTTAAACTTCTTAATCCTCTCATGAGCTGCGAATTTGCTGTTAACTTCTTCAACAATTCTACCGTAAATCTTCAAAATCTCTGGGTTCTCCACAAGCTTCTCGTCAACTGCAACAACTTCTTCTTCCCCGGAAATACCCCTCACAGTGCTCGTCTTGGTTCTGTCGTAGTCTATCTTACCTTCCTCGGCAATATTAATAAGCATTTCAAAGTTCGGAACTATTAAAGCAGTAATGTATGGCTTCCTGTCTCCAATAATGACGGCATCTGAGATGAGCGGATTTTTGAGCAGCTCCTCCTCTATGGGAATTGGGGAAACGTTTTTTCCTGTGTCAAGCACTATTATGTGCTTCTTCCTTCCGAGAAAAATGAGATAACCATCTTCATCAAACTCACCCAAATCACCAGTCTTCAACCACCCATCGGGAGTGAAAGCTTTTTTTGTTTCATCATCTTTCTTCCAGTAACCTTTCATCACGTTTTCTCCCTTAACGAGAATTTCTCCATCCTCCGCAATCGCCTCCTCCACACCTGGAATCGGGGGCCCTACTGTTCCGGGTTTGAACCTGCCCACCGGGTTGAGATTGGATGGCGCAGCGGTTTCTGTCATACCGTAACCCTCTATGACGGGGATACCCATTCCGTTGAACATGTAAGCCAGTTCCTTCTGGAGCTCTGCCGCAGAGGAACAGATGAACCTGACTCTCTGGAATCCCAGATTTTCTCTTATCTTGCTGTAGACGAGCTTGTCAGCCAAAAAACTCTTTAAGCTGAGCCATAATCCATATCCTTCTCCCCTGCTCATCATCCTCCCGTACTCTATCGCAACGTTTCTCGACCAGTAGAACAGTTTTTTAGCAAGCTTGGATGACTTCTCAACCCTTTCAATTATGCCCGCGTTAACCCTCTCAAGTATCCTCGGCACAACCACTAAGCCGACTGGTTTTACAGCCCTTGAGGTTTCAAGAAACTGCTGAGGAGTGCAGAAAACTGCTGTTGCAGCTCTTGAAATGCCCGCAAAGAAGACGAGCCGCTGGTAAACATGGCTGAGGGGGAGATAGCAGATGTGCGGTTCGCCGGGATAAAAAGGAGTGATGGACATCACGGATAAGGCATTAAATCTCCAGTTCCAGTGTGTGAGCATCGCACCTTTCGGCTCTCCGGTTGTTCCCGAAGTGTAAACTATGCTCGCCACGTCATCCGGCTTTATACTCCTCCACCTTTCCTCGTATTCCTCATCCGCTGCCTCTTCTCTGCTCAACTTGCTGATTTCATCAAGAAAAAACACCTCAACATCCTCTGGAAGGTTGTCAGCATACTTTTTCTCTGTGAAAACCAATTTGCTCTCTGAGTCTCTCAAAATATATTCAACCTGCTGTCGGTTAAGCACGCTGTGGACTGTTACGACAATCCCACCGGCAGTCAGAATTGCGAGGTCTGCTATCTCCCACTCGTATCTTGTGTCAGCGTAAATAGCCACTCTGTCTCCCTTTCTAAGCCCGTAGGAAATCAGAAACTTCGCCAGCTTTCCGACTCTACCACCGAACTCCCTGTAGCTGATGTACTTCAACTCTCCGTCACTCCAGTATCCAATTGCTGGCACATCTGAGTGGTCAGCAATTACGCTCCAGAACATCTTATTGAGTGTCTCCTTTCGCTCTACTTTGAGTTCCTCGCCTTTAGCTGTCTTTCTAACTCTTGTCATATCTCTAAATTCTGTAACTCCTCGGCATTCCGAGTATGTGCTCTGCTATGTAATTAAGAGCCATCTGCTGTGTTATTGGAGCCAATCGGAGCAGATTAACCTCTCTCCACCACCTCTCAACATCATACTCCTTGGCATATCCGTATCCACCGAAGGTCTGCATCGCCCAGTAAACTGCCTTGAGAGAATTCTCAACCGCCACAGCTTTAGCCATGTTTGCGGCATCCCCTATTTCTCTGAAAACTTCAGCCATCTCCACCCTTTTCTTCGGATCCTTCACATCCTCGCTCTTAAACTTTGTATCGTACAACCAAGCAGCCTTGTACATCATAAGCCGAGCGCACTCCAATGCTGCGTAAGCTTCAGCCAATGGAAACTGCAAGCCCTGATAGCTCCCAATTGGATCGGCAAAAACTTTCCTCTGCTTTGAATACTCAACCGCCTTGTTTATCGCCAGCTTTGCCCCGCCAACCGCACCTGCAGAAGCACTCATCCTCTCCGGATTCAGAACATCAAGCAGGAGATACCATCCCAAGTCCTTCTCGCCGAGAATGGCATCCTCCCCAACTCTCAGATTGTTTATGCTCACCTCACAGGTTTTTGAGAAGTTTATGGCGTGTTTTGGAATTGGGTTCCATTTAACCGCATCGTTTGGCAAATCTACCAGAAACAGTGTTATGCCGAGAGTTCTACGCGGAGCTTTTTCTGGAGGAGTTGTTCTCGCAACAAGAAGCATTCCCTTCGCCCTGTCAACTCCGCTGATGAAAATCTTGTTCCCGTTGATGATATACTCTTCTCCATCCTTTTCGGCAAAGGTCTTTATCCTGAGCGTGTTTGTCCCTGCATCAGGCTCAGTTAAGGCCATGCAGAACTCCATCTCACCTTTTGCAATTTTCGGCAAATACTTCTCCTTCTGCTCCTCCGTTCCGTATCTCACTATGGGCAATGCTCCGAAAACTTCAGTCAAAACGAAGTACCACACCCCACCAGCTCCACAGCCATTCGCTGCAAGCTCCTCCATCGCTATCAGCAGCTCGGTTATTCCGTAGCCTCCACCACCGTACTCCTCCGGAATCACTATGCCCATGAAGCCCGCATCGCTTATTGCCTTGAAGAACTCCTCAGCAAACTCCCCATTCTCCTCCTTCTCCCTCCAGTACTCAGGCGGGAAGTCCTTGGCTATGTCCCTTGCAGCGTTGGCAATCATCCTCTGCTCTTCGTTAAATTCAAAGTTCATGCTATCACCTTCTACTCCTTTTTCTTCACAGCCACCCTCAGAATGCAGTTCAGAACCACGTCTCCGGTCTGCTTAGCCAAGTTTGTCTCAATCTTCACGACTCCAAACTGCCCTCTGTCCTGTTTCTCCACAACCTTTACCCTCGCCTTTATCGTATCTCCAATAAAAACAGGATTGGTGAAGCGAAGTCTGTCAATGCCGTAAAAAGCAACCACAGTCTCCTCTAAAAAGCCGAGCCTCATCAGTAATCCGCTCATAATGGAGAGAGTCAGCAGTCCGTGGGCAATTCTCTGCCCGAAGATCGTGTTTTTTGCATACTCGGCATCAACATGTATGGGATTCCAGTCTCCAGTTAAGGCAGCGAACATCACAATATCAGCTTCTGTTACAGTTCTGCCGGCAGTCTCAAGCTCCATTCCCTCCTGAAAATCTTCAAAATACAGACTCTGCATTTAACTCTCCTCCAGCTGCTCCACGTAGGGCTTTGCAGCTTCAACAACCTTGAAAACGGCATCAGGATTCATGATGCTGTCCAGATTGACCGCCTTATCCACCTCCCATCCAAGGAGAATCTTTTTGGTCGGCACCTCCAGCTTCTTGTAGTTGAGTGTCATCGGAATGTCAGGAACCTGAATTATGTAGTCGGCAACAAAGTACGCTCCCAGGTTCTCCCTCAAAGCCTTGTTGATTTTTTCCTTAAGCTCCTCAGTAAGCTCCAATCCGTGTGCTAGGACTACGAACAGGAATATCTTGCCTTTCACCTCAACCACAAGGCTGTTTATCACTTCATCAAGCCCCTCGACAACCTTGTAGAAGTCGAGAGTGCCCATTCTGACTCCCTTTCTCTTAATCGTTGAGTCTGAGCGACCGAAGATTATTGCTGTCCCTCTGTCCGTGATCATCAGCCAGTCTCCATGCCACCAAACGCCTGGAAACATGCTGAAGTAGCTTTCTTTATACCAGCTGTAGCCCTCATCATTCCAGAAGTAGAGAGGCATTGACGGCATTGGCAGCTCTACAACAAGCTCCCCCACCTCGTTTATTACCGGCTTACCTTCGATGTTGTAGGCCTCAACTTTCGTTCCGAGCCACCTGCACTGCAGTTCTCCACTCCAGACTGGAAGAATTGGGCAGCCTCCAACAAAGCCCGTCATCACATCCGTTCCTCCACTTGAAGAACTCAGCCAGACGTCCTCTTTGACCTTCTTATAGACCCATTCAAATCCTTCAGGCGAGAGTGGGGCTGCAGTTGAGCCGATCATTTTAACACTGCTCAAATCGTATTGTGAGCTAGGCTGAAGTCCAAATTTCATGCATCCATGCAAGAAAGGAGCACTCGTTCCGAAGATGTTCAGTTTCTCCTTCTCACAGAGTTGCCACAATGGCTGAAGGAAGTTGTAAAGTGGACTTCCGTCGTAGAATACAATTGTAGCCCCAGCTAACAGACCACTCACAACGGTGTTCCACATCATCCAGGATGGTGGAGAGTACCAGAGGAACCTGTCTCCCTCCTTGAAGTCCATGTGGAAGGAACCCTTGAAGATCTCAACTGTAATCCCTCCATGCCCGTGCACAATTGACTTTGGAATTCCCGTAGTTCCTGAAGTGTAGAGAACCCAAAGCGGATGGTCAAAAGGCAAAGGCTCAAACGTCAGTTTCTCTTTTCTATCAACTGTCTCCTGCCAGTAGTGGACGGGAATGTTCAGCTTCAAATCGTGGGATTCATAGAGGTTAGGGACTAAAACAACCCTTTCAAGGCTCGGAATACCATTGGCAACCGTCTCTATGTCCTCAAGCTTGTTGAATTCCTTTCCGTTGTAAAAGTGTCCGTCAGATGCGATAAGAACCTTTGGATCAAGCTGCTTGAACCTGTCAATGACTGCTCTTGGCGCAACTTCACCACCAACAGCTGCCCATATTGCACCGATGCTTGCGGTTGCCAGCAATGCAACTACTGCTTCTGGCACCTGACTGCAGTAAGCAACAACTCTATCTCCCTTCTTAACTCCCATCTCCTTCAGCCAGGCTGCAAAGGCTGCAGTCTGCTTCTCCAGCTCACTCCAGCTAAAAGCCCTTCTCAACCCATCCTCCCTGACATATACAACCGCTTCACCCTCTCCAGCTTTTAAAAATGCGTGTTCAGCGTAGTTCAGCGTCGCTCCCTCAAACCACTTCGCTCCCGGCATCTTCCGCTCATCCAGCACAGTCTTGTAGTCGCTGTAACTCTTGACCTCAAAGAACTCCCAGATGCCCTCCCAGAAGTCTTCAAGCTTCTCCACCGACCAGTTCCAGAGATTCTTGTAGTTCTCAACATTCTCCCTCGCATTTTCCGAAACTACAAGGTCCAGTCCCTTGTTTGCGGAAAGCCATTCAGCGAACTCAGCCAGATTCGAGTTCTTTATGAAATCTGAATCTGGCTCCCACAAAATTTTCGGTTCCATAATCTCACCTATTTATAACATTTAATGAGCATATTTAAATCCATTATCATCTTAAAAAATGAATTTATGCTCAAGGTATGAGCATTATGGAAGCACTAAATCCTTGTACTTCTCCCTTATCGCTTTCTTGTTTATCTTGCCAACAGTTGTTCTTGGCATCTCCTCAACAACAAAAACCCTGTCGGGAAGCCACCACTTTGGAATCTTTCCCGTCTCAACGTAGTTCTGCGTCAGGAAGTCAATTATCTCCTTCTCGGTCACGTTCATTCCCGGTTTGGGAACAACCACTGCAATTGGCCTCTCACTCCACTTCTCACTCCTCGCAGCAACCACAGCAGCCTCTCCAACAGCAGGATGCTCCATAATCAGACCTTCAAGCCTAACCGAGCTTATCCACTCGCCACCGCTCTTTATCACATCCTTTGCCCTGTCAAGAATTAGAATGTAACCTTCTTCATCCCACACTCCCAGATCTCCTGTGTGGAACCAACCCTCACTGTCCCAGGATTCAGCGGTTTTCTCAGGATTCTTCCAGTAGCCCTCTGTTAAGCCCGGGCTGCGGATGAGAATCTCACCCATCGTTTTGAAGTCCCTCGGCACCTCCTTGCCCTCATCGTCAACGATTCTGACTTCAACAAAGGGGGCAGGCAGTCCAGCCTTGTTTAAGTACTCCACCTGCTTATCCCAGTCCCAGTCGAGCATGTGGTCCTTAAGCACCGCAAATGTGAAGCCCACCCCCTCAGACATCCCGAACGCCTCGATCATCTTGATTCCAAGCTGCCTCGCCCTCTCAAACAGTACTCTCTGCGGATGCTCACCATCACACACATACTTGAACTTTGACAGCGCATCCTTGTAGTTCTCCACCTCAGGATAGTCGAGGAGCATTTTCAGAAATACAGGAACTCCACCTGCATAAGTGACACCTTCGTTCTTAATGAGGTCGAGCATAACCTTCGGTTCGTATCTTCCTGGCAGAACTTGCTTCATTCCTAGCATTGTCGCCAGATACGGAAATGTCCAGCCCATTCCGTGGAAGAATGGAGGAATGTGCATGATCACATCTGTAGAACTCATTTTCGCTGGAGACTCGTTTACAGAAAGAGGAAGGCCGTTGATTATGCACTGCATTACAATCTGCCTGTGAGAGAAATATACAGCCTTGGGCAAGCCTGTTGTGCCTGAAGTAAAGTAGACGATTGCCGTCTCATTCTCATCAAGCTCTGGGAAGTCATAATCGGAGCCTTCTTTAATCAGATCTTCCCATATGTAAACTGGTTTCAAGCTGGTGTCAACCTTGTCCACATCGTCTCCTGTCACAATCCATCCTTTAACTGATGGGATGTGGGGTGCGAGTTTCTCTGCCAGCGGGAGAAATTCATCCCTTATCACAACAAAATCGTCTTCTACGTATCGCATTGTGTAAACTATTTCCTCTGGAGCCAGTCTCAAATTGATGCAGTGCAGAATGGAGCCCATCATAGGAATGGCGAACATCCCTTCCAGATACTGGTGGGTGTTCCAGTCAATGAAGGCAACCTTTGCTCCCTTAGCCCCTATGTTTTCGAGAGAGTTGGCTATTCTCTGCAATCTCTCATAAAATCTTTTGTAGGTGTACCTGTACACGTCTCTGTAGACTATCTCCTTGTTCGGATATGCATGCAGGGGGAAAAAGAGGGTTTTCTTAATTGAGAGGTTGTACCTCATACCACCACCTCATTTTTCTTGAATAATTATTTCATATGAGTATTCTTAAATACTTTATCATCACAGATAAGTTTTGAATGCTCAGAACTTGTTCATCAAATTGCACCGGTCAGAGTACATAGAAGCAAGGGTTCTTGGAGCATGTGGCTGAAGTCGTTCATTTTCGTGTGGGTAGATGTGCTCCTCGTGTGGCTGAAGGCAGAGTGTTGTGAAAAAGGAAAGGAATAATAACGACTTATATCATAGTCTTTTTTGTTACAAAACATAATTAAATTTTCGAATGGAAAATTTTTAAAGTTGCTAAATGAGGGAACATCATGCCAGAAATTCTGATGTACGGGCTGTCAACCTGCCCCCACTGCAAGAGAACCTTAGAATTTCTTAAGAAATCAGGAGCAGATTTTGAGGTTATATGGATTGATAAGCTGGAAGGGGAGGAGAGAAAGAAGGTTATAGAGAAAGTTCACAAGATATCCGGGAGTTATTCCGTGCCAGTCATCGTCAAAGGAAATAAACACGTTTTGGGCTACAACGAAGAGAAGCTCAGAGAGCTTCTCAGCAGTTAATGGTGGCATTATGGACGTGGAAGAATACCTCCGGATTTTCGAAAGGGTGGCTGAAAAGAGGGGCTGGAGAGTAAATCCAGACACAGAGCTTGTTAAGGATTTTGCAAGGGGTCTGATTGAGAACAAGAAAAATTACGGGATCGCAACCTGCCCATGCAGACTTGTAACAGGAAAGAAGGAAATAGACAGGCTAATAATCTGCCCGTGCGTTTATGCTGAAGAAGACATCAAGAAATACGGAAGGTGCTACTGCGGGCTTTATCTGAGCAGAGAGAAGGAGCCGGCTGACAGCCTTCCGGACAGGCACGCGAGATACTATCTGGAGATTTGAAAAAATACTACACGAAACTCGTTGGGGAGATTCTGGCTTTATAGTTGCATAAAGAGCTTTTAGGGCGATAAAGGGACAGAAGTTTCAGCATTTTTCGACTAATACATCCCAATACCGGAAAACCTGCTTCTTGCTTTGATTACTGGTTTGGTGGCAGCGATAGCCATACCGCTACTTGCAGCTTTCTATGCTCTCGTTAAGAGTTCTTGGAGTTTTCCTGCCTTTCTTTTTAAATACAACCATACACAAAAATATAAATCAAATCGATCTGAAAAAGAACTCATAGTCATTTACCTTTACCTTCAGATTGGCACCCCTGCTCACAGCGTAAACCTCCCACGGTTTTTCACCACAGCAGTAAACAGCAGGAGCCCTGTATCCAGTTTTCAAATCGCACATTGAGAGAAGGACGTATTCTCCTCTTTTTGAAACAATGTTTTTGGCGTATTTTTCAGCCTCCTCAAGGCTGACATCTTTTTTAAGATTTATTTTATTATCTCTTCCATATTCACGATTTTAACTTATGAAATATTAAAGCCTTTCCCATTATTTACTGCAAATCAAAAATTAAAACACATAAAAAATCAGCAGCGTGCATTTATGGTTGCTGCATTCTCAACACCTCATCGCATGTACAGATTCAATGCAGTCATCGCAACATTCAAGATAGAGCAGAAAGAAATTTTTCATGAGAGTTTCTTTTGATTCATGCCAACACCCGAAAATGATAAAAACAATACGCCGAACATATGTTCGATGAAGCTGCTGGAAGGAGTAATAATTATTGCTGCGATGCTGGTTCCGTTTGTGGCGATAAAAAGCCATGATATGACAACTTATCTGTACTGGACGGCTGTAGCGGCTGCATATCTGATATATATCACGATTAAGAGGTGGTGATAATGAACGTCTTTCTCTACGCATTCGCTGGATACGTAGTGCTCGGAACTGTGATTGCCCTGATGGCGATGAAGGGCTTGAAGACGCAGGAAGAGTACTACATTGCAGGGAGAAAAGTCAGCGGAGTTGTTTCAGCCCTCACCTATGCCGCAACTACTTACTCAGCCTTCATGATGGTCGGCCTCGTTGGGCTTAGCTATGCGAGCGGTGTAGGCGCTCTTGGATTCGAGCTTTTCTACCTTGTGGGCACACTTTTCCTCCTCTCATACTATGCCCCAAAAGTGTGGGAGATGGCGAAGGAGAGGGGCTACATCACTCCAGGAGACATGATTGCCGAAAGATACGGCAGAGAGGTTGCGGTTGTGATGTCTGTGGTGGCAACTATTGCCCTAATCCCTTACCTCTCCGTTCAGCTGATAGGAGTGGGGCTGATTCTGGACAAAACCTCCGCAATGAGCTTTTCTTACGGCATTGCGGCTTCTGCCATACTTATCGCTCTCTGGGCGTTTCTGGGTGGGTTGAGGGGTGTGGCATGGACGGATGCAATTCAGGGAGTTTTCATGCTGGTGATGGCACTCGCGGCAATTTACTGGGTTAATAGCAACGGTTTCGGCGACAAAAACTTCTTTGCAGAAGTCACAAGACTTGGAGAGCTGCTTGTCGTGCCAAACAGTGTCTGGACACCTGTAAGGTTCGTCTCTCTCACGCTCCCGTGGTTCTTCTTCGCTCTGACGAATCCGCAGGTTTTTCAGCGCCTGTACATCCCCAAGGACAGAGCATCGCTGAGAAGGATGGTTATACTCTTCGGCTTCTTCGGGTTGGTTTATACGGTAATAGTCACGCTCATCGGCCTTGAACTGAGAACAATGACCGAGATGGGGGCTTTCCCGAGGGTTGAGGACAGGGATGCGGTAACGCCAACCTTACTCGGCTTAATGCCTCCTTTGCTTGGAGCGGCAATTTCTCTCAGCATCTTTGCAGCAGCAATAACAACAGCCAACTCCATTGTTTTGACGCTCTCCTCGATGCTTTCAAGAGACCTGTTCGGGAGCGAGAGAGTTGGGACAGGGAGAGTTATAATTGTCTTCCTTACACTCGCCCTGACCTTGTTCGCGTACTCAAGGCCGAATTACATAGTGGAGCTTAGCGTTCTTAGCTCAACGATTCTCCTCGCCCAGCTTCCGCTGATTCTCGGAGTTTTCCACTTCAAAGGAGGGGCAAAAGTTGCGGGAATTTCAACGCTCCTCGCAGGTTTTACAACCGCAGTAGTGCTGAGCTTTGCAAAACTCTCACCGCTTGGAATCCCTGCATCAGTCTGGACATTCATCGTTTCGTTCGTAGTGTTCTTTGCAGCTTCAAGACTTGACAGATGACTTCCAGACTCTCGGATAAACGCCCCTCTCCATCAAGACTCTCTGAATGTCAGCAGCCACACCCTTCTTTAGCCTGTAAATGTCCTCAGCATCCATCAGAGCCCTGCCAATCGCCACCAGCTCGTTTTTCAGCGTGAAGATTGCGACGGTGCTGTCCTTTCTAACGTTTTTCTCAACGTATGCCACTCCCCTCACAGACAGATTCGCTCCGTGGCATATCGCATCGACTGCTGAATCCTTGATTACGATTTTTGGTAAATCAGCAGCAGCGACCTCCATGGGCTTTATTATCTCTCTGAGGTACTTCTCTTCCCCCTCTTCCTTCCAGAAAATGTAAGCGTCAAGCAAATCCTGCAGAGTGTAGCACATATCTTCTCCAAACCTGCCAGTCCTCGTCCTCCTCAGCTCCTGCATGTGTGCTCCAGTTCCGAGAATCTCTCCGATGTCCCTGCAGAGCTTTCTGATGTATGTTCCTGACTCGGTAACGACTCTGAAAAGGATATCTCTTCCCTCCATTTCCAGAAGCTCGATTTCGTAAATCTCTCTTATCCTCAGCACCTTTTTTACGGCCGATTTTAGAGGGGGACGCTGGTAAATTCTCCCGACAAATTTTTTCATCACTCTCTCGACGTCTTCTCTTTTTGCATCTCCATGTAGTCTCATGAGACAAACGTATTCCTTGCTCGACTCCTGAAGGAACTTGACCATTTTGGTGGCGTTTTCGATGAAAATTGGGAGAACACCTGTAACCCTCGGGTCGAGAGTGCCGGCATGCCCGGTTTTGCTGACGTTTAGAATTTTCCTGACCCAGACGACAACTTCATGACTGCTCGGCCCCATTGGCTTGTCAATGCATACTAGCCCCTTCCTGATGTACTCCTCTATCGGCCTCTTTGTGGGGTAGCAGCCGTAATTCTCATCGGTGCTCGCGTCATCCTTGATGTAGTAGTTTTCCAGCTTCACATTTCCCTTAGTTTCCCGCAACTTTTTAACCTTTTAGTCGACCGGATTTTTGGGGAATAAAACGGTTTTAGTGTTCTTACTTATCCTTTCAAAGCTCACCACATATAACCGCACCAGCGAAACCAGTAATCGAAAACATTTTAAATGCTATTTTTGTAAAGCCAACGTGAAGTTCAAGTGCGTCCTCTACACTTGGGATGAAATTCGAGAGCTATGCAAAGAGCTTGCCTTGAAGGTTAGGGAAAGCGGTTACAAACCCGATGCTGTCGTGGCCATTGCAAGAGGTGGCTGGGTTCCTGCTAGGATTGTTTGTGATTATTTAGATATCAGGGAGCTTTACAGTGTTAAAACAGAGCACTGGGATGTAGCACAGAGAAGAGAGGAGGCCAAAATTACTCAGCCGCTGAATGTTGATGTAAGCGGCAAGAAAGTTCTCATCGTTGACGACGTTGCCGATACGGGAGAGACGATCAAGGTAGTTGTAGACCACGTGAGCCAGTACAATCCTGCTGAGATTAGAGTGGCGGTTGTGGACTACAAAAGCACGTCGAAGTTCGTTCCCGACTACTACGCTGCCAAGATGGAGGCTTGGAGGTGGATAGTCTATCCTTGGAGCGTTAAGGAGGAGTTAAGAGAGCTGATTGACAAGGTAAATGCCAAAACCGTTGATGAAGCTGTCAAAGCTCTCAAGGAGGAGTTTGATCTGGAAGTTGATGAGGAACTCGTGAGGGATGTCCTCACCGACTGCTGATATCAACAAGCTGAGAAAGATTATCGAGGTCGCGAGAGGCGACAGAAGGGCTGAGTTTGTTATTAAAAACGCTCAAATTGTTGATTTAATCAATGAAGAGATTTTTAGCGGAGATATTGCCATAGCCGAGGGATTTGTAGCCGGGGTTGGGAGTTACTCCGGTATTGAGGAGCTTGAGGCCTCAGGCTTAATTGCCGTGCCGGGTTTGATTGATGCCCACACTCACGTTGAGATGTCGATGCTCACAATTACAGAGTTTGCGAGGCTTGTTGTGCCCCGCGGAACGACAGCAGTTGTCGCCGACCCCCATGAGATTGCCAATGTTCTTGGGAAAGAGGGAGTAAGGCTGATGATTCATGAAGCGAGGCAAAGCCCGCTAAGGTTCTACTGCATGGTGCCATCATGCGTCCCCTCTTCTCCCCTCGAAACTTCAGGGGCGAAAATAGGTGTCGAGGAAATCAGGGAGCTCCTGCAGGAGGATGAGGTTCTTGGACTTGCTGAGATGATGAATTTTCCGGGTGTAATTGATGCTGAAGAAGAAGTACTTCAGAAAATCGTTCTGGCAAAGCTTGTGGATGGACATGCCCCGGGTGTGAGGGGGAAGAGGTTAAACGCTTACATTGCTGCTGGCATCTCTTCAGACCACGAAACAACTGCAATAGACGAGGCAAAGGAGAAGCTCAGACTTGGCATGTGGGTGATGATAAGGGAAGGCTCTGCAGCGAGAAATCTCTCAGCCCTGAAGAATGTGGCAGGAAACAGACACACAATGCTTGTAACTGACGGCGACAGGAGTGTGAAGGACATTGTGGAGGAAGGTTATCTCGACCATGTTTTCAGAAGAGCGATTGAGGAGGGTGTGGACGAGATTAAAGCCCTGCAAATGCTCACAATGAATCCGGCAGAGTACTTCGGAATCAACGCAGGTCTGATCTCTCCCTCCCGACTGGCTGATATTGTGCTACTCAAAGACCTGAGGAAATTTGAGGTCAAGAAGGTCTTTGTGGGAGGAAAAAGACCGGAATTCAGGAGCTATTCTCATCCTGAGTGGGCGAAGAGGATGGTCAATGCCAGAAAAATAACTCCTGAGAGCCTTAAAATTGAAGGGGGGAAAGTGAGAGTTATCGAGGTCTATGACGGGGAGATAGTGACTGGCGAGAGTGTGGAGAACGTTCAGGGTGTTGATGTAGAGCGCGACATTCTGAAGGCAGTTGTGGTTGAGAGGCACAGGGGAAGTGGGAGGATTGGAAAGGCCTACGTCAGGGGCTTTGGATTGAAGAGGGGTGCAATAGCCCAGAGCATAGCCCATGACGCCCACAACATCGTGAGCGTGGGTGCTGACGACATCAGCATATGCGAGGCTGTGAACAGAGTTATAGAACTGCAGGGAGGGATAGTTGTTGCAGATTCTGAAATAAAAGCGGAGTTGGCCCTGCCAGTTGCCGGGATAATGACCGACGAGAAGGCCGAAGCTGTAATTGAGAAGCTAACGAAAGTTGAGGATGAAATCAGAAAGCTGGGATGCAGGCTAAAATCTCCGATAATAACACTCTCATTCATCGCACTCCCGGTAATTCCAAAATTGAAGCTAACAGACCTCGGACTGGTGGACGTTGAAGCCTTCAAAGTTGTTGACCTGCATACCGATTAACGCAGTCAATCTCAGGAGAGTACATCTTTATGTCGATTACAGGTGAGTTATCGAGAGCATCCAGCCATCTGACCTTCAGCCTGTTTCTCTCAACTTCAAGAACCTCTACAACGCAGAATCCTATCGGGTTTGGCCTGCTCGGAGAGCGGGTGGTGAAAACTCCCCTTTCCTCACTCTCGCCCGGCGGTATTACTCTCAGCTTTTCTCTGCTTGCTCTGTCCATCCAGTAGAGGACGATTAGATACCGGAAATTCTCGATTTTGTACAGTCCATCCGCATACTCATCGAAGATTACTATTTCGGACACGGCATCCGAGAACCTTCCCTGCCTCGGAGCATCACTCTGGGTTTTGAAGGGCGACTTAACAACTCCAATAGGTTTGAGGTCCATATTTCGGCTCTCTCAAAAGTTTTTTATTCTTTTTTGAGCAAACACAGAGAGATGAAAATCATAATAATGGCAGGTGGTTACGCAACGAGGCTCTGGCCGATAACCAAGACCAAGGCTAAGCCCCTACTTCCAGTTGGAACCAAGAGAATAGTCGACCACGTTTACGAGAAGGTGCTGAAGTTCAATTCGCCCATTCTGCTGTCCACAAACAAGAGGTTTGAGGAAGATTTCAGGAAGTGGGCTGAGGGAAAGGACGTTGAAGTGGTTGTTGAGGACACCATGAGGGAGGAGGAAAAGCTGGGGGCTGTTAAGGCACTCGCTCAGGTTGTTGAGAATATTGATGACGATTTCCTGGTCGTTGCTGGAGACAACATTTTCTCCTTCGACCTCAATCCGCTTGTAGAGCTTTTCAGGGAGAAAAAAGCACCCGTCACGGCCCTCTACGATGTCGGAGATTACGAGCTGGCTAAAAGGTATGGTGTGGCGGAGCTTGAGGAAGAAATCGTAAGGAAGTTCTACGAGAAACCTGAAAAACCACCTTCCACGCTCGTTGGGATAGCCATATACGCCTTTCCGAAAGAGATTGCCGAGATACTTGTTGAATATGTCGGTGGAAATGAAAAGAGCGATAATCTCGGAGACTTTCTCAGCTTCCTCTGCCAGAAAATGGATGTATACGGATGTATTTTCAACAACGGAAACTGGTACGATGTTGGAAATCCCGATTCCTATATCGAGGCTTTCAAGTTCTACACAGACAGTTCTGTCCACGAGTCGGTTGAAATCGCGAAGGCGGCCAAGATAATAGAGCCAGTTGTGATAGAGAAGGATGTTGTGATAAAGGGCAGGTCAATAGTGGGGCCTTACGCGTACATCGGTGAGGGTTGCGAGATCGATTCCTCGGATGTTAGCGAGAGTGTGGTTTTCTCAAAGACCGTTTTGAAGAGGGTTAGGCTCTGGAGGAGCATAATCGACGACGATTGTGAAATAAGAAACATTGAGCTGAGCGGGTCTATAATAGGCGGTCACGCAAAAATCCAGAGGGGATGAAAGCTGCGATAATCGACGGATACGTTGACGAACCCTCCTGCCTCGGAGTTCCCCCTTACGTCGCTCCTTATCCGAGATACATATACGGAATGCTGAAATCTGCCGGTTTTGAGCCAAAGTACTTCACCATCGACTACCTGAGAGAACATCCAGAGGTGATTGAGAAGCTCAAAAGCTTTGATTTGGCCGTAATCATTGCGGGTATAGCCGTTCCCGGCAAATATCTTGGGGGGAAGCCTTTAAGCAAGAAGGAGCTTTTTTCGATGAATGTTGCGAGGAGAAACATACTCGTCGGACCCATAACCCTGGAACTTTCAGATAAAGACCGAAGAATGCTCGAAGACGTTGAAGTTGAAGTCTTAGATTTCCCATTCGAAAAAAGGCTATTTGAAAAGCTTGAAGGGAAGAAATTCGACCTGAATGCTTTTGCTGTTCGTGGAGCAGAGGTGGTAAGGCAGCATCCCGATTTTCCGCACATCATCTGCGAGATCGAGACCTACAGGGGATGCTACTGGGGCAGATGCAGCTTCTGCATCGAAAGAGTCCACAAGCTGTGGTTCCGCAGTCCAGAAGACGTTCTGAAGGAGATAAAGGCTCTTTACGATTGTGGAGTGAGGTACTTCCGTCTCGGCAGACAGACGGACTTTTTCAGCTTTTTGGGCGAGTTTGAGGAAGGCGTACCAAAACCGAATCCCGAAGAAATGAAGAAGTTTCACAGGGCCATATGGGATCTATGCCCGAAAATAAAAACCCTCCATCTTGACAACGTGAATCCGAAAACGATAGCCGAGCATCCGGAAGAATCTGCTGAAATCATCAAGACGATTGTGATGTATCAGACTCCAGGAAATGTTGCAGCGATGGGGCTTGAGAGTGCTGATGAGAGAGTTGTGAGGAAAAACAGCCTCGCAGCTACTCCAGAGGAGGTCATGTTCGCCATTGAGCTTATCAACAAGTACGGCAGACACCCCTCCTACAACGGCCTTCCGTACTTCCTGCCGGGAATAAACTTCGTGATAGGGCTGAAAGGCGAGACAAAAGAAACTTTCGAGATAAACTATGAGTTCCTTGAGGAGGTCATGAAAAGAAACCTTCTGCTGAGGAGGATCAACATAAGGCAGGTTAAGATTTTCCCGGGAACTCCTATGGAGAAAGAGGGTGACAGAAGGCTGAAGAAGCACAGAAAGGAGTTTCTTAGCTTCAAAAACAGAGTCAGAGAGAATGTAGACACTCCAATGCTCGAAAAAATGCTACCGAAGGGAAGGAAAATAACTGATCTGAGGGTGGAGGTTGAAGGGAAAATAAGCTACGCAAGGCAGCTTGCCACCTACCCAATTCTTGTAGGACTGGTTGGAATGTATCCCAGAAACCTCTATGTTGACGCCAGAGTTGTTGACTACGGCCATAGGAGCATCACAGCTGTTGAAGCAGACCTTGACGTGAACAAAGCCACCTTGGAGCAGCTTGAGCTTCTGCTGGGAAAAGTTGGTCGTGAAGTTTATATTCGGAGACCCATAGGAAGTGATGCTGAACTTGAAACAATAGCTGGAAGGGAAGCCCTGCTTTACCTCAAAGTTGGTTGAGGATAATTAACGACTGATTTCATTAAACTCTCAGCAGTGAATATGATTCAATTGTAAATAAAAAAAATTGAGAATGGTAAAAGCTTTATACGGAGAGGAATAAGGCAAATCTGGTGGTTGAATGAATATCTTTGAAAATATTTTGAGTTCAGCGACAATATTTAAAAATAGAGACGTTTTAAGGCATAGTTACACTCCAGAAAAGCTTCCACACAGGGAGGAGCAGATCAATCAGCTTGCGTTACTGCTCTCCCCGATGCTTAGAGGTGGTACACCTTCAAACATTTTCATTTATGGAAAAACCGGAACGGGAAAAACGGCTACTGTGCTTTTCGTGGGCAGACAGCTTGAGGAAGCGAGCAAGAAGGCCAGGCTCAACGTTGCTGTGCACTACATAAACTGCGAGATTGTAGATACAGCCTACAGAGTTCTAGCCAGCCTTGCAAGGAAGTTTGGAAGCAACGTCCCAATGACAGGCTGGCCTACGGATCAGGTCTATGATGAGGTGAAGAAGGTTCTTGAAAGGAGAGGTGCGAGAGTACTCGTTATTCTCGACGAGATCGACAAGCTCGTGAAGAAAGCGGAGGAGGCTCTGTATGGTCTGACAAGGATAAACTCGGAGCTTGAGAAGTCGAGCATATGTCTCATAGGGATATCAAACAATCTGAAGTTTAAGGAATACTTAGACGCGAGGGTTTTGAGCTCGCTCAGTGAGGAAGAAATTGTTTTCCCTCCATACAATGCCGAGCAGCTTGAGGATATCCTTCAGCAGAGAGCAAAGCTGGCCTTTGAAGATGGAGTGCTTGAAGAAGGTGTGATTCAGCTCTGTGCTGCAATAGCTGCTCAAGAGCATGGAGACGCGAGAAAAGCGCTTGATTTGCTGAGGGTGAGTGCTGAGATTGCTGAGAGGGAGAGGGACAGCATGGTGAGAGTTGAGCATGTTAAAAAGGCAGTGAGGAAGATTGAGACAGACTACATGATTGAGACTGTCAGAACCCTTCCCGTGCACAGCAAGATTCTGCTGTACAGCATGTCTCTAATCTCGGAGAACACACCGAAGTTCACAACAGGAGAAGTATATTGCGTTTACAAAAAGCTCTGCAATAAGGTAGGGATTAACCCCCTCACTCAGAGGAGGATAAGCGACCTGATTTCTGAACTGGACATGCTGGGTGTGCTTAACTCTGTTGTGATATCAAAGGGTAGATATGGAAGAACGAGAGAGATGAAGCTTGAAGCCGATAGAAAAACTCTGAGAAAAGCTCTGGAAGAGGACTATAGACTTCAAAATCTGCGTAAGTTTGAAGGGGAGTTGAAGAAGTTTGCAAACCTCAACCTTTTCCAGTTTTAGAAAGCTTTTTATTTTCTTTAACCAACCACTTTTTACCCCGGCGTGCCCGCCAGCCATGCGTTCCCTGAACAGTGAGGGGAATTCCACTTGGCGGGCTACAGTTTTCAATTTTAGTTCTTTGCATAACATCCGAGAGGTTTGCCCTCGAAGATTGCTGTAAGGCAGAGGTTGCAGGATTTGCAGTCTGAAGCATCTACCTCTCCTTCCATCATCTTCCTCGGAAGGTAGGGGTCTCTGATCAGCGGTCTGGACATCGAAACGAATTCAACCTTTTTAAGGAGTATTTCAGCAGTCTTTCTGCTCTTTATCCCGCCGACACACATAACGGGGATGCTTACGGCATCCTTTATTTTGAAGGCATAGTCCTTGAAGTAAGCCTCTCCGCTCTTCGCCACCTTCTGACTTACAACATTATAGCGATTGTGGTAGATTGACTCGTACATCCCGCCGCTAACCTCAATTGCCTCAAATCCTGCGTCATCGAGCAGCTTTGCTATCCTCACAGCCTCATCAACCTCAAGCCCTCCCGGAACGAAGTCGCAGGCGTTCATCTTGATCATCACAGGAATTCTGCTTTTCTCTCTAATTCTTTCAAAAATGTCGAGCAGAATTTTTGCCCTCTCCTTACCATACTCATCCTTTCTTCTGTTGGTGTGTGGAGATATGAACTCGCTCAACAGGTAACCGTGGGCTGCATGAAGCTGAATGGCATCAAAGCCAGCTTTCTCAGCCCTCAAAGCAGCATTGACAAATGCCTCGATTACTCTCTCGATATCCTCCTTAGTCATCTCTCTTGGCTCAACGCCCGTGTAGGGGTCCCTTACAGCTGAAGGGGCGATTGCGTTGCCGAGTATTGTTTGTCTTCCTGCGTGAGCAAGCTGTGCAACAAAAACGACGTCATTCGCAACATTCTTCACCTCTTCAACGAGCCTTCTCAGTCCATCAATATGCCTATCCTCACTGATGCCCGTCATCTTGTATGAAGCCCTTCCATCTTCGCTTACGAACATGTAGCCGGTAATAATCGTGCCAGCTCCACCTTCCGCTAGCTTCTTGTAAAGCTCTATCAGCTCATCAGTCACAAATCCTTCCTTGGTGGCCATGGACTCAGCTGTTGCCGACCTCACGAGTCGGTTCTTCATTTTCAGATTTTCGGTTTCTGCTGGTGTGAAAAGCATGATACATTTGTTGAATATTAATTGAAAAAATTTCCGTTTTATTGTCTGTGTTAATTCCGAGATGGCAGGAACTAACTGGCTGACAGACAGCTAACTTTTTAAAAACAATTTTTTAAAATGAAAAAACAAGCTATTCTACCTCTATAACGAAAAAGGTTTATTACTTTAACTCTGCTGGTAGAGTGGTGAGAGCCGAAGAGATTTCAAAGAAAGTGAATATTGAAAGACTGGCAACCAGCTCAGGTGAGATATCAGCAGTTGGTATGGACATGGAATTTGCAGCTAAGTTGAAAGAACTTGTTGACTTTCTCGTTCCAGCCGAGAAATTTCAGGGTTACCTTTCGATTGATGGTGAGTACGTGGTTTTCAGGAGGGACGGAAGAGGGTGTATTCTGGCGATTGTTGAGGAAGAAAGAGTTAGGTGGTGCCTTAAAAAGCTTGAGGAGGTCCTGAATGGAAGCTGAATACGCCTATGTTGAAGGAGAGAAGATAAAAGGAAATTCCAATGTTGCTGTTTCTTATTTGGAGGCGATTAGAGAGCTTGTTGAGGAACTTGAGGTAAAAGAGCTCGTTTTCCAGACTGATGACTATTCTGGTGCGCTTTTAAGCGAGCCAGTAATGATTTTTGTGAAAGTTAGGGGAGATATCTCTCTCGCCAAGGCACAGGCAAGAAGAATACTTAGAGAACTCGGATACGTCAAAAAAGACGATCTTGAGGAAGCTTTTGAGCTGGCAGAAAAAATTGAGTCTATGCCAATTGAAGAAGTCGTGAGAATTCTTAAAAAATAAGACTCTTTACAGCCCTGAAACTCTTAGCAACTTCGTGCCTGTTCTTAACAAAGATTGGGAGTGCAAGAATGATGTATACTCCCGATATAGCATACCTAACCTCAACACCGGGAAACATTAGCTGAACCACGAAAAGTGTAAGCAGGGCGAAAGCTTCCTTCCAGCTTATTTTGAGGTCGAGTAGAATTGCAACTGCAAAAATGGATTGAGCAGCGGTTAGCAAAACCTCTTCACTCTGCCTTGCATCCAATGGTAGGCTCTGCAGCTTGAAGGCGGAGATGCTGTAGATTACTGCGATTGTCCCGATAAGCAGAGTCCACTGGTTGACTTTTGATGATATTAAGGCGTTCATCGATGCGGTAACTCTCATTCTTTTTACAAAGTAGACTGCAACAATTAACTCAGGAGACTCGCTGGCGAGAGGGGCGATCCACTGCACTGCCAAGAACTCATCAACTCCAAAAATTCTGGCAGTTTCAAGCAGACCCTCTGAGAAGGCTTCAACGCTCAACAGGATGACTGATCCGGCGAAGAGGAAAAGTAATACAACAGATAATCTCCTTTGTCCGGTTTTCAGGCTGCAGAGATATGCTGGTACACCTCCCATTTCCACTTCTTCTCTCTCGGCCTTTGTTGCAAGGAAAACGTAGGCTGCGTAGAGAGAAACAAAAACGATTGCATCAAAAGGTGAAATGCTTCCCTTAAGAGGTATAGTGAACGCGTAGAGCGTTGCAAGCAAAAGGAATAAGATTTCAAGCCTGATTCCCTCATCAAGCTTTACTTCCTTGGTCTTCATGGCCTTGAATGCAAGAAAAGCTATGAGGGACCATCCGATGCCGATCAACAACCTGTTTGCACCCGTCATGTTGGCGGTTGCGTAGTGCACATAATCCCCACCAACGCTTCCCGCCTTCCACGCAAAGTATCCATCCACAGCATATTCTGGCAGCACCGCAAGAAGTGCAACAATTGCCAGGCTGAAAGACCTCGGAACGTCCATTTCAGCCGTCTCAGCAGCCCATGAAATGAGAAAGCTTGCAGAGATAACAGCCATACCTGAAAGGAAGGTCTGGATAATGGGTAGATGGGGATAATCAAGAGTGAGAGAAATTAGCCAAGGCAAAGATAATGATGCGATAAGAAGTAGCTGAGACTTCTCTTTCCTGAAATCCATGGTGGTAGGCTTTTGGAGGGTATTTAAAGTTAAGGCGGAAACGGTTATTTACTCATACCTCCAACAGCATTCATGAAAAGGAGACTCCTTGAAATTCTCGCCTGTCCCCTTTGCAAGTCTGATCTGGAGTTAGAGGTTACTGAAGAAAACGATGAGGAGATTATATCCGGAAAGCTCGTTTGCAGCAGTTGTAAGGAAGAGTTTCCCATTGAAGATGGCATTCCTGACTTGCGTCCACCGGAGTTGAGAAAATGAAGTACATCGTTGTTACCGGAGGAGTGATGAGCGGACTTGGCAAAGGAATTACAGCAGCATCAATTGGTAGGCTCTTTGTGGACATGGGTTACAAGGTTGTGCCCATAAAGATCGATCCTTACATCAACATCGACGCCGGAACGATGAATCCATTCCAGCATGGAGAGGTTTACGTTCTTAAAGACGGAACCGAGGTTGACCTCGATCTCGGCCACTACGAGAGGTTTATTGGAGAGGAGGTCACGGGAGACCACAATATCACAACCGGCAAGATATACAGGAAGGTAATTGAAAAGGAGAGGAGAGGAGATTATCTCGGCCAGACCGTGCAAATTATCCCCCATGTCACGGACGAGATTAAAAACTGGGTAAGAAGGGTTGCAAGGGAGAGCAATGCGGAGATATGCCTCATCGAAATTGGAGGAACGGTTGGAGACATAGAGGGGATGCCGTTTCTTGAGGCTATAAGGCAGATGCACAATGAAGAAAGGGATGAGGACTTTGCCCTCGTTCACGTGACTCTAGTTCCGTTAGATGCTGGAGGTGAGCAGAAAACAAAGCCCACACAGCACAGCGTAAAGGAACTGAGGGAGCTGGGTCTGCATCCAGACGTGATAGTCGGCAGGTGCTCGGAAAAGCTAAAACCTTCAACGAAGAAGAAAATAGCTCTCTTCTGTGATGTGCTTGAGGAGGCGGTTATAAGCAATGAAGACGCTGAAGACATTTACGAGGTGCCTTTGATTTTCAAGAGGGAGAAGCTCGACGAGTACTTGATGAAAAAGCTGAAGTTGGAGCCAAGAGATAGCAGGAAAGAGTGGGAAGACATGGTAAAGAGGATGAAAACGCTATACGAGGAGGTTTCAATAGCCATTGTAGGGAAGTATGTTGACGTCAGGGATGCGTATCTAAGCATCAAGGAGGCTTTAAAGCACGGGGGAATAGAAGCGGGATGCAAGGTTAACATTGTCTGGGTTGACAGCGAGGATCTGGAAGAGGTCGGTGACTTCACACTTGATGTGGATGGGATATTAGTTCCGGGAGGTTTCGGTTCAAGAGGGGCTGAGGGGAAGATTAGAGCAATCAAATACGCCAGAGAGAACGACATACCTTTCCTCGGAATCTGCTTCGGATTCCAGCTTGCGGTGATAGAGTTTGCAAGGAATGTTGTTGGTCTCAGCGGTGCCAACAGCACCGAGCTTGATGAGAACACACCCCATCCGGTCATTGACCTACTGCCAGAACAGAGAGGTATTGATGAGAAAGGCGGGACAATGAGGCTCGGAGACATCGAGGTAACAATAAAGCCCGGAACAATCGCATACAGCCTTTATGGAAGTGAGAAGGTCATCGAGAGGCACAGACACAGGTTCGAAGTCAACCCAGAATACATTGAGAAAATAGAGAGCAAAGGACTTGTTTTCAGTGCCTACTCAGATGGGGGCAGAAGAATGGAAATTGCAGAGCTTCCAGACCACACCTTTTTCTTCGCAACTCAATTCCACCCGGAGTTTAAATCAAGACCCTACAAACCTTCCCCGCCGTTCGTCGGGTTTGTGAAAGCCGCGCTGAAATACAGAAGGGAGGAGGAGATTTGATGGACGTGCAGAAGTTTGTCGAAAACGCAATTAAGGAGATCAGGGAGAAAGTAAAAGACGGAAAAGCCATTATAGCACTCTCAGGTGGTGTAGATAGCTCCGTCTGTACAGTTTTGGCCTACAAAGCCATAGGAGACCGACTCATTCCTGTTTTTGTGGACACAGGCTTAATGAGGGAAGGTGAGCCGGAGAGAATCAAGGAAATTTTCGGGAACATGGGGCTTGTTTTCATAGACGCGAAGGATGAATTTTTCAAGGCTCTCAAGGGTGTCACAGACCCCGAAGAAAAGAGAAAGGTGATAGGAGAGCTTTTTGTCAGGATATTCGAGAGGGTTGCGGAAGAGCACAACGCAGAGTATCTGATCCAGGGAACAATCTATCCAGATATCATCGAGAGCCAGGGAGGGATTAAGAGTCACCACAACGTCGGTGGATTTCCTACCAAATACAAGTTCAAGGACGTCATTGAACCGCTCAGAGAGCTTTACAAGGACGAGGTGAGGGAGGTAGCGAGATATCTCGGCTTACCGGAGGAGATTTCAGAAAGGATGCCTTTCCCCGGCCCAGGTTTGGCTGTGAGAATCGTCGGAGAGGTAACTCCAGAGAAGGTTGAGATAGTCAGGAAGGCGAACAAAATTGTAGAGGAGGAACTTGCCGACTACGAGAAGTGGCAGTGCTTTGCCGCACTTATTGGCAAGGCGACCGGTGTAAAGGGAGATGTGAGAGTATGGGGGTACATAATCTCGATTAGGGCTGTGGAGTCAAGAGACGGGATGACTGCGGATCCAATAAAAATAGAGTATGAAAAGCTGAGAAGGATAGCACTGAGGATTACGGGTGAAATAGATAGAGTCTCAAGAGTTGTCTACGACGTTACTCCGAAGCCTCCAGCAACTATCGAGTACGAGTAGCTAGGGCATTCCGAGCTTCCTGAATATGTTCCTCGCAGCGACGACGAGAGGATCCCATACTCTCGATACGGGCGGATAGTAGGGGAAATCCGTGAAGAACAGGTCTCTCACATTTCCATTTTTATGCAGAAGGGCAGATGCTGCATAAACTCTCATCGCCACATCCTTGCCAACAGCCTGCAAGCCAAGAAGCTTCCCGTTTCTGTCAGCGACGACTTTCAGATGGATCAACCCACCCGGAAGATAGCGAGCAGACGTTCTTGAAGTTATGAATGCTGAAACGATCTCGTATCCCTGCCTTATCGCCTCATTCTCACTCAAACCTGCTTTTCCTATTTCTATGTTCCTAAAACCAGTCAGCTGACTTTTCAGCGAGCCGGGATAATGCATTTCAAATCCAGCCATGTTGACTCCCGCAACGTACCCCATTTTGTTTGCCGGAGCGGCAAGAGGAATCCAGTCCTCCTTTCCCGTAACGACGTTGACCGACTCAGCACAATCTCCTGCCGCGTAAACGTTTTCTCTGCTCGTCTCCATCCTGCTGTTCGTCTTAATGGCTCCTTTAACCCCAAGTTCAACTAGGCCTTTAGCAAGATCGGTGTTAGGGACAACTCCTACTGCGATAATTGCAAGCTCGCAGGGGTATTCACCCTTGTTCGTGATGACCTTCTCAACTCTGTCTTTCCCCTCAAAAGCCGTCACTCTTTCACTCAATCTGAGATTTACGTACTTTTCCATCTCCGATTTGATTATTGCAGCAATTTCTGCATCATATTCCGGCAGGGGACGCTCCATAACCTCAATAACAGTTACGTTTTTTCCAAGTCTGGTGATGGCGTCTGCCATTTCAACCCCAATGTAGCCTGAGCCAACAACAACAACGTTATCAACTTTCGCCGCTTCCATTTTCACTCTCTCGGCATTTTCGATGTCATCAACGTAAATTACACCGTCGAGATCTTCCCCCTCAACACCAAGCCTTACCGCCTTGGAGCCAGTGGCAAATAGCAGCTTATCCCACTCGTAAGTCGTTTCCTTTCCACCTTCATTCACCCTCAGAATTCCATCATCAACCTCTATCACTCTCGCGCCGGTATGAACGCCAATCCCTCTCTCACGCCTGAAGTAGTCGATATCGTAAGCGCAAAGATCATCAAATTTCTCCACAGCCCCTCCAACGAAGAAGGGGATCCCACAGGGAGCGTGACTAACCCACCTTGACTTCTCAAATACCTTAACATCCCAATCAGGCTGCAAAGCTTTAACTCTCGAAGCTGCACTCATTCCTGCCGCTCCACCGCCGATAATTGCGACTTTCACAAGCTCAATAGATTTGGAATTTTTTAAAGGTTTTCCAACTCATGATGTTTATACGGGCAGAATTACAAAAACCGCAGCGCAAATGTTCAGCAGCGCCGGGGGTGGGATTCGAACCCACGCGGGCAACGCCCAGGAGATCTCGAGTCTCCCGCAGTGGCCTGGCTCTGCAACCCCGGCTTAGCTCTTGTTGGTAAGTCTGATTTTAAACTTTCCTTCGAAAAATATTTCTGAAGTTTGGTTTCATGCAAAAGGATGATCAGTCTGAGCAAGCTGATTGCAGGAGAGGCGACGGTTTCAAGGCATATAACCTACGGAGGAGATTCCAGCTTTATCCCAAAAAAACTGAAGGAATTTGCCTCCTCTCTTCGCCCAATCGTCGTTTGGAATGTTACGAACAGGTGCAATCTGCGGTGCATTCACTGCTACGCTTCTGCCAATTTCGACATTAACGAGCTAACAACAGAGCAGTGTTTCCAGATTGTGGATTCTCTCGCCGAGTTTAAGGTCCCGTTGATCCTTTTCAGCGGCGGAGAACCCCTCTTAAGAAAGGATATTTTTGAAATTGCCGAGTATGCCAAGAAAAAGGGGATAAAGTCGGTTCTCTCAACTAACGGAACTCTAATCGACAAAGACGTGGCGGAAAACCTCAAAGTTTTTGAGTATGTTGGAGTCAGCCTTGATGGTTTAGCTTCGACAAACGACAGGTTTAGAGGTGTTGAGGGAGCTTATGAGAGGGCATTTAACGGACTGCTCAGAGCATCCGAAGTCGTACTGTCAGGAATCAGATTCACGGTGAGCAAATACAACTACGACGATGTTCTACCACTCATAGAGCTGGCGAGGGAGCATGAGATACCGAGGTTCTGCCTTTACCATCTCGTCCCGTCTGGAAGGGCGGATTTTAAGGACGACATCACAAATGAGGAAAGGCGGGCACTCATAGATAACCTTCTCAGGGAAGCTGAAAAAGAAGGGTTGGAGATTATGACAGTTGACAATCCCGCTGACGGAATCTACACGTATCTCAGGCTAAAAGAAATTGATCCAGAAAAGGCTGAGATGGCAATCGAGTTTCTGAAGTTCAGAGGAGGTGACAGCAGCGGGATAAGGTTAGCTTGTATTGACCATCAGGGCAACGTTCATCCAAACCAGTTCTGGTGGGATTACACCATTGGAAACGTCTTGAATAAGCCCTTTGAGCAAATATGGATGGGAGAAGACGAACTATTGAAAAAGCTGAGGGAGAAAACAAAATATTTGCGAGGAAAATGCGGGAGGTGCAGGTATAAGGAAATATGCGGTGGATTTAGAGTGAGGGCATACAGGTATGGTGATCTCTGGGGAACAGATCCAAGCTGCTATCTAACTGAGGAAGAGATATAGTAGTCTACAGCCTCCTCAGGAGTTTCGACAACTTTCATTCCTTTAACCACGACTGGAGGTTCAATGGAGGCTACCTTTTTCCCTTCTTTCAGCGCTATAGCAATCTCAGAAATCGTGCCGTATCCACCACCAACGGAAATCAGGGCGTCGCTGGAGTGAACAATAATAATGTTTCTCGCATGCCCCATATCCGTTGCAATCCTTATGTCGGCAAATTCGTTGCACAAATCCTTTTTTCTTGGCAGAATCGCTACAACCAGACCACCTTTGCTTTTTGCTCCTCTCGCACTGGCTTCCATTACCCCACCCAGACCACCGTTTACAAGAACATGCCCCTTCTCCGCTACAAGCTCTCCTACTCTGTACGCAATTCTATAAATTTCCTCGTCGCACTCACCAGCACCTATAACACCTATCTGCATTTTTCCACCCCCTCATGCATCGAAACCGTTTTTAGTCCTACGAAGGGAGAACATTAAAAATTAACATGCGGCAAAGATTTAAATTCCGTGGTGTAACGGTCAGAACTACGCTGAGGTGTAGTTGACATGAGCAAGATAAGGAAGTTGCAGAAGAGGAAGTCTAATCCAAACCTCGTTACTCTCATCGATGTACTGCTAAGCGAGTCTGCGAGGAATGAAGCACCGATATGGAAAGAGGTAGCAGAGAGGCTGGCAAAACCTAGGAGACTGCATGCAGAGGTAAACGTATCGAAGATTGAAAAGTACGCGAAGCCGAACGAGTATGTCGTTGTGCCAGGAAAGGTACTGGGCACGGGGAGCATCACGAAGCCTGTAAAGGTTGCAGCGCTCAACTTTTCGGAAAAGGCAGCGAGCAAAATCAAAGAAGCAGGAGGGGCTTGTATGAAAATAGAGGAGCTTTTGAGGGAAAATCCAAAGGGCAGCGGCGTAAGGCTGATGGTCTGAGGTGGTTGGAATGGCCGTTAACGTTAGCAGGGTTATAAAAACTCTTGGTGATGACTTCACAGTTATTGATGCTTCTGGCCATATTCTTGGAAGGCTTTCCAGCAAGATTGCAAAGAGGTTGCTTAAGGGGGAGAGAATTGTTGTTGTGAACGCTGAGAAGGCTGTAATTACAGGAGACAAGTACATGGTCTTTGAAAGGTACAAGGAAAAGTACGATAGGGGAAGCAAGGAGAAGGGGCCGTACTTCCCGAGGCATCCGGAGAGAATATTCAAGAGAACTGTCAGAGGGATGCTCCCGTGGAAGAGTTCGAGGGGGAGAGACGCCTACAGGCGGCTAAGAGTTTTCATGGGTGTTCCCGAGGAGCTTCAGGGCAGGGAGTTCGAGAGAATTGATGACGCCCTGCTGGAGAAAGTTTCAAAAACAGACAAATACGTCACTCTTGCAGAGGTAAGCAGATATCTCGGATTCAGGGGTGTCTAAAATGAAGATTGTTGTAACGAGCGGTAAGAGAAAAACGGCCACTGCAAGGGCTGTTATAAAGCCGGGCAAGGGGAGAGTGAGGATAAACAGCGTCCCGGTGGAGATTCACCAGCCTGAACTGGCGAGAATGAAGATAATGGAACCTCTAATCATAGCAAAGGAGCTTGCAGAGAAGGTTGATATTGAAGTCAAGACCTGGGGAGGAGGGTTCATGGCACAGGCTGAGGCAGCGAGAACTGCAATAGCGAGAGCTCTTCTTGAGTTCAGCGGTGATGAGGAGCTTAGAAAAGCATTCTTGGAGTACGATAGAACTCTTCTGGTTAACGATGTAAGGAGAAAGCTTCCGAAGATTCAGGGTGGAAGAGGAGCAAGAGCGAGGAGACAGACGTCCTACAGGTGAAAACAGATGGACATTCCAAAAAATGAGAATTCCAGCGATTTCCCAATTCGCTGTTTTTCATGCGGGGCAGTGATAGGCCACCTCTACGACGAGTACAAGAAGAAGCTTCACGAAGGCAAAAGTCCGAAGGAAGCTCTGGACGAGCTTGGAATCGAGAGATACTGCTGCAGGAGAATGTTCATAACTCATAAGTCTGTAATTAAGGAGCTATCCCGCTTTCATGGGGCCGTGGGGTAGCCTGGTGATCCTGCGGCGTTCGGGACGCCGTGACCCGAGTTCAAATCTCGGCGGCCCCATCCGCTTTGAGGGGTGATGGGCATTAAAGTAAAGTTCCCGTTTGAATATACGAGATTTGAGAAGGCGAGGATTATAGGAGCCAGGGCATTGCAGATAGCAATGGGTGCTCCAGTTTTGATAGAAACTGAAAAAATTGAGCCTCTCGAAATAGCCCTTGAGGAGTTTAACAGGGGCGTTATTCCAATTACCGTGAGGAGGAAAAGAAATGAATTCATATGGCTTGATAGATACGACCTTTTCTGAGGTGATAACTTGATAATCGAGGATGTTCACTACAGAATCGTTTTTGACAGCAGGGGAAATGAGACTGTTGAGTGCGAAATTGTTGTGGGAGATGTTGTAGCTAAAGCAATGGCTCCGAGCGGAGCATCGACAGGAAGTGCTGAAGCCGTTGTAGTGAATCCATATAAGTTTGAGGAGATTGAAGAAGAGGTTTCAAAGGCAATAATTGGAATGAGCGTTTTTGACCAGGAGAGCGTTGATGAGGCCCTAAGGGAGGTTGATGGGACCGAGAATTTTTCAAGAATTGGTGGCAATTTCGCCATAACCGCAAGCCTTGCTGTTGCCAAGGCTGCTGCCGAGATTCTTGGCCTCCCGCTTTACGCGTACATTGGAGGGGCGTTTGCAAAGGAATTACCCTATCCTTTGGGAAACGTCATTGGTGGCGGGAGGCATGCTGAAGGCTCCACGAGCATTCAGGAGTTCCTCGTAATTCCTGTCGGAGCGAAAACATTCTTCGAGGCTCAGAGAGCCAATGCTGCTGTTCACAAGCAGCTAAAGAAGGAGTTCAAGAGCAGGGGTATTTTCGCCGCAAAGGGTGATGAAGGCGCTTGGGCCGCGCAGATAACCGATGAGCAGGCCTTTGAAATACTGAGCGAAGCTATACAGAAGGTCGAGGATGAGCTTGGAGTGATAGTGAGGATGGGAATAGACGTTGCCGCCTCCGAACTGTGGGATGGAGAGAGGTATGTTTATTCCGATAAGAAGCTGACAACAGAGGAGCAGATTGCTTACATGGCGGAGCTGGCAGACAGGTATGAATTGCTCTACATCGAAGATCCACTCCACGAGAAGGACTTTGAGGGCTTTGCAGAGTTAACAAAGCAGGTTAGGTGCATGGTGTGCGGAGACGACCTTTTCGTTACAAATCCAGAATTGGTAAGGAAAGGAGTCGAAATGGGGGCTGCAAATACAGTCCTTATCAAGCCAAACCAGAACGGGACGCTCAGCGGGACAGCTAAGGCGGTGAAGGTGGCGAAGGATAGCGGTTACAGTATTGTGGTGAGCCACAGAAGCGGTGAAACGGAGGATGAGAGCCTAGCTCATCTCGCTGTTGCGTTCAACGCAAAGTTAATAAAGACAGGTGTTGTTGGAGGGGAGAGAATATCCAAGCTCAACGAGCTCATAAGGATTGAAGAATTAATGGACAAACCGAGAATGGTGATGATATGATGGAGAAAGAATACGAATATCTGGTTCCACCGGATGACTATCTCGCTGCTGGAGTGCACATAGGTACTCAGATCAAGACAGGGGACATGAAGAAGTTCATCTTCAAGGTAAGGCAGGACGGGCTTTACGTTCTCGACATCAGAAAGCTCGATGAGAGAATCAGAGTTGCGGCGAAGTTCCTTTCAAGATTTGAACCATCAAAGATTCTGCTGGTGGCCGCAAGACAGTACGCCCACAAGCCGGTTCAGATGTTCTCAAAAGTCGTGGGTAGTGAGTACATCATAGGCAGGTTTATCCCTGGCACTCTGACGAATCCTATGCTCTCAGAATACAGGGAACCTGAGGTCGTTTTTGTCAATGATCCGGCAATAGACAAGCAGGCTGTTAGTGAGGCAACTGCTGTCGGAATTCCTGTAGTCGCGCTCTGCGATTCCAACAACTCTTCGGCAGATGTTGATCTAGTAATCCCAACAAACAACAAGGGAAGGAGGGCCTTGGCAATAGTTTACTGGCTTCTTGCCAGGGAAATAGCGAAGATCAGAGGGCAGGACTTCACATACAGCATAGAGGACTTTGAGGCCGAGCTTTAGTTTTTGTTTTATTTATTTCTCTAAGCCGCATCCTATGTCTTTTCCCGAAATTATTTCCCACTCTAACAAACCTCGATGTGAAACTTGA